>JAGKSX010000137.1 GCA_018993155.1 Hydrogenophaga sp.
AGGTCGAGGTGCCGCGTTGGTCCCGATCGCCCGCAATGCCCACGGAAAAAAACATGCTCATTGATGCACACGCGCACGTGACGGCGCCCGATTCGCTGTATGTGTGGAAGGCCGGGTTGCTGTCGCACCGCGGCAACCACGGACGCGGATCTCCGAAGGTGAGCGACGACGAGATGCTGGCCGTCCTTCACACGCCGACCTTCGGCACGAAGTCCCACCTGGAACAGTTGAAAGAGCTCGGCACGGACATGCAGCTGATCTCGCCCCGGCCCTACCAGAGCATGCACAGCGAAAGGCCGGCCAAGCTGGTTCACTGGTACACGGAAGAGGTGAACAGCATGATCGGGCAGCAGGCCCGTTTGGTGCCGGGCACCTTCCGGGGGGTGTGCGGCCTGCCGCAGGCCTGGGGCGAGCCGATCCAGAACTGCCTGCCGGAGCTGGACCGTTGCGTCAAGGAGCTCGGCATGGTGGCGGCGATGGTGAACACCGATCCCAGCGAGGGGCTGGACACCCAGGCGGTTCCAAATCTCGGCAGCGAGTACTGGTACCCGCTCTGGGAGCGCCTGGTCGAGCTCGACGTCCCTGCCTACCTGCACTCCGCGGGCTTTCGTTCGGAGCGCAACAGCTACTCGGTCCACTTCATCAACGAAGAGACGATCGCCGTCATGGCGCTGTGCAACTCGCGCGTGTTCAAGGATTTCCCGCGATTGCGCATCGTCGTGTCGCATGGCGGTGGCGCGATGCCGTACCAGGTCGGGCGCTTCCATGCGCCATCGCTGCGACCGGGTCGGGCACCCGAGCCGTTCCTCGATGCGCTGCGCCGCCTCTACTTCGACACCGTGCTCTATTCGGAAGAGGCCTTGCGCCTGCTGATCAAGACCGTCGGCCCCGAGCGCTGCATCTTCGGCGCCGAGCGCCCCGGCGTCGGCACGGTGAAAGACCCCGCGACCGGGCGCTGGATGGACGACATCCAGCCGCTCATCGAGGGTTTCGACTGGCTCTCTGAAGACGCGAAGCAGGCGATCTTCAGTGGCAACGCGAAGCAGGTCTTCAAGCTGTAGATCCTCTTCGGGAGACACCAGACATGGCAAACATCGTCGGGGGCATTGCGGTCTCCCATGGGCCCCTGTTGTGCACGCCGCCTTCGATCTGGCACCTGCGAGCGGGGGCCGACCAGAAGAATGCGAACCACTGGTATCAGGGCCGGCGTCACGACTACCATGAGCTGCTCGCCGCCAGAGCGCCGGGATTCGGCATGGCCGTGCAGGCAGCGCAGCAGGCGCGCGCCTACGCGCAATGCCAGTCGTCACTGGACCTGCTGGCGGAACGGTTCAAGGCGATGAGGGCGGACTGGGTGATCGTCGTGGGCAACGACCAGCGGGAGGTCTTCCATGACGACATGTCACCCGCGTTGCTGGTTTACACCGGCGAGTCGATTCTCAACATTCCCCTGACCCCGGCGCAGCTGGCCAAGCTGCCGCCCGGCATTGCTGAAGCGGAGGTGGGGCACTGTCCACCGGAGGGGGCGGTGTACCCCGGTCATGCGGCCCAGGCGACGCGCATCGTGGCCAGCCTGAGCGACGCGGGTTTCGATGTGGCGACATCGGCCCGCCTGCCGTCGACCGCCGATGGACAGCACGGCATTCCCCACGCATTCGGTTTCGTGTACCGCCGCATCCTGAACGATGCGCCGCCGCCGAGCGTGCCCGTCTTTGTCAATGTGGGTGTCGCGCCCAACCAGGTCAGAACGGGGAGGGCGCTCGCCTTCGGCGCGGCGTTGTCCCGGGCGGTGCGCGATCTGCCCGATGCCTCGCGTGTGGTGTTCATCGCCTCGGGGGGGTTGAGCCACTTCGTGGTCGACGAATCGCTGGACCAGAAAGTCCTCCAGGCCCTGAGCCCGTTTGATGCGGCATCGCTCCAGTCGATTCCGGAGAGCTGGTTCAACGGGAACAGCGGCGAGATCAAGAGCTGGATGGCGGTGGCTTCGGCGATGAACGAAGCGGGGCTGCGCATCGACATGCGGGACTACATGCCGTGCTACCGGACGCCGGCCGGCACCGGCAGCGGCATGGGTTTCGTGGCGTGGTCCTTGTGAGTGTGAAAGAAGGAAACAGAAGCCATGAATGAAGAACAGAACCGCAGGCTGACGCAGGTCGGCCGCGGAACGCCCATGGGCGAGGTGCTGCGAAGGCACTGGATGCCGATCGCGGGTGCGTCGGAACTCGATGAGAACCCCATCAAGCCGCTGCGGCTGATGGGCGAAGACCTCGTCCTCTACCGCGACCTGAGCGGCAACCATGGCCTGGTCGAGCGGGCCTGCGCCCACCGCCGCGCCGACCTTTCCTACGGTTTCGTCGAGGCCGATGGCATCCGCTGCAGCTACCACGGCTGGGCCTTCAATGCCTCGGGCAAGTGCGTGAGCCGCCCGTACGAGGACACCGTCAACCCCGAAATCACGAAGCGCGGGCGGATTTGCATCCAGGGCTATCCAGTGAAGGAGAAGGCCGGGCTTCTGTGGGCCTACCTGGGGCCTGCTCCCGCACCGGAGCTGCCCGACTGGGAGCCTTTCAGCTTCGAGAACGGTTTCGTCCAGATCGTGGTGTCCGACGTGCCCTGCAACTGGCTGCAGTGCCAGGAGAACTCCATCGACCCCGTGCACTTCGAATGGATGCACAACAACTGGAGCACCCGCCTGAGCGGGCAGACCGGCCCCTACTCGGCGGAGCACAAGGAGGTCGCTTTCGAAGAGTTCGACCACGGACTGGTCTACAAGCGCATCCGCGGCGAGGCCACGAAGGCCGATGCGATGTGGACCGTCGGCCGGGTGTGCCTGTGGCCCAACGCGTTCTTTCTCGGCGACCACTTCGAGTACCGGGTGCCGATCGACGACGAGAACACACTCAGCATCTCGTGGATCTTCACGCGCCTGCCGCAGGAGGTCGAGTCGTATTCACAGCCTTCGGTGCCAACCTGGCGCAGCCCGGTCAAGGACGACGCCACCGGGCGCTGGGTGACGAGTCATGTGATCAACCAGGACATGGTGGCCTGGGTGGGCCAGGGGGTCATCGCCGACCGGACGAAGGAGACCCTCGGGCTCAGCGACCGCGGCATCGCGATGCTGCGCCGGCGGTTCGAGCAGGACATCGCGGCGGTCGAACGGGGCGAGGATCCAAAAGGCGTCATCCGCGATCCGGCGAAAAACGTCCGGGTTCAGCTGCCCATCGCGGAACGCGAGTTCCTCCTGCGGGGCCTTCCGAGGCAGGTGCTTCTGGCGCACCCCATCTGGCGACAGCACTACGAAGGGTTCCGCTTTGCCTACGGCCAGCCCGAGTCGGTGCGCCAGGCTTTCCGGGAGGCGGCAGGCCTATGAACACGCTGAGCACCACCCAGAAGGCATGCGTGGCGCGCCTGCGGCGCATCGATGTCTGCGCGCTGTCCGACGCCCTCGACAAGCTGGGCCGCGCGGGCGCCGTCACCGGCATCCCGCAGCGCAGTGGCCAGGGCCGCATCGCCGGGGTCGCCGTCACGATGAAGGTCGGTCCAGGCCAGCCTCCCCCGGGTGAGCCACGGCACCTGGGATGCACCGCCATCGAACTCTCGGGGCCGGACCAGGTGATCGTGGTCGAGCAGCGCTCGGGCATCGAGGCCGGCTGCTGGGGCGGGCTGCTCACGCTGGGCGCCAAGGTGCGCGGCGTCGAGGGCGTCATTGCCGATGGCCCGCTTCGGGACGTGGACGAAGCCATCGCCTATGGCTTCCCGATCTTCAGCCGCACCCTGACCTGCCTGACGGCCCGGTCGCGCGTCGTCGAGCTGGGCACTCAGCTGCCGGTGGCGCTGGGGAATGTCTTGGTGCAGCCGGGTGACTACGTGGTGGCCGATCGCAGTGGTGTGGTCGTCATTGCGGCGGCAAGCATCGATGAGGTGCTCGACACCGCCGAAGCCATCGCGCGGCGCGAGGGCGGCATGGCCAAGGCCCTCCAGGGAGGAACCCCGATCAGCCAGGTGATGAATGGCCACTACGAACAGATGCTGGAGAACAGGCGATGAACGACGATCCCCATGTGCAACGCGCGGCCCGGCTGGACACGGCCGCCCTCAGTGACGCCCTCGACAAGCTGGGCATCGTTGGCCAGTGCCATCGCGTCAAGCCGCGAGACCCTTCCTTTCGCATGGCCGGCCGGGCGTGGACCCTGCTGTACGGCCCCGCGGGCAGCCCTCCGGGCACCGTCGGAGACTACATCGACGATGTGCCCCCGGGCAGCGTGATCGTTCTGGATAACGGCGGCCGCGACAACGCCACCGTGTGGGGCGACATCCTGACCGAGATTGCGCATCGGCGGGGCATCGCCGGGACCGTGATCGACGGCATCTGCCGCGATGTCGCGCTCTGTCTGGAACTGAACTACCCGGTCTTCTCCAAGGACCACTGGATGCGCACCGGCAAGGACCGTGTGCAGGTCGAGGCCACGGGCGTTCCCGTCAATGTCGGCGATGCCCGCGTGAGCCCTGGCGACATCGTCAAAGGCGACGCGGATGGCGTCGTGATCATTCCGAAGGAGCACGAGGCACGGGTCCTGGACACCGCCGAAGCCATCGACTCGGCCGAGGCGCGCGTGCGCGCGGCGGTGCGGGGTGGCATGCGCCTAGACGAGGCGCGCAAGGCCCATGGATACCACCAGTTGCAGACGAGGACATCGTGATGCACCGGCACGACCCTTCCACCACGACGCGGGACGCGGTCCGGCTGCCGGCGCCCGTCCTCGCGCGAGCGCAGGCCGCATCGTCGGCCACCCTGCACGAGGCCGCGCGCAAGATCGGCGCCCTGCCTGCCCAGATCCAGGCCCTCGCGCCCGGGTTCCGCTGCGCGGGATCGGCCCTCACCGTGCATTCCCCGCCGGGGGACAACCTCTGGCTGCATCGCGCGCTCGAGCGGGTCCAGCCCGGCGATGTGATGGTGGTGTTCACGGGCGGTGCCCATGGGCATGGCTATTGGGGCGAGATCATGGCGACGATGGCCAAGGCCCGAGGCCTGGCTGGTCTGGTGATCGACGGTTGCGTGCGCGATGGCGATCTGCTGCGGGAGATCGGCGTGCCCACGTTCAGCCGCGGTCTCTGCATCCGGGGGACGGGCAAGGATTTCGGCGCCGTCGGCTGGATCAATCACCCGATCCTGATCGGCGACGTGGTCGTGAACGCCGGCGACCTGATCGTCGGTGATGGCGACGGGGTCGTCGCCATCCCACACCACATGGCCGGCGAGGTCCTGGACGCAGGAGCGCAACGCGATGCCGAAGAAGCCGAGTTCGTCCAGCGGCTCCAAAGGGGAGAGAGCACCTTGTCGATTTACGGATGGCGTTAGGCGCCCGCGCAAGCCCGGGCAGATGGACGGTAAAACCAGGAGACAAACCCCATGAAGATCCCTCGAATCGACCGACGCAGCGCGGTCATCGGCCTGCTGGCTGCGGCCACCACCCCGTGGGCGATGGCCCAGGCCGACACGGCGGGCAACTATCCCGCCAAGACCCTCAAGATGGTGGTGCCCTACAGCCCGGGGTCCGTGACGGACACCCTGGCCCGCATGGTGTCGGAGCGGCTCTCGCAACGCCTGGGACAGCCGGTCATCGTCGAGAACCGCCCGGGTGCGAGCGGGCAGATCGGCACCGCCGCGGCCGCCGCCGCCGCGCCCGACGGTTACACCATGATGCTGGCGCCGCCCACGCACATCATCAACTCGGTGCTGCGCAAGATGCCCTACGACCCGATCAGGAACTTCGATCCGGTCATCCAGGTCGCCCGCTCGAACCTGGTGCTGGTGGTGAACGCCGCGACGCCGGCGAACAACCTGAAGGAGTTGGTGAGCTATCTGAAGGCGCAGGGCGACAACGCCACCTACGCTTCGGCGGGGCAGGCCTCGACCCTCCATCTCTACACCGCCCAGCTGCAGCAGGTGCTGGGCACCAGCATGCGGCACGTCCCGAGCAAGGGCGTGCCCGGCGCCATCATGGACGTGGTGCAGAACAGCGTCACGGTGGTGCTCGCTCCGATGGAGAACGCCGTTCGCCTGATCAAGAGCGGCCACCTCAAGGCGATGGCGCAAACCGGCAAATCGCGCTTCGCCGAGATTCCCGACGTGCCGACGTTTGCCGAGGCCGGCCTCTCCAGCGTTCACAGCGAACTCTGGTACGGCCTCTTTCTGCCCGCAGGGACACCCAAGCCCATCCTGGCGAAGCTGAACAGGGAAGTCGCCGCGGTGCTCGCCATGCCGGAGGTGAAGACGCAGCTCCTCACGGCCGGCACGGAGCCGGTGGGAGGGTCACCCGAGCAACTGGCGGCGCTGTGCCGCAGCGAACTCGCGATGTGGACCGACGTGGTCAAGCGCAACGGCATCAAGGCCGACTGACGCGCGGCGCCTCTGCAGGGCGGCGCTCAGAACCCCACCGCCTGCCCATCGCGCCGCGCGTCGCTCGCGGCCACGTAGCCGTCGGCCATGTCGTCGCTCAGGCGCGCGATGAACTGGCCGCTGCCGAAGTCGAGGTAGGTGTCGGCCGTGGGCTCGAAGCGGTGGCCCAGCGCCTTGAGGCCGTCGCGCAGCGCGGGTGCCATGGTGGATTCGAAGTCCACGTCCAGGCCGCTGCCCCATTTCCAGCGCGGTGCGTCGCAGGCCGCCTGGGGCTGCTGTCCGTGCACCAGCATGCGCACCAGCGTCTGCACATGGCCTTGCGGCTGCATGTTGGCGCCCATCACGCCAAAGCTCATCACACCCTGGCCCTCGCGCGTGAGGAAGCCCGGAATGATGGTGTGGAAGGGCCGCTTGCCCGGCGCCACCTGGTTGGGGTGGCCGTCCTGCAGGGTGAAGCCGTGGCCCCGGTTCTGCAGGCTGATGCCCCAGCCAGGCACCACCACGCCGCTGCCGAAGCCCAGGTAGTTGGACTGGATCAGGCTGACCATGCGGCCTTGCGCATCGGCGGCGGTGAGGTAGACCGTGCCACCGCGCGGCGGGTGGCCTGCGCCGGGGTGGATGGCGCGTTTCGGGTCGATGAGCTTTGCGCGATCTCGCAGGTAGCCCGGGTCGAGCAGGTCGGCGGCGCGCACCTCGGTCATGAAGCGCTCGTCGGCGACCCAGCGGTAGGTGTCGGCGAAGGCGAGTTTGATGGCCTCGATCTGCAGGTGCTGGCCTTCGATGCTGTCGGGCCCGTAGCGTCCGATGTTTAGTTGTTCAAGCATGCCCAGCGCCATGAGTGCAGCGATGCCCTGGCCGTTGGGCGGCAGCTCGTGCACCGTGTGGCCGGCGAACGCCATTTCGATCGGCTTGACCCACTGCACCTGGTGCGCAGCGAGGTCGGTGGCGCGCAGTTGCGCGCCATGCTCGCGCGCGAAGGCGTCGATGGCGGCAGCGATCTCGCCCCTGTAGAAGGCCTCGCCGCGCGTCTCGGCGATGCGGCGCAGCGCGCGGCCGGCCTCGGCGAAGCTGAAGCGCTCACCGGGCAGTGGGGCACGGCCGCGTGGCATGAAGGCCTGCGCGAAACCGGGCTTGTCCTGCAGCAGGGGCACGGCCAGGGCCCATTTGTGGGCGATGACGGGCGCCACCGCGAAGCCGCCTTCGGCCAGCTCGATGGCGGGCGCCATCAGGTCGGCGAAGGGCAGGGCGCCGAAGCGCTCGGACAGGGCGGCCCAGCCGGCCACCGCGCCGGGCACGGTCACGGCGTCGAAGCCGCGCAGCGGGATCTGGCAGTTGTGCTTGTTCTCGAAGTAGGCCTTGCTCCAGCCCGCGGGCGCCACGCCCGAGGAGTTCATGCCGTGCAGTTGCTGGCCGTCCCAGACGATCGCGAAGTTGTCGCTGCCCAGGCCGTTGGAGATCGGCTCCACCACGGTGAGGGCGGCGGCGGCCGCGATCGCGGCGTCCACCGCGTTGCCGCCCTTGAGCAGCATGCGCAGACCGGCCTGCGCAGCCAGGGGCTGCGAGGTGGCGACCACGTTGCGCGCCATGAGCGGGCTGCGGATGGTGGGGTAGGGGTGGCTCCAGTCGAACTGCATGGGGTGGGTGTCTCTCAGGTGGGAATCACTTGAGGATATCGCCGACGCAGAGGTACTTGATTTCCACGTAGTCGTCCATGCCGTGGTGCGAGCCTTCGCGGCCTAGGCCGGACTGCTTCACGCCGCCGAACGGCACGTGTTCGGTGGCCAGGATGCCGACGTTGATGCCCACCATGCCGTACTCCAGCGCCTCGCTCACGCGGAAGATGCGGCCCACGTCACGGCTGTAGAAGTAGCTCGCCAGGCCGAACTCGGTGGCGTTGGCCGCGTCGATGGCTTCCTGCTCGGTGTGGAACTTGAACACCGGCGCGAAGGGGCCGAAGGTTTCTTCCTTGGCGCACAGCATGTCGGCCGTCGCGTCGGCCACCACGGTGGGTTCGAAGAACTGGCCGCTGCCCAGGCTGGCGAGGCGCCGGCCACCGGCCACCACGCGCCCGCCCTTGGCCACCGCATCGTCCACGTGGCGCTGCACCTTCACGAGGGCCGCTTCCTCGATCAGCGGGCCCTGGCTCACGCCCTCGCCGAAGCCGTTGCCGACCTTGGCGGTCTTCACCTTGGCGGCGAACTTGGCCACAAAGGTGTCGTAAACGCCGGCCTGCACGTAGAAGCGGTTGGTGCAGACGCAGGTCTGGCCGGCGTTGCGGTACTTGCTGGCGAAGGCGCCTTCCACCGCGCTGTCGATGTCGGCGTCGTCGAACACGATGAAGGGCGCGTTGCCACCCAGCTCCAGCGACATCTTCTTGACCGTGGGCGCGCACTGCGCCATGAGGATGCGGCCGACCTCGGTGGAGCCGGTGAAGCTGATGTGGCGCACCACGTCGCTCGCGCACAGCACCTTGCCCACGGCGATGGACTGTTCGGCGTCGGCGGTGAGGATGTTGAACACCCCGGCCGGGATGCCGGCGCGGATGGCGAGTTCGGCCGCGGCCAGGGCGGTCAGCGGCGTGAGTTCGGCCGGCTTGATGATCACCGGGCAGCCGGCGGCCAGCGCGGGCGCCACCTTGCGCGTGATCATGGCGAGCGGGAAGTTCCAGGGTGTGATGGCCGCGCACACGCCGATGGGCTGCTTGAGCACCATCAGGCGGCGGTTGTTGTCGAAGGTGGGCAGGGTTTCACCGTTGACGCGCTTGGCCTCCTCGGCGAACCATTCCACGAAGCTGGCGCCGTAAGCCACCTCGCCCTTGGCCTCGGCCAGGGGCTTGCCCTGTTCGGCGGTCATGAGCGTGCCCAGATCGTCCTGGTTCGCCATCAGCAAGTCGTACCACTTGCGCAGGATGTGGCTGCGCTCCTTGGCGGTTTTGGCCTTCCAGGCCGGCCAGGCGGCGTTGGCGGCGGCGATCGCGGCTTCGGCGTCCGCAGGGCCGAGGTTGGCCACGTCGGCCAGCTTGTGCCCGGTGGCCGGGTCGTGCACGTCGAAACGGCTGGCGCCGGCGACCCACTGGCCGTTGATCAGGGCGTCGGTCTTGAGCAGGCTCGGGTCCTTGAGCAGGGCCAGGGGGGAAGTCTTCATGTCCATGAGGGGTTGTCTCCGTCGGTGCGGTGCACGGGAAGGGGGTGGTTGGAAATTTATTTAACTTATTAAATTAATCGCCGCCGATTGTGCCGCCGAAAGGCATTCCAGCATAGCCCCAGGTCTTTTCCGAGGCGGTGCCGCCCGCGACGCGGCGCGCCGATCCACCCGATTTCGCCGCCCGCGCGCCGGGGTCGGCCCGCATGTTGGAAAATAGCGGGGCCCGCGCGGGGGAGCGCTCCCCCGCATCCCCCGACGCCCCCCCAAAAGGCCAACAGGCCCCGCCCCGCCTCCGTTGCCGACATCCGCAAGAGCTTCCTGG
>JAGKSX010000138.1 GCA_018993155.1 Hydrogenophaga sp.
TGCATCCACTACCACGAAGCCACGTGCGCCAGCGAGAGTGGAGCGTCGCAGCGCGGGCTCTGCTACGGCCAAGTGAAGTCAAATCTAGCGTGGGCGCCACGACGAACGATGCGCTGACTCCAACCGCCATCGAAGCGCAGGATTGAATTAGAGAACGTACTCTCGTTCGTTGAGTTAGTCCCCTCGGCATCGTTGCCTTACCTAGGCACGTTTGCCAATCAGGTGCCAACCGTGGTCAGGTGATGCCGCTTTACCACCTAGGCTTGTTTGCACGACCCGACATCAACTCTCTTCCAGACAAATCCCAGACCAGTAGCGCTGATGAAAGTAGGCCCATCTTGCGTGAGCAAGAGGACGTGTTCTCCGTTCTGAAGAACCAACCAGCCGCAAGCTACTGGACCATCGCTTCTCGTCGAATCGACATCGAGGGAGACGTGGCTGTAGCGCTTGTTTAGATACGCGATGGCGGCAGACTTTTGCCCTTGGTCCTTCATCGCGGGCTCCACCTGAAAACTGGCATCGGCGTGGGCCTGGAGCCTCTGGAAAGCTTCGTACCCACGCTTTTGTGGATTGCTCGATAGCAAGAGGACTGCGAAAGTGATGAGCAAATACAGCAGCAGGACACACATCGCTAACCACGCGCAGACAAGCACATGCTGAATGAACCAGATTGCTACGTGCATGGGCTTGCTCAAGGGTTTCGCCGGCCTCTTTCTCTTCGCGAACGCTTCCTCAGCTTTTTCGACCAAGTAAGCAATGCCCCGCTCCATCCAGGGCGCAGCGGCGAAGAGCCAGTAGACAGCCAAGAGCAAAAGGGTAAGAGCGAGCAGCCCCTCGGCCCAGATATCCAAGTTCACCACGCCAAGCATCACGAGGTCTTGAACAGACCAACTGTGCACGAATGGCGGGACCTTCGCTGCGTTGTACCAACCGAAAAGCCACGAGCGGTGAACGCTGTAGCCTCCTGCCGCTAGCAAAGTTATGCTGAGTGCGGCGACTGCAACAAGGTGGTCTCTGACCCAGCCTCGCGCATTTCGTACACGCTCAAGCCACTCTATGGGCCCGACGAACGCGGGCCTCTCCTTCAACACTTCACGCGCAGTGAAGTCGCTCTGACTGGTGTCCGTCGATTGGTCGATTGGCCGCGATGGGCTCGAGATGTCTTGAGGGCTCTGCTGTTCGCTCGACTGGGTCATCAATGTGAGTCACTCCTACTCAGAACCGACCCGCCAGCAGACCGGTTTCCTTAAGCGGCCAAATTCTGGCCATAGACAATCTCATCAAATGAAAAATGCACCGGAGCGAACCACGATGTGAGCGCTTGCCCTCTACTTTGTACATTCTGTTGCAGAAATTTAGTCAAATGAGGGGGGCCTCCGAAGCGAAGTTGGATGCGGATTTTCTGAAGAAAAATCAGGGTGCTTCTACATAGGGAAATATCCACTTCTCGGCCCCCCCAATATCCACTTCTACCCCCCCCTCAATATCCACTTCTATTTATTTTCCGGAACAGGCGCCGCTGCGCCACCCCCTCACTCCACCGTCACACTCTTCGCCAGGTTGCGCGGCTTGTCCACGTCCGTGCCCTTGGCCAGTGCGGTGTGGTACGCCAGCATCTGCAGCGGCACCACGTGCAGCAAGGGGCTGAGCGCGCCGTAGTGCTCGGGCATGCGGATGACGTGGATGCCCTCGCTGCTGGCGATGCGGGTGTCGGCATCGGCCAGCACGTAGAGCACCCCGCCGCGCGCGCGCACTTCCTGCATGTTGCTCTTGAGCTTTTCCAGCAGCGCGTTGTTGGGCGCCACCGTCACCACGGGCATCGCCGCCGTCACCAGCGCCAGCGGGCCGTGCTTGAGCTCGCCGGCCGGATAGGCCTCGGCGTGGATGTAGCTGATCTCCTTGAGCTTGAGCGCGCCTTCGAGCGCGATGGGGTAATGCAGGCCCCGGCCCAGGAACAGCGCGTTGTCCATGCGCGCGAAGTCTTCGGCCCAGCTGATCACCTGCGGCTCGAGCGCGAGCACCGCCTGCAGGGCCACCGGCAGGTGGCGCATGGCCTTCAGGTGCTCGGCTTCGGCTTCTTCGCTCAGGTGCCCGCGCGATTGCGCCAGCGCCAGCGTGAGCAGGAACAGCCCGGCGAGCTGCGTGGTGAAGGCCTTGGTGGACGCGACACCGATCTCCACTCCCGCGCGGGTGATGTAGGCCAGCTCGCATTCGCGCACCATCGCCGAAGTGGCCACGTTGCACACCGTCAGTGTGTGCTTCATGCCCAGGCTCTGCGCGTGGCGCAGCGCGGCCAGCGTGTCCGCCGTCTCGCCGCTTTGCGTGATGGTCACCACCAGCGTGCGCGGGTTGGGCACGCTGGTGCGGTAGCGGTACTCGCTCGCCACTTCCACTTGCGTGGGAATCCTCGCAATCTCCTCCAGCCAGTACTTGGCGGTGCAGCCGCTGTAGTAGCTGGTGCCGCAGGCCAGGATGAGCACGTTGTCGATCTCTTTGAACACGCTGTACGCGCCGTCGCCGAACAGCTCGGGCGTGATGCCCTCCAGGCCTTCGAGCGTGTCGCCGATCGCGCGCGGCTGCTCGAAGATTTCCTTCTGCATGTAGTGGCGGTACGGGCCGAGTTCGGCCGCGCCGCTGTGGGCCTGCACGGTCTTCACCGGGCGCTGCGCGGCGCTCAAGGCGCGGCCTGCGCTGTCGAGCACCCAATAGCGGCCCAGCTGCAGGTCGACGAGGTCGCCTTCTTCGAGGTACACAATCTGGTCGGTCACGCCCGCCAGGGCCATGGCGTCGCTGGCGAGGAAGTGTTCCGCCCCGCCCTGCCCCACGCCGAGCACCAGGGGTGAGCCGGCGCGCGCGCCGACCACACGGTGCGGCTCGTCCTTGTGGAACACGGCCAGCGCATAGGCGCCGTGCAATTGCGCCACCGCGCCCTGCAGCGCGGCGAACACGTCGCCTTCGTAGAGTGAGTCGATCAGGTGGGCGATGACTTCGGTGTCGGTCTGGCTCTCGAACACGTAGCCCTTGGCCTGCAAAGCCGCGCGCAGTTCGTCGTGGTTTTCGATGATGCCGTTGTGCACCAGGGCCACGCGGCCGGCCGCGCCCGCGACGGCGCCAGGACCGTGGCTGAAATGGGGATGGGCGTTGTGCACCGCCGGGGCGCCGTGGGTGGCCCAGCGGGTGTGGGCGATGCCGGTGCCGCTGCCGATCGACTCCTGCTGCACCTGCTGCGCGAGTTCGGCCACGCGCGACGTGCTGCGCGCGCGCTGCAGGCCGCCGCTGTGCACGGCCACACCGCAGGAGTCGTAACCGCGGTACTCCAGCCGCTGCAGGCCCTGAACCAGCACGGGCACGATGTCACGCCCGGAAACCCCTGCCACGATGCCGCACATACGCTCTCCTGAAAAATGGAATGCGTGATGCTAAACACGGCCACAAGAAATTAATGATCAAACAATGATAAAAAGTGGCTGATAATTTCTCCACACTACAAAAACCGTCAAATATTTCACTGAACTCGATTTTATGGAACCGATCGACATCGACGAAGCCGATCTGCGGTTGCTGGAACTGCTGCAGGCGGATGCCTCGCGCAGCAACCAGGCGCTGGCCGAGCTGGCCCACCTCTCGCCGCCCACCAGCCTGCGGCGCGTCAAGCGGCTGCGCCAGCTCGGGCTGATCGAGCGCGAGGTGGCCTTGCTCAGCGCCGACCGGCTCGCCCCCCTGCTGGGCCACGGCCTCACGGCGCTGGTGGAAATCACCCTGGAGCGCCAGGGCGCGGAGCACCTGGACGCCTTCGAGGCCCGCGTGCTGCCCACGCCCGAGGTGCAGCAGTGTTACCGCGTGAGCCCGGGGCCCGATTTCATGCTGGTGGTGCACTGTGTGGACATGCCGGCCTACCTCGCGCTGGCCCAGCAGCTGTTCACCAGCGACGCCAACGTGCGCAACATCAAGGCCTTCTTCAGCCTCAAGCGCGCCAAGTTCGATCCCCGGCTGCCGCTGGGCCGGGTGCGCAGTGGCGGGGGCAATTGAATACCTTCGTAAACCACACCGGGCCGGATATTGATGCAAACCGCACAAAAAAGGACCTCGCATCTGTCCTGAGCGGTTGACGGCCCAGGGCACCTGTAACACGCTCCTAAAATCCCATCTCCCGATCCGCTCGGGTTCAAGGAGCTTGCATGGATGTTGTGACGATCGCGCTGCTGGTCGCCGCCTTGGTGGTGCTGGCGCTGTGCGCCTGGGCGGTCCGCCGCCTCAGGCGCCGCGAGTCGTCCGGCCGCGACGACCGGTACTCACCGGAGCGCATCCTCACGGCCGAACAGGCCCACATGCTGGACTACCTGCAGGACACCTTTCCGGGCCAGATCGTGCTGCCGAACATGATGCTCAAGGACATGCTGACGGTGCGGCGCGCGGCCGACCGCAGGCGCGCCGAAGAGCGGCTGTACGAACAGAAGGTGGATTTCGTGGTCTGCGGCCCGGACGGTCGCCCCAGCTTTGCCTTCGACGTGGAGCAGCACCACCTGAGCGATGCCAAGGCCAAGGCCTTCAAGGTCAAGATCAAGAACCGCATCCTCAAGACGGCGGGCGTGCGTTTCGTGTTCCTCAAGAACGGCATTCACCGCATGCCTTCACCGACCGATTTCCGGGCCCAGCTCAACCTGGCGGAACTGCCCAAGCCCAGGAGCCGCGAAGAACGGCGCGAGAACGCGCGCCAGCAGCTGGAAAGCCAGTTCTCCGGCTTCGACCAGCAGCACGGCAACACCGGCTTCCGCGAATCGGAAATCATGGGCATGAGCGGGCTGATGGACCTCAACCGCAATGGCCGCCGCGGTTTCGACGAGGCCCGGCTCAACGGCAACAGCGGCTTTGACAGCCACGAGCGCGGCGACAGCCGCTTCGACGGCAACTCGCAGGACGTGCGAGGGAGGTAGTAAACACCCCCGCCGCGCTGCGC
>JAGKSX010000139.1 GCA_018993155.1 Hydrogenophaga sp.
GCAGCCGCCCGCGAGCGGCCGGAGGCCTGCGGGCACCGCCACTGGCCTGACGCGAGGTCCCCGCCGGAAACCCCACGCAAGAAGAAACCTCAGGGAAACCGCCGCACCAGCTCAACGCCCACGTACAGGGACCTTCCACCCCCAGGCTCGAAGAACCGGTTGTTCCCCTCGTTCACGATCACCGACCCCGCATAGGAACGGTCCGTCACGTTGTCGATGCGCACGAACTCCCGCCAGGTCCAGTCGCCCCGGTTCTGCTCGAACCGCACCCCCAGGTTGAACACCGTGCTCGCGGACGTGAAATCCGTGTTCCGGTCGTTCACCGCCATGCGCCCCGTGTGCAACGCCTCCAGCGTGAACACGCTGTTGGCCCAACCCGGCTCCCACGCCACCTGCAGATACGCCTGCTGCTTCGCCAACCCTGGCAGCCGGTTGCCCGCCGCCACCGGCACATTCGGCGCCGCGCACGGCGTGGCCACACAGGTCAGGAAACCATCGCGGTAGGTCGCGTCCATCCACGTGTACGCCGGCGTCACGGTGAACTTGCCCCACTGCATCACCCCCGCCAGCTCCACGCCCTGCCGCCGCGTGCGCCCCGCATTCTGGAAAGTGGATCGCCCTCCCGTGTTCGACAACACCACGATCTCGTCCTTCGTGCGCGTCTCGAACAGCGTGGCGCTCCAGCTGCCCCAGGCCTGGCGCCCGCGCAGACCCGTCTCCGCGCTCAGGCTGCGCGAGGCGTTCAACGAGGGGTTGAGCCCCGTCAGACCCGAGGCGCGGTACGCCACCTCGTTGAGCGTGGGCGTCTCGAAACCGCGCCCCACGCTCGCGAACGCCTGCAACTGCGGCGTGATCTCGCGGCGCACACCCAGCACCGGGCTGAAGCCGTCGTAGTCCGCCGCGCCACTGTCGTTCGGGTTGCCCGCCCCGATGTAACGGTCGGCCGAGGTGAAGCGCACGCGCGAGTGCCGCAACCCCGCCAGGAAGGTGGTGGCTGGCGTGCGCCACTCGGCCTGCACATAAGGGTCGAAGGTGCTGGCGCGGTTGGTCTCGTCGCGCCGCAGCCGGCCCTGCACGCCCAGGGCGGCGCCGATGAAGTTCTCGTACCCCAGGCGGTCCTCGGTCTGCCGGTCCGAGGCGATGCCGGCGGCGACGGTGAGGCGGCCGCTGTCGTAGCTGCGGTCCAGGCGCCAGCGCGCGTTCCAGCCCCAGTAGTCGCGGTCCAGGTCGATCACGCCGCCCGCGCTGCCGGCCGGTGCCTGCGCGCCGGTGGGAATGGCCTGGAACTGGCGCACGGCGCGCTGGCCGCCGTAGCCCATGAGTTCGATGCGGTGGCCCTGCCCCAGCGCCTGTTCCCAGGCCAGCCCCACCTGCGTCTGCGAGACGCTCTTGCGCGTGTTGAACTGCGTGGCCGCCGCCGTGGTCTGGCCAGGGTCGGCGTCGAACTCGGCGCGCGTGAGACCCAGCGGGTCCAGCGCCTGGCTGCTCTGGCGGTTGAGCACGAGCACCGTGCGCCCGCCTTCGTGCGCGCGGCTGAGCTTGAGGTTGCCCGTGCTGCGCGACGCGGACGATTGCAGGCGCTCGCCGTCGGTGGCGAACTTGCCCGCGTCCAGCGTGTACGACCAGCCCGGCTGCTCGGCGCTGCCGGTCTGCCCGCTGAGCTGGGTGGAGAAGCGCCACAGCCCGTTGGAGCCGGCCGCCACGCCGGTGCGCCACTCGGTGGGGCGCTGGCCGTCCTGCGTGTAGAGCGCGATCACACCGCCGGCCGAGGCGCCGTACAGCGCCGAGAACGGACCGCGGATGACCTCGATGCGGTCGGCGCTGCCGATGGGAAAGTTCGCCGCCTGGCCCTGCCCGTCGGGCGCGCTGGCCGGAATGCCGTCCACGTACAGGCGCACGCCGCGCACACCGAAGGGCGCGCGCGCGCCGTAGCCACGCATGGAAATCTGCAGGTCCTGCGCGTAGTTCTGCCGGTTGCGCACCACCAGGCCGGGCACGCGGCCCAGGCCTTCGGAGAGGTTGATCTGCAACTGGCCCGCGCGCAGTTCCTCGCCATCCACCACCTCGACCGAGCCCGGCGCCAGCCAGCGCTGCTGCCAGGCCGAGCCGCCGGTGATCACCACCGGCGCGAGCGCGCCGGCGGTGTCGCCGTCCGGCTGGGCCTGCGCGGGCGGCGACAGCAAGCCGGCGGCGGCACCGAGAAGAAGGGCGCTACTGCTTCGGCCGAATGGCATCGGCCGTGCCTTGGATGAATGCTTTGATTTTTTGGACATCGTCGGGTGTGAGTTTTCCGGTGAAGTCCGGCATTCCGCGTGCCATGGCCGGACCGGCGAACACGAACTTGTCGAGATTCTCGATGAAGGCCGAATCCATGTAACCCAGGTTGGGGATGTTGCCGCCCCGGTCCACCCCTGGCACGCCGTGGCAGAACACGCAGTTGCTCACGTACAGCGCGGTGCCGGCCGGTACGTGGGCCGGGTCGTACTTCACGCCGGCCACGAGCTTGCCGAGCTGGTAGTTCACGAAGGCCGGCGGCTGCGCCTTGCCGCCCACGGCGAAGGTGTAGACCGTGCCCGGGCCCTGGCGGTCGGTGGCGCGCTGCGCCAGGCCGTAGACCCCGCCCCAGCCCACCGCGATCGACACGTACTGCTTGCCGTCGACCATGTAGGTCGAGGGTGCGGCGATCACGCCGGTGCCGGTGGGCGTTTCCCAAAGCTTCTCGCCGCTGGTCGCGTTGTAGGCGATGAAGCGGCCGTCGGCCGTGCCCTGGAACACCAGGTTGCCGGCCGTGGTGAGCGTGCCGCCGTTCCACGGCGAGATCTGCTCCTGCGTCCAGCGCGCCTTCTGCTGCACCGGATCCCAGGCCACGAGGCGGCCGAAGGGCTTGCTGGTCGGCGGCTCCACGTTGGCGAAGGTGGCCAGGTTCCAGCCCATGTTGGCGTGTGGCTCGCCGGGCCGGTCGGCGTTGAACTTCCAGTCCTTGTTGTCCATCAGCGTGAGCGGCACGCTCTGCACCGGCATGTAGACCAGGCCGGTGGCCGGGTTGTACGACATGGAATGCCAGTTGCGCGCACCGAAGGCGCTGGGGATGATCTCGCGCGGCCGGTCGGCGGTGCGCGCGGCCGGGGTTTCGATCGGTCGACCGTTCTTGTCGTAGCCGGTGGCCCAGTTCACGTCGACGAAGTTCTTGGCCGAGATGAACTTGCCGTTGGTGCGGTCGATCACGAAGAAAAAGCCGTTCTTGGGTGCATGCAGGATCACCTTGCGCGGCTTGTTGTCGAGCTTGATGTCGGCCAGGATCATCGGCTGCGTGGAGGTGAAGTCCCAGTTGTCGCCCGGGGTCTCCTGGTAATGCCAGACGTACTTGCCGGTATCGGGGTTGAGCGCGACGATGGAGGCGAGGTAGAGGTTGTCGCCGCCGGCCGGGCTGCGCTTGCTGCGCGCCCAGGGCGAGCCATTGCCGGTGCCGATGTACATCAGGTTGAGCTCGGGGTCGAAGGTCATGGTGTCCCAGGCCGTGCCGCCACCACCGGCTTCCCACCACTTGCCAGCCGGGTCCCAGGTCTTGGCGGCCTTGGCCATGGACTCGTCCTCGAATGGTTTGCTCGGGTCGCCCGGCACGGTGAACCAGCGCCACTTCTGGTCACCGGTCTTGGCGTCGTAGGCGGTGATGTAGCCGCGCACGCCATACTCCGCACCGCCGTTGCCGATGATCACCTTGCCCTTGAAAACGCGCGGCGCGCCGGTGATGGTGTAGCTGAACTTGCGGTCGATGATGGTGTCCTTGGACCACACCTGTTCGCCGGTGGCCGCGTCGATCGCGATCAGCCGGCCGTCGTAGGCCGCCACGAAGACCTTGCCCTCGTGCAGCGCCACGCCGCGGTTGACCACGTCGCAGCAGCCCTTGTAGCCGCCCTCGCGCGGCACCTTGGGGTCGAAGGTCCACAGGCGTTTGCCGGTGCGCACGTCCACCGCGTGCACGATGCTCCAGGAAGCGGTGACGTACATGATGCCGTCCACCACCAGCGGCGTGGACTCCACCCCGCGCGAGGATTCGAGGTTGTAGGACCAGACCAGGCCCAGGTCCTTCACGTTGGCGGTGGTGATCTGGTTGAGCTTGGAGTGGCGCGTCTCGGCGTAGTCCAGGCCATAGCTGGGCCAGTCCGGCGTCTTGCTGGCGTTGGCCTTCATGAAGCTGGCGTTGACCTTGCCCACGGCGGCCCGGATGTGCTCCTGCGAGCCCTTGATGGGGGCCTGCGGCTGCGCGAGCGCGGCGCCGCAGAGCGTGGTGAGTGCGGTGAACAGGCAGGCGGCCGCGCGGCACCTGACCAAAGCAAGTGGTGACGGATTCATCGTGTCTCCTTGTGCTGCCTGCGGCGCGCAGGCCTGTTTGTGGGGCTGCCAGGGCCTGTCGTGCTCGGCCCAGCTTTGCCATCTTCCGCCTCTCCGGGAGCCTATTCATCCTCGGGATTTCCCTGAAGCCGATGTGTTCCGGCGTGGAACATCCGACGGGCGGCGGGCAGGGCTTACCCGCATGCCACCGCGCGCCGATGAACGGGATACTGGCCGAGGAGACGCCCCGCAGGACAAGAACATGCCCCACCCCACGAACGGGCAGGCGAGCACGCCGCGCCAGCTCTTTTTCCAGACCACCGAACAGCGCACCGCGCTGGCGCGCCAGCGTTTCTTCGACGAAGGCACGCGCCCCTCCGGCCTGGTGGGCGAAGCGGTCATCCAGTCGTGGCTGCGCTGCGCCTCGGCCCGGCAGCAACCCACCGACCGCGTGAGCTTCGAGCAGGTCACGCGCAGCCGGGCCCACGCCAGCCTGAACCGCAACCGGCAGCTGCTCCAGGCCGGCAACCTCGAGCTCAACCACATGGAAGCCGCGCTGGCCGGCACCGACTGCCGCGTGCTGCTGACCGACGCGCAGGGCGTGATCATCCACGCCACCCAACTGCCCGCGACCAACCAGCACCCGCTGCTCAAGACCGCCTCGCGCGTGGGCGTGAACCTCACCGAGGGCCAGGTCGGGACCAACGCGCCGGGCATCGTGGTGCGCACCGGCGAAGCCTGCACCGTCACCGGCGCCGAGCATTTCTTCCAGAGCCTGCAGAGCCTGCACTGCGCGGCCGCGCCGATCCGCGACATCCACGGCCAGCTCGCGGGCGTGCTGGACGTGTCGATCGAGGCCGGGCGCTTCCAGTTCGATGCCGCGTCGGTCGTGGGCATGTACGCCACCACGATCGAGAACCGCCTGCTGCAACTGCAGTCGGTCGAGCACCTCGTGCTGCACTTCCAGGCCAGCCCCACGCTGCTGGGCACGCCGATGGAGGCCCTGGCCGGCATCGACGCCGGCGGGCGGGTGCTGTGGCTCAACGGCGCGGGCCGCCGGCTCACGGGCTGCCGCATGGAAGAGCGGCACACGGTGGACGAGGTGTTCGGCGTGCCGCTGGAGCGCCTGCTGGCCCTGCCGCGCCAGCACCAGGCGCAGACCCTGCGCCTGCCCAATGGCCTGGGCGTGTGGGTGACGGGCACGCTGACCGCGAGCGACGGCGCCGACTTCAAGCACGCGGTGGCCGTGTCACAGCCCGCGCCCCAAGTCACCGAAACGGCGCCCCCACCCGCTGCCATCGACACGCCGGCCCTGGCCACGCCGCCGGAAACCGACCCCGCGCAGGCCACCCTGCTGGACCACAAGCAGCGCCTGATCGAGAGCACGCTGGCCGCGTGCGGCGGCAACATCGCGAAAGCCGCGCGCGCGCTCGGCGTCTCGCGCGGCATGCTGTACCGGCGGCTGCAGAAGGCCCAGGCGCCGGGCGCGGGTTAAGGCGCCGACCAGACGGCCAGTTCGTGCCCGTCCGGGTCGAGAAAGTGGAAACGGCGCCCACCGGGAAATCCGAACACGGGCCTGGAGATCCGCCCGCCCGCGGCCTCGATGCGTTGCTGCGCCGCGGCCAGGTCGTCCGCGTACAGCACGATCAGGGCGCCGCCAGGGCGAACGGCCTCACCGGTGGCGAAGCCCCCGGTCATGCGCCCGTCGTTGAACTCGCAGTAGCCCGGGCCGTAGTCCACGAAGGTCCAGCCGAATGCCGCGCCATAGAAGGCCTTGGCGCGCGCGATGTCACCCACGTTGAACTCGATGTAGTCGATGCGCTGGTCGCGCCCTTCGGTGCCCATGGTGGGTCCTTTTTTCAGAGTGCGCGCAGGCGGTCGATGTCCGCGCGCAGGTCGTTGGCCCAGGTGCGGCGGTCGCGGCCCTCGTCATGTTGCGGCTCGCCATAGCGCACCACGGCCCGCAGGCCGTCGGCGTTGAGCGTGGCCCAGATCGAGCCGATCAGCGTGGTGTCGCCCACGAACACCGGCGCCGGGTGCGGTTCGCCGGTGTCGCGCTGCACGAAGCGCAAGGCGATGGGCAGCACGGGCGCGCGCGCCGCGATGGCGGCCTGCAGCAGGTTGGCGTGGAAGGGCAGCAGGGCCCGGCCGTCGCCCGTGGTGCCTTCGGGAAACACCGTGACGATGTCGCCCAGCTCCAGCCGCTCCGCCATGTGGTGCACCATGCGCATGGCCGCGCGCCGGTTGCCACGTTCGAGGTAGAGCGTGCCTGCGCCTGTGATGAGGGAGCCCAGCAAGGGCCAGTGCTCGGCGTCGGCCTTGGAAACGAAGCGGCTCGGGCGCGCGGCGTTCATCACCAGGATGTCCAGCCACGACATGTGGTTGGCCACCTGCAGCAGCGGGCCGTGTTCGGGCGGCGTGCCCTCGACCACCAGCTCCACGCCCAGGATGAGCAGCATGCGGCGCGTCCACTCGCGCACCACGAGTTCGGTCTGCGATGGGGTCAGGCGGCCGAGCTCGGTGCGGATGGTCCACAGCGCACCCAGCACGTGCGCGGTGGCCCGCAGGCCACGCCAGAGCGCGCGAAAGGGTTTCACGCGGCGGCGGTCCGCTCGGTGTCGGCCTGGTAGGCGAGCTGCCCACCCACCAGCGTGGCGTGCACGCGCACCGGCAGTTCGTGGCCGCCGAAGGGCGTGTGCTTGCCCTGGCTGCGCAGCGCCTCGGGCCGCACGGTCCAGCCGCTGTCCGGGTTGAAGATGCAGAGGTCGGCCACGCCACCCACGGCGATGCGGCCAGCGCTGGCCTGCAGCGTGCCCAGGCTCGCGCCCAGCACCGCCTGCGGCCCGACGGTGAGCACGCCCAGCGCCTGCATCAGCCCCAGGCCTTCCTGCTGCGCCCAGGTGCACGCCAGGCCCAGCAGCAACTCGACCGCCGTGGCGCCCGGCTCGGCCTCCGCGAACGGCAGGGTCTTGGCGTCGCTGTCCACCGGGTTGTGGTCGGACACCAGCGCGTCGATGGTGCCATCGGCCAGGCCCGCGCGCAGCGCGTCGCGGTCGCGCTGCTGTCGCACCGGTGGCTGCAGGCGCAGGCGGCTGTCGTAGTAACCGATGTCCACGTCGGTGAGGTGCAGGTTGTGCACACTCACGTCGCAGGTGACGGGCAGGCCCTCGGCCTTGGCCTGGCGCACCAGGGCCAGGCCGGCCGCGCTGCTGAGGCGGCACAGGTGCACGCGCGCGCCCGCGCCACCGCCCTTGGCGCTGCGCATCAGCTCGAACAGCGTGTGCAATGCGATGGTTTCGGCGGCGGCAGGAATGCCCGCCAGGCCCAGGCGCGTGGCCAGCGGGCCGCTGGCGGCCACGCCCTTGCCGAGCCAGAAGTCCTGCGGGCGCAGCCACACGGTGTAGCCGAAGGTGGCCGCGTACTGCAGCGCGCGCTGCAGCACCTGCACGTTGACGATGGGCACTTCGGCCTGGCCGAAGCCGATGCAGCCGGACTCGGTGAGCTCGGCCATTTCCGTGAGCACCTCACCCTGCAGGCCGCGCGTGAGAGCGCCCAGCGGGAACACACGCGCCAGGTGCAGCTTCTCGGCGCGGAACTTGAGCATGTCCACCAGACCGGGCTCGTCGAGCACCGGGTCGGTGTCGGGCGGGCAGACCAGCGAGGTCACCCCGCCGGCCACGGCGGCGGCCATCTCGCTTTCGAGCATGCCGGCGTGCTCCTGCCCGGGCTCGCGCAGGCGCACCGCGAGGTCCACCAGGCCGGGCGCGACCACGCAGCCGCTGGCGTCGAGCGTGCGGCTGGCGTGGAAGTCGGGCGCCACGTTGCCGATGGCAATGACGCGGCCGGCGGCGATCGCCACATCGGCGATCTCGTCGCGGCCGCTGGCCGGGTCCATCACCCGGCCGTTCTGGATCAATATTTTCATGACGTCACTTTCATGCGCACACAGTCAAGGGCTGCCGCGGAACCGGCTTTGCCGGGCCGCAGGCTGCGCCCCCTTGAGGGGGTCAGCGACCGCAGGTCGCTGCTGGGGTGGGCCTTGTTCATGCCTCGTTCCCCGCGACGATGCCCATGACCGCCATGCGCACCGCGATACCGTAAGTGACCTGCGGCAGGATCACGCTCTGCGGGCCGTCCACCACGGCCGAATCGATTTCCACGCCCCGGTTGATCGGGCCCGGGTGCATCACGATCGCGTCGTCCTTGGCCCAGCGCAGGCGCTCGGGCGTGAGGCCGAAGCTCTTGAAGTACTCCTGGCTCGACGGCAGCAGGGCACCGCTCATGCGCTCGTTCTGCAGCCGCAGCGTGATCACCACGTCGCAGTCCCTGATGCCCTCTTCCAGCGTGTGGCACACGCGCACGCCCATGTGCGAGAGGTCGCTGGGCACCAGCGTGCGCGGGCCGACCACCCGCACGTCGGGGCAGCCCAGCGTGGTGAGCGCATGGATGTCGGAGCGCGCCACGCGCGAGTGCAGCACGTCGCCCACGATGGCCACCGACAGCTGGGTGAAGTCCTTCTTGTAGTGGCGGATGGTGTACATGTCGAGCAACCCCTGCGTGGGGTGGGCGTGGCGCCCGTCGCCGGCGTTGACCACGTGCACATGCGGAGCCACGTGCTGCGAGATCAGGTAGGGCGCGCCCGACTCGCTGTGGCGCACGACGAAAATGTCGGCCGCCATGGCGCTGAGGTTGGCGATGGTGTCGAGCAGCGACTCGCCCTTGGCGGTGGAACTGCGAGCGATGTCGAGGTTGATCACGTCGGCCGAGAGGCGCGTGGCCGCGATCTCGAAGGTGGTGCGCGTGCGCGTGCTGTTCTCGAAGAACAGGTTGAACACGCTCTTGCCGCGCAGCAGCGGCACCTTCTTCACTTCGCGGTTGCTCACGCTCACGAAGTTGGCGGCGGTGTCCAGGATCTGCGTGAGGATGTCGCGCGACAGGCCCTCGGTGGAGAGCAGGTGAATCAGTTCACCGTTCTTGTTGAGCTGGGGGTTCTTGCGTTGCACGGTCAGGCTTCCTTGGTTTCCAGCACGAAGCTCAGGCGGCCGCTGTCGTCGCGCGCGAGTTCGAGCGAACGACCCGCGGGCACGTCCAGGCGCGCGGCGCACAGGTTGGCCTCGATCGGCAGTTCGCGCCCGCCCCGGTCCACCAGCACCGCCAGGCGCACGCTGGCCGGGCGGCCGTAGTCGAAGAGTTCGTTGATCACGGCGCGCAGCGTGCGGCCGGTGTAGAGCACGTCGTCGATCAGCAGCACGTGCGCGCCGTTCACGTCGAACGGCAGTCGGGTTTGCGCGCTCGAAGCCAGGCCGCGCTGCGCGAAGTCGTCGCGGTGCATGCTCGACGAGATCACACCGGCCGGCCCGGGCAGCCCCAGGTCGGCCTGCAGGCGCTCGGCCAGCCAGGCGCCGCCGGAGGTGATGCCGGCGAGCACCACGGGCGCGGGCGAAGAGGCCAGCAGTTGTTTCACGCCGCGCGCCAGCTCGGTGTAGAGCGCCTCGGCATCGGGCAGCATGGCCCCCACGCTGGTCGCTTCGCGTACTGCGCTGCCCCCCAAGGGGGCGCTCGCGCCTTGGGGCGGCCCGGCGTCGCTCGTGCTCTTCTCAATCAAGGCAGGCTCCTCAAAAACTGTTCCAGAATGATGCAGGCCGACGCGGCATCGGCGTCTTTGGCCCCCAGGCTGTGGGCCTCGGTGGTGCTGTAGCGCTCGTCCACCTCGAACACCGGCAGGCCATGGCGGCCACGCAGCTCGCGCGCGAATTTGAGCGCGCGCGCGGTGTTCTCGTGGGGCGCGCCGTCGGGGTGGTACGGCACGCCCACCACCAGGGCATCGGGCTGCCATTCCTTGAGGCGCTGCGCGATCTGCACGAAACGCGCGTCGCCCTCGGCGGCGATGGTGGGCTGGGGGGTGGCGCTGCGCGTGAGGCGGTTGCCGGTGGCCACCCCGGTGCGCTTGAGGCCGAAGTCGAACGCCAGAAACATCTGGCAATGCGCCGGGACTTCAGGGGTCGTGGGCGCCGGCGTGTTCACGGTCATGCGTGGCCTGCGTCGGGCGAGAGCATCCAGGGCTGCAGGCCCAGCAGGGCCATGGCACGCTCGTAGCGCTCGGCCACCGGCGCGTCGAAGATGAGGTTGGGGTCGGCCTCCACCGTGAGCCAGCTGTTCTCGGTGATTTCCGATTCGAGCTGGCCCTGCCCCCAGGAGGCGTAGCCCAGCGAGACGAACACCCGGCGCGGGCCAGCACCCGAGGCCATGGCTTCGAGCACGTCCTTGGAGGTGGTCATCTCCAGACCGCCCGGAATGGACAGGGTGGAGGCGTAGACCGATTCGCCCTCGCCCGAGACCGCCTCGTGCAGCACGAAACCGCGCTCGGTCTGCACCGGCCCGCCCTGGAACACCGGCAACTCGGCCAGGTCGTCACGGCCCATCGGCAGGTCGACCTTCTCGAACAGGCGGGGCAGGAGGATGTCGCTGGGCTTGTTGATCACCAGCCCCAGGGCACCGCGCTCGCTGTGTTCGCACATGAACACCACACTGCGGCCAAAAAGCTCGTCGCTGAGGCCGGGCATCGCAATCAGAAAATGATTGGTCAGGTTGATGGGGGCAAAATCAGCGGACATGGCGCGATTTTAAGCCGCCTACTCTGCTGGTCATTGCCGGCAGGGGCAACCCCCCGCCCTGCCCATGAACAGCTACGACAAAGGTCTGATGTGGTTCCGCCGTGATCTGCGCGCGGAAGACAACGCGGCGCTGTACCACGCGCTCAAGGTCTGCCGTCAGGTGTGGTGCGTGTTCGTGTTCGACACCGAGATCCTGGACGACCTGCTCGAACGCGGCCTGCGCGCCGACCGGCGCGTGGAGTTCATCCGCGAATCGCTGGTGGAGCTCGACGAACGGTTGCGCGCGCTGGGGCGGGCACACCACGTGGAGGGCGTGGGCCTGATCGTGCTGCACGCGCCGGCCCGGCAGGTGATTCCCGCGCTGGCGCAGAAGCTGGGCGTGCAGGCGGTGTTCGCCAACCACGACGACGAGCCCGCCGCCCTGGCGCGCGACGCGCGCGTGTTCGGCGACCTCGCGCACGCCGGCATCCTGCTGCACAGCCACAAAGACCATGTGATCTTCGAGCGGCGCGAGGTGCTCACGCAGGCGGGCCACGCCTTCGGCGTCTTCACACCCTACAAGAACGCCTGGCTCAAGGCGCTCACGCCGTTTCACCTGAAGGCCTACCCGGTCGCCCGGTACGCGGGCACACTGGCCGGCGTGCCCGCCGAATACGCGGTACCGGTCCCCAACCTGTCGGACATCGGCTTCGAGCCCACCAACCTCGCGCAACTCGCGCTCCCCACCGGCACGAGCGGGGCGCACGCGCTGTTCGAGGACTTCGTCGACCGCATCGACCGCTACACCGAGGCGCGCAATTTCCCTGCGGTGAAGGGGCCGAGCTACCTGAGCGCGCACCTGCGCTTTGGCACCATCTCGATCCGCCACCTCGCCTCGGTGGCTTACCAGATGCACCTGCAGGGCATCGCGGGCGCGACCACCTGGCTGTCGGAGCTGGTCTGGCGCGACTTCTACCACCAGGTGCTGGCCAATTTCCCCCACGCCGTGGACAAGGCCTTCAAACCAGAGTACGACGCCATCAAGTTCGAGCACGGCAAACACGCCAAGGAGCTGTTCGCGGCCTGGTGCGAGGGCCGCACCGGCTACCCGCTGATCGACGCGGCCATGGCGCAGATCAACCAGACCGGCTACATGCACAACCGGCTGCGCATGGTGGTGGCCAGTTTCCTGGTGAAGGATCTGGGCATCCACTGGCAATGGGGCGAGCGCTACTTCGCCGACCACCTGATCGACTTCGATCTCGCGGCCAACAACGGGGGCTGGCAATGGGCAAGCTCCAGCGGCTGCGACGCGCAACCCTGGTTCCGCATCTTCAACCCGGTGACGCAGAGCGAGAAGTTCGACCCGCAGGGCAAGTTCATCCGGAAGTACCTGCCGCAGCTCGCCGGCCTGCCGGACGCAGCGATCCATGCCCCGTGGAAGGCCAACGAGATCGAGCTGGCAGCCGCCGGGCTGGTGCTGGGCGAGGGCTACCCGCAGCCGATCGTGGACCACGCGGTGGCGCGCGAGCGCACGTTACTGCGCTATGCGGTGGTGAAGCAGCCCGGCAAGAAACCAGGCTAGATCAAGCTTCGGCGGCCGCCTTCGCGTAGTGGCCGATCAGGGCCAGCAGCTCGTCTTCCGAGTAGGGCTTGCCCAGGTAGTGGTCCACCCCGAGTTCGCGCGCGTGCTCGCGGTGTTTCTCCGCGATGCGCGAGGTGATCATGATCACCGGCAGGTCGGACAGGCGCACGTCGCTGCGGATGTTGCGCACCAGGTCGAAGCCGTCCATGCGCGGCATCTCGATGTCGGACAGCACCACGGTCGGGCGCTCGGTCTGCAGCTTCTCCAGCGCCTGCAGACCATCGGCCGCCAGCGTCACGCGGTAGCCCTCGCGCTGCAGCAGGCGCTGCGTCACGCGGCGCACGGTGATGGAGTCGTCCACCACCAGCACCAGCGGCACCGTGTTGACCTCCGCCGCGCTCTGCACCAGCGCCTCGCCCAGGGACGTCGCCGCCTGCGGCGTTGTGCGCTGGTTCGCCACCCACTCGGCCACCTGGGCGCCGTACACCGTGGCCAGGGCCACCGGGTTGTAGATCAGGGCCACCGCGCCCGAGGCCAGCACCGACATGCCCGCCAGGCCCGGCAGCCGCGAGAGCTGCGCCCCCAGGTTCTTCACCACGACTTCCTGGTTGCCCAGCACTTCGTCCACGTGCATGGCCACGCGCTGCGCCGCGCTTCGGAAGATCACCACCGGTTGTGTGCGGCCATGCACCTCGGTCGAATGCGCCGAGGATTGCAGCAGCGCACCAGCCCAGTAGAAGGGCACGTCCTCGCCTGCCACATTGAGGTGGCCACTGGCATAGGCCTTGGTGAGGTCGTCGCTGCCCAGGCGGCGCACCACCTCGACCAGGTTGGACGGCACGCCCACGGTGAGCCCGCCCGCGCGCAGCATCACGACCTGCGTGACCGCGGTCGTCAGCGGCAGCACCAGTTTGAAACTGGTGCCCCGCCCGGCCTGCGTGGCGGTCTCGATGCGGCCGCCCAGCGCGACCACGTCGTTGCGCACCACGTCCATGCCGATGCCACGGCCAGCCAGCTCGGACACCTCGCGCGCCGTGCTGATGCCGGGCTCGAACACCAGCTGGGCGGCTTCCTCGTCGCTCAGCTCGGTGCCTGCCGGCACGATGCCTTGCGCCAGGCCCTTTTCGCGCAGCCGCGCGAGATCGAGGCCGGCACCGTCGTCGGTGAACACCAGCGACACGTCGTTGAGCTCATGACCCAGCACGATCTCGATCTGGCCTTCGGCCGGTTTGCCAGCCTGCTGGCGCCGCTCGGGCGCTTCGATGCCATGGGCCACGCTGTTGCGCAGCAGGTGTTCGAACGCGGCGGTCATGCGGTCGAGCACGCCGCGGTCCATTTCGATGTTGCCGCCGGTGATGTCCAGCCGCACCTGCTTGCCGGTTTCCTTGGAGGCCTGGCGCACCACGCGGTACAGGCGCTCGGAGATGCCTTCGAACTCCACCATGCGCGTGCGCAGCAGGTCGCGCTGCAGCTCGCGCGTCTGGCGCGCCTGGGCGACCAGGCTGTCTTCGGTGGCTTCGACCGCGCGCTGCAGGTTGCGTTGCACGGTGGCCACGTCGTTGACCGACTCGGCCATCATGCGGGTGAGTTCCTGCACGCGGGTGAAGCGGTCGAACTCCAGCGGGTCGAACGACTGGTCGGCGTCGCGCGCCTGGGCCAGCCGCGACTGCATCTGGGTCTCGGCCTGCAGTTCGATGTCGCGCAACTGGCCGCGCAGACGGTCCAGGTTGCCCGTGAGGTCCTTGAGCGAGCCGCGCAGGGTCACGAGTTCGGACTCCATGCGCGAGCGCGTGATCATCACCTCGCCGGTCTGGTTGACCAAGCGGTCCAGCAGCTCGGGGCGCACGCGAACGGCGGCACCCGCGCGGGCCTGCAGGATCGTGGGCGCCTGCGGCAGCGAGATGCCGGTCAGGCCCCCTTCCCCGCCGGTGGCGGCGGTCTCGGCCACGGGCGGTGCGGCGGCCTCTGCCACCGGCTGGGCCGGCACCGGCTCGGGCACCGGCGGCACGATGTCGATGATCTGGGCGTCGGCGTTGCGCAACTGCTCGAAACGCGCGCTGATGGCGTCGAACGCGGTCTGCAGGGGTTCGAGATCGGCACCGCGCTGAAGGTCGGAGCCCAACCG
>JAGKSX010000140.1 GCA_018993155.1 Hydrogenophaga sp.
TCCACGGCATCCTCGTCCAGCTGCCCTTGCCCGCCCACATCGACGCCCAGAAGGTAATTGAAGCGATCTCTCCGGCCAAGGACGTGGACGGCTTCCACATCGCCAGCGCGGGCGCCCTGATGACCGGCATGCCTGGCTTCTGGCCTTGCACGCCCTATGGCTGCATGAAGATGCTGGAGAGCATCGGCTGCGAACTCAAGGGCAAGCATGCCGTGGTGATTGGACGCAGCAACATCGTGGGCAAGCCGATGGCCCTGATGCTGCTGCAACAGAACGCCACCGTGACCATCTGCCACAGCGGCACCAAGGACCTGAAAGCCCTGACGCTGCAGGCCGACGTGATCGTGGCGGCCGTGGGCAAGCGCAATGTGCTCACGGCCGACATGGTCAAACCCGGCGCCGTGGTGCTCGACGTGGGCATGAACCGCAACGACGAAGGCAAACTCTGCGGTGACGTGGATTTCGACGGCGTGAAGGAGGTGGCCAGCTGGATCACACCCGTGCCCGGCGGGGTGGGTCCCATGACCATCACCATGCTGATGGTCAATACGCTGGAATCGGCCGAGCGTCTGGCGGCCTGAGGCCTCAGCGAGCCGGCGATGCCCGGCTCAAGCGCCAGAGCACGGCGCCGGCACACAGCCACTGGCTCAGCACCATGGCGGTGCCCACGCCATGCCACAGACGCAGGTTGCCACCGCTGGCGCGCGCGGTAACGATGTTCTGCGCCACACCGAACTCCTGCAGCAGCGCCAGCAACATGCCTAACGCCACGATGCCCAGGGTGGTCATGGTGGCGCCATTGGGCGGGCCACCTTTTTCATTGCCCCGCCTCAACATCACCAGCAGCGCCAGGCCCAGCAACAGGCCCGCGTAGCACTGCAGGGAAAAGAGCTTGGCGGCGACCGGCCCCGCCACGGCGGGATTGCCCAATTGGGCGAACAGGGTCGGCACCGCGAGAAAACTCAGCGCCGTGATGCCACCCCACCACAGCGCGGCGATGAAGATGGAAGCACGGTGCAGTGGCATGGCCATCAGGCGTAACGCACGGCGACGATTTCGAAGCGCTTGGTGCCACCCGGCGCCTGCACTTCGGCCACATCGCCCTCTTCCTTGCCGATCAGCGCGCGCGCGATCGGGCTGCTGATGTTCACCAGGCCCAGCTTGAGATCGGCCTCGTCCTCGCCCACGATCTGGTAGGTCACGGCCGCGCCGCTGTCTTCGTCCTCCAGCTCCACCGTGGCGCCGAACACCACGCGGCCGCCCGCATCGAGTGTGGCCGGGTCGATGATCTGCGCGGCCGAGAGTTTGCCTTCGATTTCGGCGATGCGGCCTTCGATGAAACCTTGGCGGTCCTTCGCGGCGTCGTACTCGGCGTTCTCGCTCAGGTCCCCCTGCGCGCGCGCCTCGGCGATCGCATTGATCACCCAGGGGCGGTCCACAGTTTTCAAGCGCTGCAACTCTTCCTTGAGTTTTTCGGCGCCGCGTTTGGTGATCGGAATGGTGGCCACTGTGATGTTCTCCTACTGCTTCCGGCTCTGCGCCGGCACAAAAGCAAACCGCCGGGCGTTGCCGCTCGGCGGTGTTCATGAAAGGGCATTATGCCGCGAAAGAAAAAGGTGTCCACACGCATCGGCCGAGCCGACGCGCGGGCCGCCCTCAGAGTTGCGCGTGCATCTCCTGCACCGAGATCACACCCAGCTTGTCCAGGTACTGCATCCCCTCCACCGCGGCTTCGGCGCCAGCGATGGTGGTGAACGTGGTCACGCGCGCCAGCAAGGCCGAGGTGCGGATGGCTCGCGAGTCGGCGATGGCGTTGCGGCGCTCTTCCACGGTATTGATGACGAGCACGATGTCGCCATTCTTGATTGCGTCCACGATGTGCGGGCGACCCTCGGTGACCTTGTTCACCGTCTGCACCGCGACACCCGCGGCGGCAATGGCTGCCGCCGTGCCGCGCGTGGCGACCAGTGAGAAACCCATCTCGACAAGCTGTCGCGCGATCTCCACCGCGCGCGGCTTGTCGCTGTTCTTCACGGTGAGGAAGACCTTGCCCGAGGTCGGCAGCTTGGTGCCGGCACCGAGCTGGCTCTTCACGAAGGCTTCGCCGAAAGTCTTGCCCACGCCCATCACTTCGCCGGTGGACTTCATCTCGGGGCCGAGGATGGTGTCCACACCGGGGAACTTCACGAAGGGGAACACCGCTTCCTTGACGCTGAAGTACGGTGGCGTCACTTCGGCGCCGATGCCCTGCTGGTCGAGCGACTGACCGGCCATGCAGCGCGCCGCCACCTTGGCCAGCTGGATGCCGGTGGCCTTGGACACGAAGGGCACGGTGCGCGAGGCACGCGGGTTCACTTCGAGCACGAAGATCACGTCCTTCTTCACGCCGTTCTCTTCCACTTCCTGGATCGCGAACTGCACGTTCATCAGGCCGACCACGTTCAGGCCTTCGGCCATGGCCGCGGTCTGACGCTTGAGTTCATCGACCGTGGCCTTGCTCAGGTAGTACGGCGGCAGCGAGCAAGCGGAGTCACCGCTGTGCACACCGGCCTGTTCGATGTGTTCCATCACGCCGCCGATGAAGACGCGGCCGGTGGCATCGCGCACCGCGTCCACGTCGCACTCGATGGCATCGTTCAGGAAGCGGTCCAGCAGCACGGGCGAATCGTTGCTGACCTTGACGGCCTCGCGCATGTAGCGCTCGAGGTCGCGCTGCTCGTGCACGATCTCCATGGCACGGCCTCCGAGCACATAGCTCGGGCGCACCACCAGCGGGTAGCCCAGGGCAGCCGCCTTCTCCAGCGCCTCCGGCTCGGCGCGGGCAGTGGCGTTGGGTGGCTGGCGCAGGCCCAAGGTGTGCAGCAGCTGCTGGAAACGTTCGCGGTCTTCGGCCGCGTCGATCATGTCCGGGCTGGTGCCGATGATGGGCACACCCGCTGCCTCCAGGCCCAGCGCGAGCTTGAGCGGCGTCTGGCCGCCGTACTGCACGATCACGCCCACCGGCTTTTCCTTGTCCACGATCTCCAGCACGTCTTCCAGCGTGAGGGGTTCGAAGTACAGGCGGTCGCTGGTGTCGTAGTCGGTCGACACGGTCTCGGGGTTGCAGTTGACCATGATGGTCTCATAGCCGTCCTCGCGCATGGCGAGCGCAGCGTGCACGCAGCAGTAGTCGAACTCGATGCCCTGGCCGATGCGGTTGGGACCGCCACCCAGCACCATGATCTTCTTCTTGTTGGTCGGCTCGGCCTCGCACTCACCGTCGCCATGGCCTTCGTAGGTGGAATACAGATAGGCGGTGTCGGTGGCGAACTCGGCCGCGCAGGTGTCCACGCGCTTGTAGACCGGGCGGATGTTCTCGGCGATGCGGCGCTCGCGCACGGCCTGGTCGTTGGTCTTGAGCAGCTTGGCCAGGCGGCGGTCGGAGAAGCCCTTCTTCTTCAGGCCACGCAGCGTGTCGGCGTCGATCGCGTCGAGGCTGGTCTTTTCCAGCGCGAGCTCGATCTTCACGATCTCCTCGATCTGCACCAGGAACCAGGGGTCGATCTTGGTGAACTGGTGCACTTCCTCCAGCGTCCAGCCGGCGGCGAAGGCGTCGCCCACGTACCAGATGCGGTCGGGACCGGGTTCACCGAGCTCGCGCTCCAGCGTCTCGCGGTCCTGCGTCTTCTCGTTCATGCCGTCCACGCCCACTTCCAGGCCGCGCAGGGCTTTCTGGAACGACTCCTGGAAGGTGCGGCCCATGGCCATGACCTCGCCCACGCTCTTCATCTGCGTGGTCAGGCGGCTGTCGGCGGTGGGGAATTTCTCGAACGCGAAACGCGGGATCTTGGTGACCACGTAGTCGATGCTGGGCTCGAAGCTCGCGGGCGTGGCGCCGCCCGTGATTTCGTTGCGCAGTTCATCCAGCGTGTAGCCGATGGCCAGCTTGGCGGCCACCTTGGCGATCGGGAAACCGGTGGCCTTGGACGCCAGGGCCGAAGACCGCGAGACACGCGGGTTCATCTCGATGACGACCATGCGGCCGTCCTTCGGGTTGATGGAGAACTGAACGTTGGAGCCGCCGGTGTCCACGCCGATCTCGCGCAACACGGCCAGCGAGGCGTTGCGCAGGATCTGGTATTCCTTGTCGGTCAGCGTCTGGGCCGGCGCCACGGTGATCGAGTCACCGGTGTGCACGCCCATGGGGTCCAGGTTCTCGATCGAGCAGACGATGATGCAGTTGTCCGCCTTGTCGCGCACGACCTCCATCTCGTACTCTTTCCAGCCAAGCAGCGACTCTTCGATCAGCAGCTCGTTGGTGGGCGAGGCCTCGAGGCCGCGCTTGCAGATGGTTTCGAACTCTTCGGGGTTGTAGGCGATGCCGCCCCCCGTGCCGCCCAGCGTGAAGCTGGGGCGGATCACCACCGGGAAGCCGACGGTCTTCTGCACGCCCCAGGCCTCTTCCATGCTGTGTGCGATGCCTGAGCGCGCCGACCCCAGACCGATCTTGGTCATGGCGTCCTTGAACTTCAAGCGGTCTTCGGCCTTGTCAATGGCCTCGGGTGTCGCACCGATCAGCTCCACGTCGTATTTGGCGAGCACGCCGTTGCGCCAGAGGTCGAGCGCGCAGTTCAGCGCGGTCTGACCGCCCATGGTCGGCAGGATGGCGAAGCCACCCTGGGCCAGCGGGCGCTCCTTGGCGATGATCTTCTCGACCGTCTGCCAGGTGATGGGCTCGATGTAGGTGACGTCGGCCGTGGCCGGGTCGGTCATGATGGTCGCGGGGTTGCTGTTGATCAGCACGACCCGGTAGCCCTCTTCGCGCAGGGCCTTGCAGGCCTGCACGCCAGAGTAGTCGAACTCACAGGCCTGGCCGATGATGATCGGGCCGGCGCCGATGATGAGGACGGTTTGAATGTCGGTTCTTTTGGGCATGGTTCGCTGGGGATGTGCGCCGGCTCAGGCGGTGGCGGGCACGCGGGCCTGCATCAGGTCGATGAAACGGTCGAACAGGTAGCCGATGTCGTGCGGGCCGGGCGATGCCTCGGGGTGGCCCTGGAAGCAGAAGGCGGGCTGGTCGGTGCGTGCCAGGCCTTGCAGCGTGCCGTCGAACAGGCTCACGTGCGTGGCGCGCAGCGTGGCGGGCAAGGTCTTTTCGTCGACCGCGAAGCCGTGGTTCTGGCTGGTGATGCTCACGCGGCCGTTGTCGAGGTCCTTCACCGGGTGGTTGGCACCGTGGTGGCCGAACTTCATCTTGAAGGTCTTGGCCCCACTGGCCAGCGCCAGGATCTGGTGGCCCAGGCAGATGCCGAAGGTCGGCACGCCCGCTTCGATGATCTCGCGCGTGGCGGCGACGGCGTAGTCGCAAGGCTCCGGGTCGCCAGGGCCGTTGGACAGGAACACGCCGTTGGGCTTGAGCTTGAACACGTCGGCGGCAGGCGTCTGCGCCGGCACCACGGTGATCTTGCAGCCCCGCTCGCTGAGCATGCGCAGGATGTTGTACTTCACGCCAAAGTCGTAGGCCACCACGTGGAAACGCGGCGCGATCTGCTCGCCATAGCCGAAGCCGAGCTGCCACTCGGTCTGCGTCCAGGCGTAGGGTGCCGTGGCCGAAACCACCTTGGCCAGGTCGGTACCGGCCATGTTCGGCGCCGCCTTGGCCGCGGCCAGGGCCTGGGCGCGGTGCGCCTCGGTGATGGCTTCACCGGCCGGCAGGGCTAGGACACAGCCGTTCTGCGCGCCGTGCGTGCGCAGGCGGCGCGTGAGCGCCCGGGTGTCGAGGTCGGCGATGGCCACGGTGCCTTCGCGCTGAAGGTACTGCGAGAGCGTTTCGTTGCTGCGGAAGTTGGAGGCCAGCAGGGGCAGGTCTTTGATGATCAGGCCAGCGGCGTGGACGCGGCTGGCTTCCACGTCTTCGGCATTGACGCCGGTATTGCCAATGTGCGGATACGTCAACGTGACGATCTGCTGGCAGTAGCTGGGATCGGTGAGGATTTCCTGGTAGCCGGTGAGCGAGGTGTTGAACACCACCTCGCCCGTGGTCTGACCGGTGGCGCCAATGGAAACGCCTGTAAAGACCGTGCCGTCGGCGAGCGCGAGAAGGGCTTTCGGGTGGACGGGAAGCACGGAATTCTCCAGAGTGGGGCGGCAACGTCTTCGCGCCGGCGGCAGGTGCCGCGCAGGCCTTGCACCCGCCTCACACCAGCCGGAGCCGGGGCAGAAACGGAGAAAAAACCTGGGGTGGTGAGCCGGGGCGCGCAGGGTTGCGCTGATTGCGGGTAAACCGTGGAATTATAGCCCGGGTCGGTCAATCGACCGACGGATCACGAAGCCAATCCGGCTGCGCTGGCATGCAGGCAAATGGCGGCGGCGGCGGCCACGTTGAGCGACTCTTCTCCGCCGGGCTGGGCAATGCGCACGAAAGCCCCGGCACGGGCCATCAGGGCCTCGCCCACGCCCTGCCCTTCGTGGCCCAGGACCCAGGCGCAAGGCCAGGGCAGCCGGGCCTGATGCAGCCAGTCGCCCTGGTGGGAACTGGTCACCAGCATCGGCACGTCCAGCGCCGCGAGATCGTCCGCGGCCAAACCTTCGATCAAGCGCAGCCCGAAATGCGCTCCCATGCCGGCACGCACCACCTTGGGCGACCACAGCGCGGCAGTGCCCTTGAGGGCCAGCACCTGGCCAAAACCGAAAGCCGAGGCGCTGCGCAGGATGGAACCCACATTGCCCGCGTCCTGCAAGCGGTCCAGCACCACGGTGGCTGTGCCGCCCTGCACCACCAAAGCGGGCGGCAAAGCCCAGACAAAGCCCACACCGGCCGGTGACTCCAGCCCGCTGATCCCCGCCATCAGTGCGTCGGGCACGGTGACCACGTGGTCGGTGGCATCGCGCAAGTCGTGCGGGGCCTGCGGCCAGAAGGACTCGGTAAACACCGCGGTGAGCGGACGCTGCCCGCGCGCCAGCAAGGCCCGGCAAAGGTGATCCCCCTCCAGCCAGACCTGACCCTGCTTGCGGTAGGCGGTGCCATCCTGCACCAGCAGGCGCAGGCGTTTGAGCAGGGGATTGTCGCGAGAGGTGATGGCCAGGGGCGATGCCGTCATGGCTCACCACCCTCGTTCGCTGCAGGCACCACCAAGGCACGCGCGACCGGCGCGAACGAGCGCCGGTGCACAGCCAGGGCGCCATGCACCCGCAAGGCCTGCATGTGTTGCGCCGTTCCGTAGCCTTTGTGCTGGTCGAATCCGTACTCGGGGTGCTGCAGGTGCAGCTCGCACAACAGGCGATCGCGCGTGACCTTGGCCAGGATGGACGCGGCCGAAATCGACGGCACCAGCGCATCGCCCGACACGATGGCCTCGGCCAGCACGTCCAGTGTCGGCAGCCGGTTGCCGTCCACCAGCACCTTGGCGGGCTTCAGGCGCAGGCCCATGACCGCCCGGCGCATGGCCAGCATGGTGGCCTGGAGAATGTTGAGCTGGTCGATCTCCTCCACCGAGGCCTGCGCCACACTGCAGCACAGCGCCTTGGCGCGGATTTCGTCATACAGTTTTTCGCGGCGCAATGCGGTCAGTTGCTTGGAGTCCGCCAGACCCTTGATGGGCGAGCGGTCGTCCAGGATCACCGCGGCGGCCACCACCGGCCCGGCCAGAGGGCCGCGCCCGGCCTCGTCCACGCCCGCGAGCAGTCCGGGCACGTCCCAGATCAGCGGGGCCTGTTCAGCCTTCAAGAACTTGTTCGATCGCATCGGTGGCCAGTTGGGCGGTGTCTCGTCTCAGTGTGTGGTGCAGCTCGGTGAATCGCTGCTGGAGCGATGCGATTTTCGCAGGTGCGTCGAGCCAGTCCAGCACCGCCCGCGACAGCGCCTGGGGTGTGGCCGCGTCCTGCAGCAGCTCGGGCACCACGAATTCGCCACACAGAATGTTGGGCAGGCCCACCCAGGGCTGCAGCTGCTTGCGCCGCATGATCTGCCACGAGAGCCAGTTCATGTTGTAGGCGATCACCATGGGCCGCTTGAAGAGCGCGGCCTCCAGCGTGGCAGTGCCGCTGGCGATCAGCGTCACATCGCAGGCGGCCAGCGCGGTGTGCGACTGACCTGGGATCACCGTCAACGCGCCATCCAGCCCGGCGGCACGGGCCGCGGCCTCGATGCGCTCGCGCAGCGCTGGCACCGCCGGCACCACGAATCGAATCCCCGGGCGCTCGCGCCGAAGTCGCACGGCAGTTTCAAAAAAGCGCGCGACCAGGTACTGCACCTCCGACGCGCGACTGCCCGGCAGAATGGCGACCACCGCGTCCTCCTCGCGCAGCCCCAATTGGGCGCGCGCTGCCGCGCGGTCTGGCTCCATGGGGATCACATTGGCCAGCGGATGGCCGACGTAGGTCGCCGCAATGCCATGCCGCCCCAGCAGCTCGGGTTCGAACGGAAAAATACAGAGCACGTGGTCGGCGCTGCGCCGGATCTTGTCGACCCGGTCCGCGCGCCAGGCCCAGATGGACGGGCAGACGAAGTGCACGGTGCGAATGCCCCCCGCCTTCAGGTTGGCTTCCAGATCCAGATTGAAATCGGGTGCGTCCACGCCAATGAACACATCGGGGCGCGTCGATGTCAGCAAGCGCTGCTGCAACTCGGCACGAATGCCCACGATCTCGCGGTAATGGCGCAGCACCTCGACGTACCCACGCACCGCGAGCTTCTCGCTGGGCCACCAGGGGTCGAAGCCCTGCGCCACCATCTGCGGACCACCGATGCCGAACGAGTGAAGATCGGGCCAGCGCTGCCGGACGCCCCCCAGCAACAGACCGGCGAGCAGGTCGCCCGACGTCTCGCCCGCCACGAGGGCAAAACGCTTGGACGGGTTCATCAGGGCGTCAGCGGACGATGCCGCGCTGGGGCGACACCTGCCCGAGGAAGTCCAGCATCATCGCCACATCGGGCGCCGCCTCGGGCGTCTTGTCGGTCAGCCCGTGAATGCGCGCCACGGCCTCTTCAAGCTTGAGATCGTCCCGGTACAACGCCTTGTGCATGGCCTTCACGGCCGAAATGCGCTCGGGCGAAAAGCCCCGGCGGCGCAGGCCTTCGAAATTCATCGAACGCGCCTGGGCAGGCTGGCCCTGGCACATCACAAATGGGGGCAAGTCGGCAAACAGCAGAGAGCACATGGCGGTCATGGCATGCGCACCGATGCGCACGAACTGATGAGCCACGGTGAAACCGCCGAGAATCACCCAGTCATCCACCACCACGTGGCCGGCGAGCTGCGAGTTGTTGGCGAAGATGGTGTGGTTGCCCACCACGCAGTCGTGCGCCAGATGCACGTAGGCCATGATCCAGTTGTCGTTGCCGACCTGGGTCACCGCACGGTCGCCCGGCGAGCCGATGTTGAAAGTGCAGAACTCGCGGATCGTGTTGCGGTCACCGATGACCAGTTCGCAGGGCTCGCCCGCGTACTTCTTGTCCTGTGGAATCGCCCCCAGCGAGTTGAACTGGAAGATGCGGTTCTCGCGGCCGATGGTGGTGTGGCCTTCGATCACACAGTGGGCCCCGACCGTGGTACCGGCACCGATCTTCACGTGTGGCCCGATCACGGTGTACGGCCCCACGCTCACCGAGCTGTCGAGTTCGGCGGCAGGGTCGACCAGCGCAGTGGGATGAATCAGAGACACGAGGCGCGCTCTCCCACGGTCAGGCGATGGTGCGCATGGTGCACATCAGTTCGGCTTCACACGCAATCTGATCGCCCACGCGCGTCACACCCTTGAACTTGAAGATGCCCGCCTTGGCGCGCTCCAGGGTCACGTCCATGATGAGCTGGTCGCCGGGCTCAACGGGGCGCTTGAAACGCGCGCCATCAATGCCCGCAAAGTAGTACACCGTCTTGTCGTCGGGCGTGACGCCCATGGTGTCGAAGGACAGCAGCGCCGCGGCCTGGGCCATGGCTTCGAGCATCAGCACCCCTGGCATGACTGGGCGATGCGGAAAGTGGCCCACGAAAAACGGCTCGTTGATGGTCACGTTCTTCAGTGCCTTGATGCTCTTGCCCTTGTCCAGCTCCAGCACGCGATCCACCAGCAAAATGGGGTATCGGTGCGGCAACTGCTTGAGAATCTGGTGGATGTCCATCATGGCTTTGAATTGTTTTGAAGGGCTTGTTCGATCGCCTGCTCCGCGGCCTTGAGGCGCTCGCGCAGGCGGTTGAGCTGCTTGAGGGAGGCAGCGTTCTTTTCCCAGCTGGCATTGTCGTCGATGGGGAACATGCCGGTGTAATGTCCTGGCTTGAGCAGGGAGCGCGTGACCACCGAGGCTGCCGAGACGTGCACACCATCGGCCAGCCGGAGGTGCCCCAGCACCACCGCGCCACCTCCAATGGTGCAATGCGCCCCGATGGTCGCACTGCCTGCCACGCCGACACAACCGGCCATGGCGGTGTGCGCTCCCACATGCACGTTGTGGCCGATCTGGATCAGGTTGTCCAGCTTCACACCGTCCTCGATCACGGTGTCGTCCAGCGCGCCGCGGTCGATGCAGGTGTTCGCGCCGATCTCCACGTCGTTGCCGATGCGCACCGCACCCAATTGCTCGATCTTGATCCATTCGCCCTGATGAGGCGCGAAACCGAAACCATCGGCCCCGATCACCGCACCGGAATGCACCACGCCGCGCGCGCCGATGGTGCACCGCTCACCCAGGGTGACCCGGGGATGCAGCCAGGTGCCTTCACCCACGCGTGCGCCGTCACCCAGCACGGCGTGGGCGCCCACCCGGACACCACGCGACAAATGAACGTCGCGCCCCACCACAGCAAACGGCCCCACGCTCACCCCCTCGTCCACACGGGCCGAGGGGTGGATGCTGGCCAGTGGATCAATGCCCTGCGCAGGCGCAGCCTGGTGCTGTTGCTTCCACCACTGGGTCAGCCTGGCGAAATAGAGGTAGGGGTCGTCCGTGACAATGCAGGCCCCACGGGCCATGGCCTGGTCCTGCAAGGCAGGAGGAACGATGAGCACTTCGGCCGCGGTGCTGGCAATCTGGCCTGCGTAGCGCGCCTGCGCCACGAAGGCCAACTCGCCAGGGCCGGCCGTGGCCACGGGGGCCAGGCGGTGAATCAGCAGGTCGGGTGAGCCGTGCCGCGCGCCGCCCAGGGCTTCAACGATGTCGCCCAGTGGCCTCGACACGGGTCGCCCTGGCGTGAACTTTATTTGCCGCCGTTCAAGCCGCTCAGCACCTTGTCGGTGATGTCGTGCTTGGGGTTGATGTAGACGGCTTCCTGGATCACCAGGTCGTATTTCTCGGCCTCGGCCACCTGCTTGATCACGCGGTTGGCGCGCTCGAGCACGCTTTGCAGCTCCTCGTTCTTGCGCAGATTGAGGTCTTCCTGGAACTCGCGCTGCTTGCGCTGGAAGTCGCGGTCCTGCTCGACGAGCTGGCGCTGGCGCGCCGCGCGCTGGGCATCCGGCAACGTGGGAGACTCACGTTCGAATTTCTCCGAAGCGGTCTTGAGCTGCGCTGCCAGACCCTGGACTTCCTTCTCGCGCCGCGAGAACTCCTGCTCCAGCTTGGTCTGTGCCGCCTTGGCCAGGTTGGCCTCGCGGAAAATGCGGTCGGTGTTCACGAAGCCGATGCGGAAGTCCTGCGCCATGGCAGCAAAGGCCAGCAGGCCCAGCCCAGCGGCCAGCAGGAGGCGTCGGTTGAAAAGTCGGGAGAAAGTCTTCATCAAAAGGAGGTTCCGATCTGAAACTGGAATTTCTGGATTCTATCGCCAGGGAATTTCCGGATAGGGTTGGCGATGGCGAAGCGCAAGGGGCCGACGGGCGAGATCCAGCTCAGGCCCACACCCACGGAAGCGCGCAAATCGGTGGCGTTTGCTCGGGTGTCATTTTCACCGTACACGTTGCCGACGTCGATGAACCCGAACATGCGCAGGGTGCGGTCATTGCCCGCACCTGGGAAAGGCGTAATGAACTCGGCGCTGAAAGCCATGCTGCGATTGCCACCGATGTTGACCAGCCCGCC
>JAGKSX010000141.1 GCA_018993155.1 Hydrogenophaga sp.
AGCGCGGTGATGGGGGCGGTCGCACTGGTGGGTTGCGGGGGAGACAAGCGCGCGGAGGATGGGGATGCAGCGCGCACGCCTCAACAAGTGATCGAACAACTGGAAGCGAGCGGCAAGTTGCCCAGGCTCGAGCGCCTGCCCAGCGTTGAAGGCATGGACGCGAATGGCAACGGCGTGCGGGATGACATCGAGACCCACATTCATCGCAAGTACACGGACCCGGCACAAAGAAAGGCTGCGATGCAGATGGCGCGGGCTCTTCAACGAGCGCTGCTGGTTGACAAGAGCGATTCTGTGGCTATTGATGCGGCAGCACAGGCAATAGCCAAAGCGGTTGACTGTTCTTTTGACATCTTTGCAGGAGCCGACAACGAGAAGCACCGCTATCGGATGTCCAACGAGTTGGAGTCCATCACCACCAATACCAAAGAGAGACTGAATGCGTACCTTGCGTTCAACAAGGCTGTCAGTGGCTCCGTAACTTCGTCCTATGAAAGTCGCGGCTGTGATTGAGATGCTGCTTAGCAACCGCCTATTGCGCGCAACGATCTGCGGGTTGTTGATGCACCATTCCGCCATGAGTCAAGAGCCGTGCGACAGGAACGGCGTTGCCTTGGGCTTCTTCAATGGCGTACAAACGACGTACCTGCAGGCGAATGATGCGCGTCGCGAAATACGCAAAGTCTTCGGAGAGGTGACCCCCAGCAGCGAACCCATCACGTACGAACTGTTCTACAACGACTCCGAAGGTTTCGCCGATTTCGTGGAGACGTTCGACCAGCGTCTTCACGAACATGGGGGCCTGCTGGCCGGCCGCTTCGAACTGTTCTTCTCTGCCACGCGCGGTGAGGGGGCTTGGTGGCGAGCGATCACATCGGCGATTCCGAGCCTGGTCGGTTTTCTGGATTCCTTGTTTGATCTGTCTCGGGCGGCACTGATGACCGAGCTGACCGCCAACCTCGGAAACCCGAACATGGCCGAAGTGGCAGGTCGCCACCGGGCACAGATCGATCCAATTTCATGTCTTTCATGCATCCAGCAGGGCACGCCGCCGCGGCAATGCTCCCTGGAGTATGCGTAGTTCTATTGGACTACATTCACTTCGGCGGTGGTCGAACTCGGCGTGTGTCGACCACTCAGCAACTGCAATATTCAAGGAAGGAACATCGAAATGAAACCAAGTCGCAAGTTGGCCAAGGGGCTGGGGGTAAGCGCGTTGATTGGGACGCTCGCGCTAATTGGTTGCGGGGGGGACAAGCGTGCGGAGGGTGGCGACGCAGCGCGCACGCCTCAACAAGTGATCGAGCAACTGGAAGCGAGCGGCGAATTGCCCAAGCTCGAGCGCCTGCCCAGCGTTGAAGGCATGGACGCGAATGGCAACGGCGTGCGGGATGACATCGAGACCCACATTCATCGCAAGTACACGGACCCGGCACAAAGAAAGGCTGCGATGCAGACGGCGCGAGCGTTACAGCAAATGCTGTTGGTGGACAAGAACGATGCGGTGGCGCTTGAGCGCGTGTCGCAAGCGTCGTGGAGGGCCGTGGGGTGTGAATCACTGGCTTTTTCCGGGCCAGAGGGCTCAACACAAAGTTGGGAGATGGCTCAAGAAATCAAGGCAATGACGACCAACACCAAGGAGCGGCTCCAAGCCTTCCTCGCATACAACGCAGCTCGCAGTGGTTCTGTTTCCTCGATGCCGAAGGTGGATAGCTGTGACTGACCGATCTCTTCTGGGGTGGTGGCGACGATGGGTACTAGTGCTCAGCGTCATATCTGCGTCGAATGCATTTGGTCAAGAACAATGTGAGCGCAATGGAGTGGTGTTCGGGTTTTTCAACGGAGTTCAGACGCAAGAAGGCGATGCGCAACGTGCGGTGCGTCAACATATTTCTGTTCTCTATGGATCTACCACCCCCAACGGCGAACCTATCACGTACGACCTGTTCTACAACGACACCCAAGGCTTCGCCGATTTCGTGGAGACATTCGACCAGCGTCTTCACGAACATGGGGGCCTGCTGGCCGGCCGCTTCGAACTGTTCTTCTCTGCCACGCGCGGTGAGGGGGCTTGGTGGCGAGCGATCACGTCGGCCATCCCCAGTCTGGTCGGTTTTCTGGATTCCTTGTTTGATCTGTCTCGGGCGGCACTGATGACCGAGCTGACCGCCAACCTCGGGAACCCGAACATGGCCGAAGTGGCCGGTCGCCACCGGGCACAGATCGATCATTGGGCGCGCCTTGAGAAGAAGATGCTCTTCTTCGCGCACTCGCAAGGCAATCTGTTTGTCAACATGGCCTATGCGCATGCCCTCAGCAGGACCGATGCGAAGTCGGTCAGGGTGGTGCATGTGGCGCCAGCATCGCCGATGTTGTCCGGCCCACACACGCTGGCCGACAAGGACTTGGTCATCAATGGCTTGAGGATCGTGGGCGCCGTGGTTCCCAACACCACGGACATTCCTCCGTATTTCAGTCGACCCGCAGGCCTCAATGGCCTGCGCGATCTGATCGGGCATGGGCTGATTGAGATTTACCTCAATCCCGCGGTGCCCACGGCTGGCCGCATTCGCGAACATGTGTTGGCCGCACTGCGGGGGTTGGAATCGCCGCCGCGCCAACCCATGCCGCCGTTTCCGGATTTCGTGGCCCGTCCATGGCAGGGTGGCGCGGCGCCTGTGGTGGTGCGCACGCCGGATGACGCATCGCATGTGTTGGAAAAAATCGTTGACCAAAGCAGTGCTGCGACGGTGTTCGTCAGCACAGGTGGTGGATATTGGTCGCGCGAGCCACCCGAGGAGTCAAAGAGCGGGTGGAGCCGAAAGCGCTTCCAAGGGAAGGGAATGGGAGGCTCTCGACAGTGTTTGTGGGGCGAACAGCACGTGGAAGGATGGGCGAGTGCCCAGCCGTCTTTTGAATGTGTCTTCGAGCGAGTACCTCTCGGATACGGGTCTTATGGTCCGGCGTTGCCTGAGGAACTGGCTGCGTACAAGGACGCCCCGAAGGGTACGGTCGTGCGTTTGAATACGATGACTTATCTGGGCCTGCGTCTGGCGGTGGAGGGTGTCAGCTCAACCGATGCATCTATCGGCTTCATGTCGGGCGCCATCCTGCGCGGGTTCACGGGCATGCAGGATGAGCGCGTGTGGAATGAGTCCTACACGATCAAACCCGGAGTGCTGCAAAACCAGGAGGCCTATGAATCGTGGCTGGCCGCCCAGCGCGCCCATGCGACCGAAGAGTTTCGCCGCTATGAGCGTTATCTGGAGGAACGATCGGAGTATGAGGAAAGGCTGAGGCTTTGCCCGCCACCACCGCCTCCTGCACCACCCGACCCAGAATCGTGCGTGCCGACGCAGCAGGTAGTCTGCCCGTCATAGCGGTGGAGTGGTGCTGCTCATCACATGTCTCCGTTATGGATGTTGTGACGCACGAGACGGGCTTCGCCAAGGCTGTGGCAGACCGCGTGATCTCCATGAACCAGGGCCAGATCGTCGAGCAGAACACGCCGACCGAATTCTTCAACCACCCGCAGAACGAACGCAGCCGCGATTGCCTGTCCAAAATCCTCGGCCATTGAGCTGTCTTGCATCGGTCACGGGAGGCTGTCAGACTGCCCCCATGACCGACCCCACCCCACAGGGCGTGCAACGCCTGACCTGGATCCGCTGGAGCTGCACCACCGCCTTGGGCCTATCGCTGTGGTGCGCGAGCGCCGCGCTCGCGTTCGACGTTCAAGGCCATCGCGGCGCGCGCGGCCTCGCCCCCGAAAACACCCTGGCGGCCTTCGAGCGCGCACTCGCCGTGGGCGTGAGCACGCTCGAACTCGACGTGGTGCTCAGCGCCGAGGGCGTGCCAGTCATCTCGCACGACATCGCCCCCAACCCCGACCTCACGCGCGACGCCGACGGCCGCTGGCTGCAGGCGCGCGGCCAACCCTTCCACCGCCTCACACTGGCCGAGATCGGTGCCTGGGACGTGGGCCGCATCAACCCGGCCAGCCGCTACGCGCGCGATTTCGCCGAGCAGCAGGCGCAGGACGGCCAACGCATCCCGACCCTGGCCGCGCTGTTCGAGCGCGTGCGTCAGCTGGGCGCCCACCAGGTGCGCTTCAACATCGAACTCAAGATCAACCCCAGCCGCCCGGACGAATCCCCCCACCCCGACACCTTCGTGCGCGCGGTGCTGGCGGTCGTCAAGGCCCATGGCATGACCCAGCGCGTGAGTCTGCAGAGCTTCGACTGGCGCATCCAGAAGGTGGCCAGCCAGCTCGCGCCCGGCATGCCGCTGTCCTACCTGTCGTCGCGCAACACGCTCAAGAGCAGCGAGTGGACGGCGGGCTTGCGGCTGGCCGAGTTCGAGGATGCACCCGGCATGGTGGCCGCCGCCGGCGGCAAGCTCTGGTCGCCCAATTTCAACGACATCGACCAGCACCTGCTGCAGCGCGCCCGCTCGCTGGAGCTGCGCGTGATCCCCTGGACGGTGAACGAGACCCACGACATGGCACGCCTGATCGACTGGGGGGTGGACGGCATCATCACCGACTACCCCGACCGCCTGCGCGCGGTGATGCAGGCGCGCGGCATGGCGCTGCCGCCCCAGGTGGCGGTGCGCGCGGCCAAGGCCCCCGCGCCGGTGGAAGAGATCCTCCCCTCGCCGCCCCCGCGCTTCGGCGTCGCGCCGCAATTGCCCTGAACCCGGGGAACCAAATCGGCCCACGCCGTATCATTCCAGTCCATGCGCCACCTGTTGCTCGCCCTCATGATCGCCCTGCTGCCGATTCGCGGCTGGATGGGCGACGCCATGGCGCTGTCGATGCTGGTCGCGCCAGCGCAGGCCTCCATGCATCACCAGGCCGCGGCGGGCACCGACCACGCCATGCCTGCCGGGCACGCCCAGGGCCATGACCAGGGCGCCACCGGCATGACCGGGCACGGTGCCGACATGCAGGCCGACGGCGGCGGCGAACACACGCACAAGAGCTGCGAGGTCTGCAACGGCCCGGCGATGGCGCTCTCGGTGCCCACCGTGCCCACCCTGTCCCCACGGCACGGCCTGCTCGCGCCACCGGCTGAGCGCTTCGTCAGCTCCGAGCCGCACCAGGGCATCAAGCCACCCATTTCCTGAGCGCACACACCCGAGGTGCGTCCGCCGCCGCCCGATGAGGGCGCGCGATGGGCGCTGGTTTGTGTTTTCAGGAGATTTCCATGACCCTTTTCTGGCGAACGTCGCCACCTGGGCCCACCCGCGCGCGGGCCGGCCTCTTCATCGGCTGCGCCCTGGCCCTCGCGTCGGCCCATGCGCAGTCTTCCGACGCCCTCGGCGCGGCCGATCCGGCCCGCCCCGTCACCGCACCGCCCCTGGTGCTGCCCCCCACCGGCAACACCGAGCTGCCCGCGTTGCCGACCGACATCGCGGCGGCGCGCGCGATCTGGCAGCGCGCCAACCAGCGCGTGGCCGAGTTTCCGCGCGGCCACGCCGACCTGCTGCGCTGGGAGTCGACCCAGGCAGGTGAAGCCCGCGCCGAGCCCCGGCGCGAAACGACCCTGGACATCACGCAGGCGCTGCGGCTTTCGCTGCGGCACCGGCCCGAGCTCTTCACCCACGCCGACATGAACCCCCTGGCCCAACGCCAGGTGGCCGTGGCCTATGCGGCGCACGTGCGGGACGTCCAGCGCGCCTGGATCGATGCCGTGACCGCGCGCCAGAGCGAGCGCCTGCTCGCCGAGGTGCTGGACGCCACCCGCACTGGCAGCGAGCTGGGCCGGCGCATGGTGGTGGCGGGCAACTGGAGCCAGGCCCGGCAGATGCGCGAGCAACTGATCGAGGCCAGCGCCTGGCAGGCCAGTGTGAACGCGCGCAGCACCACCCTGGCCGCGCAGGAACGGCTGGCCCGCCTGCTGGGCCTGTGGGACGCGCAGGCCGTGGCGCAACTCGGCGAGCGCTTGCCCACCAGCCTGCCCGAGTTGCCCACGAAGGCCTCGCCCGGCGAGGGCATGAGCGAGGCCGCGCTGGAAGCCGCCGTCCTGCGCGGCCACCCCACGCTGGCACAGACCAGGCTGCTGGCCGGGCGCGACATCGCCCCACCGTCACCCGCGCGCCGACAGGCCTGGAACGACGCGGTGGATGCCGCGCTCGACACCGTCACCGGCGCGGGCTCGGCGCCACCTCACATCGACAACCTGAGCCTGCTGCGCGACCACACGCTGGAGCGCGCCGTGAGCGCCGAAGCGGCCTTGCTGCGCCAGGCCGCCGAGCGCCGATCGATGGCGCGCCAGGCCTGGACGGCGCTGCAGGTGCGCCATGCGAGCGCCCAGCACGCGCAGAACGTGGTGGCGCAACTGCAGACCGCCCTGGAGCAGGACACCCAGCTGCGCTACAACGGCATGCTGCAAAGCACCTGGGAGCTGCTGGCCAGCGCCCGCGAGCGCATGGGCGCGCTCGATGCCGCGCTGCAGGCGCGCCGTGGCTACTGGCTCGCGCAGGCCGACTGGCAGGCCCTGCTCGCGGGCGCCGACTACGCCGGCCCCGACACCCCCTCCTCTTCATCCGGCAATGGCACGGCCGCCGCCGCAGGACACTGACATGACCGCCTCCCTCAACCGACGACATTTTTTTGCCGGCGCGGCCGCCACGGCGGTCGCCGCCACCAGCGTGAGCCGCGTGGCGCTCGCCGCCCTGCCCGAAGCCGTGCAGCAGACCTCGGCCGACACCGCCGCGCCGTGGACGCCGCCGGGCGTGACCGGCGCTGGCCGCCCCTACAACCCGGTGGTCACGCTCAATGGCTGGACCCTGCCCTGGCGCCTGAACAACGGCGTGAAGGAGTTCCACCTGGTGGCCGAACCCGTGGTGCGCGAGGTGGCACCCGGCTTCATGGTCAACATGTGGGGCTACAACGGCCAGAGCCCGGGGCCGACCATCGAGGTGGTGGAAGGCGACCGCGTGCGCCTGTACGTCACCAACCGCCTGCCGGAACACACCACCATCCACTGGCACGGCCAGCGCCTGCCCAATGGCATGGACGGCGTGGGCGGCCTGAACCAGCCCGCCATCCCGGCGGGCAAGACCTTCGTCTACGAGTTCACCGCGCGCCGGCCCGGCACCTTCATGTACCACCCGCACGCCGACGAGATGGTGCAGATGGCCATGGGCATGATGGGCTTCTGGGTCACGCACCCCCGGCAGAAGCATCCCTTGATTGAGGACGTCCAGCGCGACTACTGCTTCCTGCTCAACGCTTTCGACGTCGAGCCCGGCAGCATGACGCCGCAGGTCAACACCATGCTGGAGCAGAACATCTGGGCCTGGAACAGCCGCGTGTTCCCCGCCATCTCGCCGCTGGTGGCGCGCCTGGGCGAGCGGGTGCGGGTGCGCGTGGGCAACCTCACCATGACCAACCACCCGATCCACATCCACGGCATCGAGTTCGAGGTGAGCGGCACCGACGGCGGCCCCACGCCCAAGGGATCGCGCTGGCCCGAGGTGACCACCGACGTGGCCGTGGGCCAGATGCGGCAGATCGAGTTCGTGGCCGACGAGCCGGGCGACTGGGCCATGCACTGCCACAAGAGCCACCACACCATGGGGGCCATGGGCCACAGCGTGCCGACCATGATCGGCGCCGACCACCGGGGCCTGGTCAAACCCCTGCAGCGCGCCTCGCCCGACTACATGGTGATGGGCGAGCGCGGCATGGCCGACATGGGCGAGATGCAGATGGAGCTGCCCGCCAACACCTTCCCCATGATGACCGGCACCGGCCCCTACGGCCCGATCGAGATGGGCGGCATGTTCACCACGTTCAAGGTGCGCGCCGACCAGAAGGCCGGCGACTACAGCGACCCGGGGCCCTACGCCATGCCGCCGGGCACCCAGGCCCGGCTGGTCGATACCGGTGCGGCACCTGCGGCCGCGCGCCCCGCCACCCCGCCTTCCCAACCCGCCAGCGCCACCGTGCGCAAACCCGCCGCCGACGCGGGCCATCACCAACACTGATTCCATTTTTGAAAGGACACACCATGAACACGACGAACACCACCAACCGCCGCCAGTTCCAGTTCGGCCTGCTCGCCCTACCCTGGGCCCTGTCCCTGCCCGCCGCGCACGCGCACGGCGACCAGCACGGCAAAGCCGCCAGCGCGGTGGTCAAGGAGCAGAAGCCCTGGGGCATCGCGGGCGAACCCGGCGCCGCCACGCGCACGATCGACATCCGCATGACCGACGACATGAAGCTCAGCCCCAACCACCTGGAAGTGCGCGAGGGCGAGACGCTGCGCCTGCGCGCCATCAACAAGGGCAAGGTGATGCACGAGATCGTGCTCGGCACGGGCGCGGACCTGCGGGCCCACGCCGAGATGATGAAGAAACACCCCGGCATGGAACACGACGAACCCTACATGGCACACGTGCCCGCTGGAAAAACCGGCGACATCGTCTGGACCTTCAACCGCCCCGGCGATTTCGAATTCGCCTGCCTGATCGCCGGCCATTTCGAAGCTGGCATGCGTGGCACCATCCGCGTCAAGCCCAAGGCCTGACGCCCACCTTTCAGGAGCACCCCATGCAACGACGACACCTGCTCAGCGCCGCGATCGGCCTGTCCCTGGCGGCCAGCGGCGCCTTCGCCCAGACGCCCGCCCCCCCTGCGCTGCAGGTCTGGAAAGACCCCAACTGCGGCTGCTGCAAAGACTGGGTCGAGCTCATGCGCGCCGACGGCTTCCAGGTCCAGGTCTTCGACACCGGCAACACCGCGGTGCGCCAGCGCCTGGGCCTGCCCGCGAAGTACGGCTCGTGCCACACCGCCCTGGTCGGCGGCTACGTGGTCGAAGGCCATGTGGCGGCCAGCGAGATCCGCCGCCTGCTCGCCGAGAAACCCGACGCAATCGGCCTGGCCGTGCCCGGCATGCCGGTGGGCAGCCCGGGCATGGACGGCCCGGTGTACGGCGATCGCCGCGACGCCTACGACGTGTTGCTCGTGCAGCGCGATGGCAGCTCGCGCGTGTTCCAGCACCACGCGGGAGCGGCCACCGGCGGCTTCAAACCGACCTCGGGCGATGCGGTGGCCGGCGCGCTGCCGGTCAGCGAGGCCGAGGTGCGCAAGGTCGACACCGCCGCCGGCAAGATCACGCTCAAGCACGGTGAGATCAGGAACCTGGACATGCCGCCCATGACCATGGTCTTCCAGGCGCGCGACCCGGCCCTGCTGGGCAAGGTGAAGGCCGGCGACAAGGTGCGCTTCACGGCGGACAAGGTCAACGGCGCCTACACCGTGATGAGCCTCGAACCGGCACCCTGAGCCGGCGAAGTGGGTGGTCCGCGGTTTGATCTGCGTCAAACCGCGGCCAGTCTGGGCCGGCTGCTGCGTTTTTCCCCTTCGGTTTCGGCCGCAATGGCCGATGACCATCCCATGCGCAACAACCTGCCCGTCACCCCCAACGAATATGTGATCCCCGAAGGGGTCACGCTGGTGTCCACCACCGACCTGCAAAGCCGCATCACCTACTGCAACCCGGCCTTCGTGGCCGTGAGCGGTTTCGATCGCGAAGAACTCCTGGGGCAGCCGCACAACATCGTGCGCCACCCCGACATGCCCACCGAGGCCTTCCGGGACATGTGGGCCACCCTGGCCAGCGGTTCGCCGTGGTCGGCGCTGGTGAAAAACCGGCGCAAGAACGGCGACCACTACTGGGTGGAAGCCAACGCCACGCCGGTGCTGGAAAACGGCCGGACCGTGGGCTACATGTCGGTGCGCACCGCGCCCAGCCGCGACAGGGTGCAACAGGCCGAAGCCCTCTATGCCCGCATGCGGGCCGAAGGCCAGGACGGGCGCCCCACCCTCTCGCTGCGGCAAGGGCGGGTGGTGCAGGGCGGCTGGCTCGGCCGGCTGCAGGACATCACCCGGCTCACGCTGGGCAAGCGCATCGCGCTGTGCTCCGTGGGCATGGCGGCGGCGGGCCTGGCCATGGGCGAACTCGCGGCCCCCTTCGGCGCCATGGCGCACCTTGGCGCCGGCGTGGCCCTGCTCGCCGTGGCTTCAGTGGCCGCGCTCCTGCTGCGCCAGCAGATGCTCACGCCCCTGCAACGGGCGGTGGCGTTTGCCAACCAGATGGCCGCCGGGGATCTCTCCGCGCGCATCCAGGGCCACGCCAATGGCGAATTCGGCGAACTCACGAAGGCCCTGAACCAGCTCAATGTGAATCTGCAGGCCGTCGTGGCCGACGTGCGCCACGAGGTCGAGGGCGTGCAGGTGGCCTCCAGCCAGATCGCCGCCGGCAACCAGGACCTGTCCTCGCGCACCGAGTCGCAGGCCAGCAGCCTGGAGCAGACCGCCGCCTCGGTGGAAGAACTCAGCAGCACGGTGCAGCAGAGCGCGAACGCCTCGCGCGAGGCCTCGGTGCTGTCGCAGCGCTCGGCCAGCGTGGCGCGCGAAGGCAACGACGCCATGGCGCGCGTGATCCACACCATGGACGACATCAGCCGCTCGTCCAAGCGCATCGGCGAAATCATCGGTGTGATCGACGGCATCGCCTTCCAGACCAACATCCTGGCCTTGAACGCGGCGGTGGAAGCGGCGCGCGCGGGTGAACAGGGCCGGGGTTTCGCGGTGGTGGCCGGCGAGGTGCGCAGCCTGGCCCAGCGCACCATGACGGCCTCCAGGGAAATCAAGGCGCTGATCGACGAATCGACGGGCCAGGTGGCCGCCGGCAGCGAGCTGGTGCACAGCACCGGCAAGACCATGACCGAGGTGGTGCAGTCGGTCGAACAGGTCAACGGCCTGATCGCCGACATCACCCACGCCACGCAGGAACAGGCCCTGGGCCTGGGCCAGATCAACCAGGCTGTGGGCCAGCTCGACGCGGTGACCCAGCAGAACTCGGCCATGGTCGAGCAGCTCGCCGCGGCCGCGGGCTCCCTGCAGGCCCAGGCCCAGGTGATGAACGACGCGGTGCGCGTGTTCCGCCTGCAGCAGCGCGCGGGCGCCCTGCGGGCCTGAGGGCCTGAGGGCCTGAGGGCCTTCAGTTCGCGCTCAGGTCGATCTTCGCCGCCACGGCCTCGAAGGCCTTGAGTTCGCCGGCGAGCTTGGCGGCGAACTGCGCCGGCGTCACCGGCTGGGCCGCGACGTTGCCCTGCTTGGCCAGGGCGTCGCGGAATTCGGGCGTCTGGATGATCGCATTGATGTCGGCGTTGATCTTCGCCACGATCGCGGGCGGCGTGCCGGCCGGCGCGAGCACGCCATGCCAGGTGCCGATGGTGAAGTCGGCGACGCCGGCCTCGGCGAAGGTGGGCACGTCCTTGAGGTGAGGGAAGCGCTGACTGGACGTGACCGCAAGCGGGCGCAGCTTGCCCGCCGTGACGAAGGCCGTGATCGAACCGGGCGACGGGAACGACATGTCGACCACGCCGCCCACCAGGTCCGTCATGCCCGGTGCCGCGCCCTTGTAGGGCACGTGCAGCATGTCGGTGCCGGTGCGCAACTTGAAGATCTCGCCGGCCAGGTGCGGAATGCCCCCGACGCCCTGCGAGGCGTAGCTGAAGGACTTCTGCTTCGCGCGCAGGGCGGCGACCAGCTGGCCCACGTTCTGGTAGGGCGAAGCGGCATTCACCACCAGCACGTTGGGCACATCGACGGTGAGCGCGATGGGTGCGAACGACTTTTCGACGTCGTAGCGCAGGCCCTTGACCACGAACTTGTTGAGCGTGTGGCTGGTGGCCGTGACCAGCAGGGTGTAGCCATCGGGCCTGGCATTGGCCACCGCCGCCGCGGCGATGGTGCCATTGGCACCGGCGCGGTTCTCCACGATCACCGACTGCCCCCATTGCGCGGCCAGCGCCTGGCCCACGAGGCGGGCCGACTGGTCGATCGCGCCACCGGCGGCGTAACCCACCACCAGGGTCACGTGGCGATTCGGGAAATCCTGCTGCGCGTGCGCGGCACCGCAGGCGAGGATCGCGGCGAATGCGCCGCAGGCGAGGGTCTTCATGGTGTCTCCGTGGGAATCTGCTGCGCCACAGGCAGCGATGGAGCCCATAGTAGGAAGCGCGTTCCAGGGCGTCAAAGCGAGATTGGGCGGATTCCGCCAGGAGAAAAGCGGACACCGGCCGAACATCCTGTCACAGCAGGCGCAGGGGGGCGGCATGCTAATGTCGCGCCATGCCCAAGACCCTGCGATACACCCTGCTCTCCCTGCGCGAGATGCTGCTGTCTGCCGGCCCGTTCGCCATCCTCACGGTCGCCCTGCTCTGTTTCACCTACTGGTGGCTCAAGCCCAACCCGCCGGACCGCGTGGTGCTGGCCACCGGGCCCGCGCAAAGCGCCTACGAAGCCTTCGGCAAACGCTACGCCGAGGCGCTCGCGCGCAACGGCATCACGGTCGAGCTGCTGCCGTCCGAGGGTTCGTCCGCCAACCTGGAGCTGCTGCGCACCGGCCAGGCCGACCTGGGTTTCGTGCAGGGCGGCACGGCCGACATCGGCTACGACGACGAAGACGCGATCACCTCCCTGGGCAGCCTGTTCGTGGAACCGCTCTGGCTGTTCTACCGGGAGGACGCCGCCAAGCGCCTGCGCAAGTCGCCCACGGTCAGCAAGCTCTCCGAACTCAAGGGCTGGCGCGTGAACGTGGGCACGCCGGGCAGCGGCGTGCCGCGCCTGTTTTCCACGCTGCTGGACGTGAACCGCCTCAACGCCTCCGAGATGACGCTCAGCCAGCTGGAGCAGACACCCGCCACGGTGGCCTTTCTCAACGGCGAGCTTGATGCCGTGGTGTTCGCCTCGGCGCCCGAGTCGCTGATGGTGCAGATGCTGCTGCAGACGCCCGGCGTGCGCCTGCTGGACTTCGCGCAGAGCGAGGCCTACTCGCGCCGCTTCGGCTACCTCACCCCCGTGGTGATGCCCCAGGGCATGGTGGACCTGGCCAACAACATCCCGCCGCGCAACGTGCGCCTGGTGGCTTCCACCACCAGCCTGCTCGCGCAGGCCAACACGCACCCGGCCATCCTGCAGCTGTTCGCTCAGACCGCCATCAGCCTGCACAGCGGGGCGAGCTGGTTCAGCCGGGCGCGCGAATACCCCAGCCTGGAACACAGCGAGGTGCCCATCGCACCCGAGGCGCAGCGCGCCATCAAGGGCGGCACGCAGCCGTTCCTGCAGCGCTACCTGCCGTTCTGGCTGGCCAACCTGATCGAGCGCATGTGGCTGGCCATGGGCCTGATCATCGCGCTGGCGCTGCCGCTCTCGCGCATCGTGCCGCCGCTCTACACCTTCCGCATCCGCAAGCGCGTGTTCCGCTGGTACGCCGAGCTGCGCGACGTGGAGCAGCGCAGCGAAAACAGCAACGAGAGCGCGCAGGAGCTGCTGGAGCAGCTGAACGCGATGGAAGCCAAGGTGGAAAAGGTGGTGGTGCCGCTGTCGTACACCGACGAGCTCTACGCGCTGCGCAACAACATCCACCTGGTGCGCAAGAAACTCCTGCGCAAGGCTTAACGCTTTCGTGCGGCCGCGCCAAGCCGGATCAGCCCCCTCGCAGGGCAGCGACCCTACTTGTCTGCCTTGGCGCTGTTGAGCCAGGCCTGGCGCGCCACCTCATCGAGGGCCTCGTCCACCACGCCATGGTCGGCCACCACGCGCAGGCGATCCTGTTCCAGCAGGCGTTCGAGCCCGCGCTTGGTCATGGACAGCGAACGGCCGTTCGCGCCGGTGAACAGGAACAGCGTGCCGTGCGGGCTGGCCCAGGTGATCTGCCAGCGCATGGCCTGACCGTCCTGGAGCACATCCACCCAGGTGCCCACGGGCAGGTCCGAGGTGCGCTGCACCGCCATCTCGGCCTTGACTTCGGCCCAGTCGCGCTGCCGCTGCATGGGCCGGGTTTCGAGAAACGCCGGCTGGGTGGAGGTCAGTTGCGAGTCGAGCAGCACGTCGTCCATCAGGCAGGAGTCGCGCGCCTCGGTGCGCTGCATCCAGGGCTCGTCGTCCATCTCCGGCTGGATGCTGGGCTGTTCTTCCTCGGGCGGCGGCTCCTGGCTGCTGCGCTGGGTCTTGTAGGCCGCCTCGTGCAGACCCATGAGCGCCTGGAAAAAGGCCTCGGTCTGCTCGCGCGGGTAGTCGATGGAGTCCAGGCCTTCGCGCAGCGTGCGCAGCACGCCGGGGATGACCTTGACCAGGCGCGGCCGGTTCAGGCTGGCCAGCGCCAGCTGGCTGGACCACAGCAGGTCGGGCAGGATGTCGCTGTAGCGCCGCGCGGGCGAGTCGACCGGCGACACGGGTGAAGACTCGGACATCTCCAGCCGCGCCTGCGCCACCACCTGCGACCAGGGACCGGTGAGGAAGCGCCGCACCACACCCGGTGCTTTTTCGAAGTCGTTGCGCGCGCGGATCTCGGCCGCCACGCGTTCGGCCAGCAGGTTGCGCTGCTCCACGCGCACCAGCGTCTGCACCGCCAGGCCACGCGCCTGCACCTGCGCGGGCGCCACGGCCTCCGCTTGCGAACGGTGCAGGTCCGCCAGCAGGCTGGGGAAGCGTTCGGCAAGGTCCTCGCCCGGCTTGAGCAGGGTGCGCACGATGCCGCGCACCTGGTTGGAAAACGGGTTGTAGCCCGGATCCATCTCGCTGGTGAAGGCCAGGCTGCGCTCGGTGATGGCGTCGAGCAGGCGGCGCGCGGGGTTCTGCTTGTCGGCGAAGAAGCGCGGCTCGCTGCGCGCCAGCTGCAGCAACGCGGGCTTCATGTCCTGCACCAGGTTGCGCACCGGCGCGAGCAGGCGCTCGTCGGCCGCGATGCGCTTGAGCATGAGGGTGACGACCTCGCTGGCCAGCGTGCGGCCCATGACGTTGTCCGACACCGCCGTCTTGCTGTTGGACTTCTCGTTGAGGTCGAGGTTGCCGACCAGCAACTGGTGGAGATGGTCGAGCGTGAGCAGGTTGTCGTTGACCAGCACTTCCTGCACCGAAACCGCCTCGTCCCGCGGGCTGGCCGCCGCGACCGACCGGCGAGGCGCCGCGGCCTGCGTCACCACGTACCCGGCCGGCTTCACGCCCGAGCGATCGAGCTGCTTGCTCAAATGGGCGTACAGGTGGCGCAGCTCGTCACCGAGCGACATCGCGCCGACCTGCAGCCAGCGCGTGCGCACCGCGGCTTCCACGTGCAGGCCCTTGAGCGCCGTCATCAGCGCGGCCACGACCACCTCGACCCGCAGGGGATTGGCCTCGGGGTTCACCACCGTGAGACCCTGGGCGCCACTCATGCGCGAGGTCAGCGTGACCAGCTCTTCGTCCACCGCCATCTTCACGACCTGCTGCACGCGGGCGAGCTCCACGGTTTCCTGGACCTGGTCGTCGCCCATGAGTTCGAGCTCGTCGAAACTCACGGTGGGCGAGCGCCGCGAACCGGTGCCGGTGTGCGGCAGGGCGTTCTCCATCGACTCGGCGAACGCGGCGAGAAAACGGGTGGCGATCAGGTCGCGGTGCGACTCCAGCGTGGTGCGCGCCTGCAGCATGCCCTGCTTCTCGCTGAGCTGGCCGGCCGTGAGCTCCCGGTCCTTGAGGGTGCTGTGCAGCTTGCCCAGCCAGCGCGGCACCCATTCGCGGGTCTGCGCCAGGGCTTCGCGGAGGCAGGCGTCAAAGGCCTGGGTGTTGCTGGCGTCCATGCAGCCGGTGTCCTTCGTGAGCGGGGAAGAAAACGGAAAGGGTTATGCCCATTATCGGCAGGAGGGTGCCACCACCATAGCGCAAAAGTAGGCCGAAAAGGCCTGGTGTTCACCGTTCAGCCATCAACGCGCGCCAGCCATCGGCGCCCAGGTCGCGCAGGGTCTGCAGGTTGCGCTCGACGATGGCGTCGGCGTCACCACCGGCGGTCTCGATCGCGCGCTCGACGCTGTCCTCGCGCAGCAGGTGCAGCGTGGGAAACGGCGCGCGGTTGGTGGCGTTGGTCACGTCGTCCGGCGCCGTGCCCTCGAATTGAAACAAGGGGTGAAACGGCGCCACCTGGATCACCCCTTCGAGCTCGTGCTCGGCCACCACGTCGTCCACCACGTTGAGGAAGTCGTTGAAGACCTCGAAATCGGGGAACAGCGTGGCATGCACCAGCAGGGTGGTGTCGATCTCTTCGGCCGGCGTGTTCACCAGCAGGTCGAGCTCGCGGTCGAGGTCGTCCAGGAAGGCGTCCAGGTGCCGCGCGGTGCTCACCACGATGCGCACCTGGTTCTTCACGTACACCGCGCGCGCGAACGGACACAGGTTCAGGCCGATGACGGCCTTCTCGATCCAGTGGCGCGTGGCGGCTTCGACGTCCGACATCACTTCAAGGCTTTGAAGCGCATGCGCTTGGGCTTGGCACCCTCTTCACCCAGGCGCTTCTTCTTGTCGGCTTCGTACTCCTGGTAGTTGCCGTTGAAGAACACCCATTGGCTGTCGCCCTCGGCGGCCAGGATGTGGGTGGCGATGCGGTCGAGGAACCAGCGATCGTGGCTGATGACCAGCGCGCAACCGGCGAACTCGAGCAGCGCGTCTTCGAGCGCGCGCAGGGTTTCCACGTCCAGGTCGTTCGAGGGTTCGTCCAGCAGCAGCACGTTGCCGCCCTCGGCCAGCGTCTTGGCCAGGTGCAGGCGCCCGCGTTCACCGCCCGAGAGGCTGCCCACGCGCTTTTGCTGGTCGCCGCCGGAGAAGTTGAAACGGCCGCAGTACGCGCGGCTGGGCATCTGGAACTTGCCCACGGTGATCATGTCCAGCCCGCCCGAGATGTCTTCCCACACGGTCTTGTCGCCATCCAGGCCTTCACGGCTCTGGTCGACGAAGGCCATCTTCACGGTCTGGCCGATCTTCACTTCACCGGAGTCCGGCTGTTCCTTGCCGCTGATCAGCTTGAACAGCGTGGACTTGCCCGCGCCGTTGGGGCCGATGATGCCAACGATGGCGCCCGCGGGGATCTGGAAGCTCAGGTTGTCGATCAGCAGGCGGTCGCCGAAGGACTTGCTGACGTTCTTGAACTCGAACACCTCGTTGCCCAGGCGCTCGGCCACGGGAATGAAGATCTCGTTGGTTTCGTTGCGCTTCTGGTACTCGACGTCGCTCAGCTCTTCGAAACGGGCCAGGCGCGCCTTGCTCTTGGCCTGGCGGCCCTTGGGGTTCTGGCGCACCCATTCCAGCTCCTTCTTCATGGCCTTGGTGCGGGCGTCTTCGGTGCGCTGCTCCTGCTCCAGGCGGGCTTCCTTCTGCTCCAGCCAGGTCGAGTAGTTGCCCTTGTAGGGAATGCCGTGGCCGCGGTCGAGCTCGAGAATCCACTCGGCCGCGTTGTCCAGGAAGTAGCGATCGTGGGTGATGGCCACCACGGTGCCGGGGAAACGCTGCAGGAACTGTTCGAGCCAGTCCACCGATTCGGCGTCCAAGTGGTTGGTCGGCTCGTCGAGCAACAGCATGTCGGGCTTGGACAGCAGCAGGCAGCACAGCGCCACGCGGCGCTTCTCACCGCCGGAGAGCACGCCGATCTTGGCGTCCCAGGGCGGCAGGCGCAGCGCGTCGGCCGCGATTTCGAGCTGGTGTTCTCCGTCGGTGCCCGAGGTCGCGATGATGGCTTCGAGCTGCGCCTGCTCGGCGGCCAGGGCGTCGAAGTCCGCGTCTTCCTCGGCATAAGCCGCGTAGACCTCGTCCAGGCGCTTCTGCGCGGCGCGCACGCCGCTCATGCTGGCCTCCACCGCCTCGCGCACGTTCTGCTCGGGGTCGAGCTGGGGTTCCTGGGGCAGGTAGCCGATGCGGATGCCCGGCATCGGGATCGCTTCGCCCTCGATCTCCTTGTCGATGCCGGCCATGATCTTGAGCAGCGTGGACTTGCCCGAGCCGTTGGTGCCCAGCACGCCGATCTTGGCGCCCGGGAAGAACGAGAGCGAGATGTCCTTGAGGATCTGTCGCTTGGGCGGCACGATCTTGCCGACCCGGTTCATGGAAAAAACGTATTGAGCCATGGGAATGTTCTGCCTGAAGAATCTGCAGCCAGGACGGCCGCGCAACCCATGATTATCCCCTCAGAGACCCGTGGACCGCTTTTGAACGGCGGTTGGCGGCGGCAAAGCCCCGATCGTGCGACAATAGACCCTGTCGGGCACTTCAGTTGGCCCGGCGCCGGCACTTCGCCGGGGTGTGCGCAACCCGCTTGCGGCCACCGACTTCCTGAATCCATCTGCCCCAGACTGACCGGGCGCCGCAGCCAACCAGGCCGCGACATCCGGAGTGGCCGATGCCCCCAGCGCCCTGGACGGGCGCCTCATCTACATGACCTTTGACGATCTGAACCTGGCCCCGGCCATCGTGCAAGCCGTGCGCGAGCACGGTTACGAAACCCCCACCCCCATCCAGGTGGAAGCCATCCCCGCCGTGCTGGCCGGCCGCGACCTGCCCGGTGGCGCCCAGACGGGCACCGGCAAGACCGCCGCCTTCACCCTCCCGCGGCTGCAACGCCTCTCCGGCAGCGAGCGCGCCAAGAGCCGCTTCGGCGGCGTGGGCATCCGTGCCCTGGAGCTCACCCCCACCCGCGAACTCGCCGCCCCGGGCGAAGAGTCGGGGCGCGTGTACGG
>JAGKSX010000024.1 GCA_018993155.1 Hydrogenophaga sp.
TGCCCTTGCCGCCGCCGCCCGCACTGGCCTTGATGAGCGCGGGGTAGCCGATGCGGTCGGCCTCGCGCTGCAGCAGGGCCGGGTCCTGGTCGGCGCCGTGGTAGCCCGGCACCAGTGGCACGCCGGCCTTTTCCATCAGGCGCTTGGACTCTGCCTTCAGGCCCATGGCCTCGATCGCCGACGACGGCGGGCCAATGAAGACCAGACCGGCCTTCACGCAGGCGTTGGCGAACGCCTCGTTCTCGCTCAGGAAGCCGTAGCCCGGGTGGATGGCCTGCGCGCCCGTCGCCTGGGCGGCCGCGATGATGCGCTCCCACTGCAGGTAACTTTCCTTGGGTGCGGAGCCGCCGATGTGCACCGACTCGTCGCAGGCGGCCACGTGCTTGGCGCGCGCGTCGGCGTCCGAGTAGACGGCGACGGTCTTCACGCCCAGGCGGCGCGCGGTGGCGGCGACGCGGCAGGCGATCTCGCCCCGGTTGGCAATCAGGATCTTGTGGAACATGGGACTTCCTAGGCGGTGGCGGTGAAGAAGGAGCGCACGCGGCGGAACACCGCGCGCAGGAATTTGAAGAGCATCCAGGTGGCGATCCACATCAGCACGACGGTGATCGCGAGCAACACGACAAAGACCAGCGGGTGGTTCGTGGCAAGCCAGACCGCGCCGACCACCAGGCCGTCCTCGACCAGGCTCATGCCGAGGTTGGAGAACGGTTCGGGCGAGCTGTTGATGGCCGCGCGCGTGGTGGTCTTGGCGGCCTGGCTGGTGGCAGCCAGCGTGCCGCCGAGCAGCGCGGCGGCGAGTGCCACGGTGCCGCTGTCGGCGCCGAACACCCCCGCCGCGAGCGCCGCGCCGGCCGGGATGCGCACCACGCTGTTGATCGCGTCCCAGAGCGAATCGACCACCGGAATCTTGTCGGCAAAGAACTCGACGAAGAGCATGAAGCCGGCCGTGCCCAGCAGCACCGGGTGCTGCAACGCCTGCAGGCCGGCGGGCAACTCCATCCAGCCCAGGGCGCCGGCCAGGCCGACGATGAACACCACGGCGTAGAGGCGAAAACCGCTGGCCCAGCCGAGCGCACCCGCGAGCGCCAGCAGCTCGGGTGTGCCCAGGGTGTGGAACCAGTCGGCCATGGTGTCGCCCCGCTCAGGCCGCCGGCAACCAGCCCGGCGGGCGCTTCTGCAGGAAGGACTGCAGGCCTTCGCGGCCTTCGTCGCTGGCGCGCACATCCGCGATGCGGCGGGCCGTCTCGCTGCGCAGGGCTTCGGTGATCGGCTGGCCGCCCACATCGCGCACCAGGCGCTTGCATTCGCGCGCGGCCTTGGGGCCGTTGGCCACCAGCGTGGCGACGAGCTCTTCCACCTTCGCGTCCAGCGTCTCGGGCGTGGCGAGCTCGTGCACCATGCCCAGCGCGTGCGCGCGCACCGCGCTGAAGCGCTCGGCGGTCACCATGTAGCGGCGCGAGGCCTGCACGCCGAGCGCGCGTGCCACATAGGGGCTGATGGTGGCGGGCAGCAGGCCCAGGCGCGCCTCGGACAGGCAGAAGGTCGCGCCCTCCACCGCCACCAGCACGTCGCAGATCGCCGCCAGCCCCATGCCGCCTGCGTAGCAGTCGCCCTGGATGCGGCCGACCACCGGCACCGGGCACTGGTCCAGCGTCCACAGCATGTCGGCCAGCTGCTGCGCGTCGGCGCGGTTCTGGTCCCAGCTGTAGCCGGCCATGGTCTTCATCCAGTTCAGGTCGGCCCCGGCGCAGAAGGCCTTGCCGTGCGCGCCGAGCACGACCACGCGCAGGTTCTCGTCTTGCGACAGCTCGGTGAAGGCCGCGGTGAGCGCGGCGATCACGTCGTCGTTGAAGGCGTTGCGCACGTCGGGGCGGTTGAGCCACACCTTCGCCACGTGCGGCGTGGGGCGGGTCACATCGATCACGTTGCTCATGTTCAGTACCTCTTCGCCACTTCTTCCAGCATCACTTCGGTGGCGCCGCCGCCGATGGCCAGCACGCGCGCGTCGCGCCAGAGGCGCTCGATCGCGGTCTCGCGGATGAAACCCATGCCGCCGTGGAACTGCTGGCAGGTCTGCACCACCTCGTTGACCAGCTCGCCGGTGAGGGCCTTGAGCATGGAGACCTCCTGCACGATGTCGTGGCCCTGGGTCACGCTCCAGGCGCAGTGGTACATGAACTGGCGCGCCGCGCGCGTCTTGGCGTCCAGCATCGACACGCGCTGGCGGATGGTCTGCTTGTCCCACAGCGTGGCGCCGAAGGCCTGGCGCTGGCGCACGTAGTCGAGCGTGAGCTTCAGGGCCTGGGTGCAATGGCCGACCGCCATGGCCGCGAGCGCGATGCGCTCGGTCTGGAAGTTCTTCATGACCGAGTAGAAGCCCTTGCCCTGTTCGCCGAGCAGGTTCTCTTCCGGGATGCGCACATTGTCGAACACCAGTTCGGCCGTGTCGCTGGAAAGCCAGCCGGTCTTCTTGAGCGCGCGACCGACCGAGAAGCCCGGCGTGCCCTTCTCGACGATGAACATGGTCACGTCGTGGCGCGCCGTGCCTGTCTTGGCGGCGACGAAGTACAGGTCGGCGTGCACGCCGTTGGTAATGAACATCTTGGTGCCATTGAGCACCCACTGGTTGCCTTCCTTGCGCGCCGTGGTGCGGATGCCCGCCACGTCGGAACCCGCGCCGGGTTCGGTGATGCCGACCGCCGTGATCATCTCGCCGGCCGTGACCTTCTTCAGGTACTTCGCCTTCTGCGCCGGATTGCCCGCGTGGTGCAGGTGCGGGCCGGCCATGTCGGTGTGCACCAGCACGGTGATGATGAAACCGGCGAAGGTGGACTGCGACAGCGCTTCGGCGAACACCAGGTTGGTCAGCGCGTCGGCGTCGCCGCCGCCGTATTCGCCTTCGAACATCAGGCCCAGCAGGCCCGCCTGGCCCATGCGGCGCAGCACGTCGCGCGGCACCATGCCGGTCTCTTCCCAGGCGGCCGCGTGCGGTTCCACTTCGCGTTCCAGAAAACGCGCGACCTGGTCGCGCAGCAGCTCGTGGTCGGGGTTGTCGTAGATGGTGCGGTTCATGGCGCCCTCACATGCGGAAGACGCCGAACTTCGGCTCGCCGATCGGCGTATTCAGGGTGGCGGACAGCGCGAGACCGAGCACACGGCGCGTGTCGGCCGGATCGATCACGCCGTCGTCCCACAGGCGGGCACTGGCGTAGTACGGGTGCGACTGGTGCGCGAACTGGTCGAGCAGCGGCTGCTTGAATTTCGCCTCTTCGTCGGCGCTCCAGCTGCCGCCCTTGGCCTCGATGCCGTCGCGCCGCACGGTGGCCAGCACGCTGGCGGCCTGCTCGCCACCCATCACGCTGATGCGCGCGTTGGGCCACATCCAGAGGAAACGCGGGCTGTAGGCCCGGCCGCACATGCCGTAGTTGCCGGCGCCGTAGCTGCCGCCGATGATGATGGTGAACTTGGGCACCTGGGCAGTGGCGACGGCCGTGACCATCTTGGCGCCGTGGCGCGCGATGCCCTCGCTCTCGTATTTGCGGCCGACCATGAAGCCGGTGATGTTCTGCAGGAACAGCAAGGGCACCTTGCGCTGGCAGCACAGCTCGATGAAGTGCGCGCCCTTCTGTGCGCTCTCGGAGAACAGCACGCCGTTGTTGGCCACGATGCCGATCGGCATGCCCTCGATGTGCGCGAAGCCGCAGACCAGGGTGGCGCCGTAGCGCGCCTTGAACTCGTGGAACTCGCTGCCGTCGACCACACGGGCAATGATCTCGCGCACGTCGTAGGGCTTGCGCGTGTCGACCGGGATGACACCGTAGATCTCCTTCGGGTCGTACAGCGGCGCGCGCGGTTCGCGCAGCGCCTGGGTGGCGACCTTGCGGCGGTTGAGCGTGGCCACGGCCTGGCGCGCCAGCGCGAGCGCGTGCGCGTCGTTCTGAGCCAGGTGGTCGGCCACGCCCGAGAGGCGCGTGTGCACGTCGCCGCCGCCCAGGTCTTCGGCGCTCACGATCTCGCCGATGGCGGCCTTCACCAGCGGCGGGCCGCCCAGGAAGATGGTGCCCTGGTTCTTGACGATGATGGTCTCGTCGCTCATGGCCGGCACGTAGGCGCCGCCGGCGGTGCACGAGCCCATGACGACCGCGATCTGCGCGATGCCGTTGGCGCTCATGTTGGCCTGGTTGTAGAAGATGCGCCCGAAGTGCTCGCGGTCGGGGAACACGTCGTCCTGGTTCGGCAGGTTGGCGCCGCCCGAGTCCACCAGGTAGATGCAGGTCAGGTTGTTCTGCATCGCCACCTCCTGCGCCCGAAGGTGTTTCTTCACCGTCATCGGGTAGTAGGTGCCGCCCTTCACCGTGGCGTCGTTGCAGACGATCAGGCAGTCCACCCCACTGACGCGGCCGATGCCGGCGATCACACCGGCACAGGGCGCGCTGTCGGTGCCGTCGCGATCGGGGTACATGTTCAGCGCCGCGAGCGGGCTGAGTTCCAGGAAGGGCGTGCCCGGGTCCAGCAGCATCTGCACGCGGTCGCGTGGCAGCAGCTTGCCGCGCGCGGTGTGTTTGGCGCGGGCGGCTTCACCGCCGCCCAGGGTGGCTTTGGCGATCTGGGCCTTGAGGTCGTCGACCACCACCTGCATGGCCTGGGCATTGGCCTGGAAGTCGGCGGAACGGGCGTTGAGTTGTGTCTCCAGGATCGGCATGGCGGCATCCGTTGTGGTGTTTCGGGGCATTGTGGAGGATAGACACGCGGATGAGGGACGGTCTGCCATGCAGGTTGCAAATACCGCCGGATCTGGCGAAACTGGCGCCATGCCTCCCGCCTTGACCCCCGCCCTCACCCCCATGGCTTTTGTTCGTGCCATGGTGGCGGCCTACCGCGCGCGAAGCATGAACCCGGCAGGTGCGCTCGAACTGGCACAAATTCCGCCAGGGAAAGTTGATCAACCGGACGCCCGCATCACCGCGGCGCAGATGGAAGCGGTGTCGGAGGCCGCCATGCGCGAACTCGACGACGAAGGCCTGGGCTGCTTCAGCCGCGCCCTGCCGTGGGGCAGCTACGGCATGCTGGCGCGCGCCTCCCTCTCGGCGCCCACGCTGGGCATGGCGCTGCGGCGCTGGTGCCGCCACCACGGCCTGATCACCGACGATGTGGCGCTCTCGCTGGAGACCGTGGGCGAGCGCGCACGGCTGGTGCTGCGCCCGCACCGCCGCCCTGGGCCGCTCACCGAGTTCTGCGTGGTCTCGGTGCTGCGCAACATCCACGGCCTGGCGAGCTGGTACGTGGATTCTCGCATCCCGTTGCAGGGCGCGCAGTTTCCCTATGCGCCGCCGCCGCACCTGGACGCGTATGCCGTGCTGTTCGACGGTCCGGCCACCTTCGGCGCGGATGAGGCCGCGATCGCTTTCGACGCGCGTTACCTCAGCCTGCCGATGCGGCGCGACGAGGCCGCCATGAACCAGCTGCTGCAGCGCGCCCTGCCGCTCACCGTGCGCTCCTACCGGCGCGACCGCCTGCTGGTGCAGCGCGTGCGCCAGGTGCTCGCGACCCAGCCGCTGGACGCCCACAACGCCGACGACCTAGCCGCGCTGCTGAACGTCTCGGCGCGCACCCTGCACCGCCAGCTCAAGGACGAGGGCGCCTCGCTGCAGGCGCTGAAGGACGAGGTGCGGCGCCAGCGCGCCACCGAGCTGCTGCTGCGCACCCGCCGCCCGGTCAAGCAGGTGGCCCAGGCCTGCGGGTTCCAGAATGAGAAGAGCTTCATCCGCGCGTTTCGCGGCTGGACCGGGCGCTCACCGGGCGAGTGGCGCAGCGAACAGCTCGCGCAACTCGTCCATGTGGCCGAACACGCGCGCCACCGGTAGGCCCTCGAACGCGCGCCCATGCCCCTCGGGGCAGTAGCCCCACACCGTGGCACCGGCCGCCAGCCCGGCCTGGGCGCCGGTGGCCGTGTCCTCCACCACCAGGCAGCGCGCCGGGTCCACGCCCAGGTGCGCGGCGGCGGCCAGATAGACGTCGGGCGCAGGCTTGGAGCGCGGCTGGTCGTGGCCGCTGAAGACGCGCTCACCGAACAGCGGCAGCATGCCCACGAGATCGAGCTGCATCACCACCTTGGGCCGGTCGGCGCCCGAGGCGCAGGCGATGCGGCCGGCCACCTGACGGTGGATGGCCGTCACCGCCTCCACCGCGCCCTGCACCGCCTTGAGCTCGGCCAGCAGGCGCACGTTGCGGCGCGCGTAGAAGCCTTGCAACCATTCTTCGGTGAACGGTTTGCCAGTCTCGGCCTCGATGCGCGCGCGCTCGTCGCGCACCGCCTTGCCGATAAAAATATCCATGCACTCGGCCTGGGTCAGCGCCCAGCCGCTCTCGTTGAGCACTTCGCGCAAGACACCGTTGGTGATGGGCTCGCTGTCCACGAGCACGCCGTCGCAATCAAACAGAACTGCATCAAACATGGAGCACCCCCTGCGTCGCCCTCGGCGCCTCCCCCCTCGAGGGGGGCGACATCTGGGACCGGCGGAGCCGGATCCTCGATGTCTCTGTTTGAGGCTGCTTCGTTCGTGGCGTCACTTCATTTCTCCATCGACATAAAACCAATGGCCATTCTCCCGCACGAAGCGGCTGCGCTCGTGCAGGCGCTGGCCGCGCCCCTGCACCCGCGAGCGCGCCACGAACTCGACCTCGGCGTGGGTGTCGTCGAGCGGTATGTGGCGCTTCACCTCGAGCCCCAGCCACTTCACGCTGCCATCCAGGTCCAGGGAAGCCGGCCGCTGGCTCGGATGCCAGGTGGCCAGCAGGTGCGCCTCGTCACCGCGCACAAAGGCGGTGTAGCGTGAGCGCATGAGCGCCGCGGCGTCAGGGGCGGGAACGCCAGTGCCGAGGTAGCGACCGCAGCAATGCGGAAAATCCGGGCCGAGGCCACAAGGGCAGGCGTCTTTCGTCGTGGGCATGAGGGACCGATTATCGATCCCCTTGCAAGGGTGGGGGCATGGCGAGCGGGTGTTCCAATGGCGCCTCTCGTCTTCGACTTCAAGGACCGCCCATGAGCACGCTCGACACCTTCGCCATCACCCAGAAATGGCCCGCCGCCCACCCCGATCGCCTCCAGCTCTACTCGCTGCCCACGCCCAACGGCGTGAAGGTCTCGATCATGCTGGAGGAAACCGGTCTGCCCTACGAGCCGCACCTGGTGAGCTTCGACACCCACGACCAGATGTCGCCGGCGTTTCTCTCGCTCAACCCGAACAACAAGATCCCCGCCATCCTCGACCCCAACGGGCCGGACGGGCGCCCGCTGGCGCTCTGGGAGTCGGGCGCGATCCTGGTCTACCTGGCCGGCAGGACCGGCCGCTTCCTGCCCGACGACGCGGCGGGCAAATACGAGACCCTGCAGTGGCTGATGTTCCAGATGGGCGGCGTGGGTCCGATGTTCGGCCAGCTCGGCTTCTTCCACAAGTTCGCCGGCAAGGACTACGAGGACAAGCGACCGCGCGACCGCTACGTGAACGAGAGCAAGCGCCTGCTCAAGGTGCTGAACGAGCGCATGGAGAGCCGCGCCTGGCTGATGGGCGACGCCTACACCATCGCCGACATCGCCACCTGGCCCTGGGTGCGCAACCTGGTCGGCTTCTACGGCGCGGGCGAGATCGTGGGCTTCGCCGACTTCCCGAACCTGAAACGGGTGCTTGAAGCCTTCGAGCAGCGCCCCGCCGTGCAGCGCGGCCTGAAGATCCCCGCTCGCAACTGACGTGTCTTGATCCAGAGGCGCCGGGGAACTGGCTTCGCCAGGCCGCAGGCGCCGCCCCCTTGAGGGGGTCGCGCGAAGCGCGGCAGGGGTGGGCCTACTTTCTCCAGAAGTGGGTGGTGAAGAGAACGAGCACGGTCAGCAACTCCAGCCGGCCCAGCAGCATCGAGAAGCTCAGCACCCACAGCTGCACCGAGCTCAGCCCACCGAAGTGGCCGGTGGGCCCCACCTCACCCAGGCCCAGGCCGATGGTGTTGACGGTGGCGATCACGGCGGAGAACGCGGTCACCACGTCCATGCCGGTGAGCAGCAGCACCATGGTCAGGCCCACGGTGGTGGCGCCGTAGATCAGCATGAAGCCCAGCACGGCGGCCATCACCGAGGCGGGCATGACCACGCCGCCGAGCGTGACCGGGTTGACCACGCGCGGGTGGATGATGCGCACCAGCTCGCGCCGGGCCTGCTTGATCAGCAACACCATGCGGACCATCTTGATGCCGCCGCCGGTGGAGCCGGCGCAGGACACGAAACAACCCAGGAACAGCAGCAGCACCGGCGCGAACACCGGCCACTTCGCGTAATCGGCGGACGCGTAGCCCGTGGTGGTCGCCATCGACACCACGTGAAAGGCGCTGGTGCGCAGCGCCTCGGCCCAGTCGCTGTAGCCCCCGTGCGCCACCAGCAGCGCGGCCACCACCACGATGGAGACGGCCATCACGCCGACGTAGGTGCGGATCTCGTTGTCGTCGGTGAGCGGGCGCAGGGAACGCCGGCGCAGCACGATGAAGTAGCGCATGAAGCTCACGCCGGAGAGCAGCATGAACACGGTGGCGACGTTCTCGATCGCGGGCGAGTTGAAGTAGCCGAAGCTGGCGTCGTGCGACGAGAAGCCGCCCAGGCCCATGGTGGTGCACATGTGCATGAAGGCATCGGCCCAGCCCATGCCGGCCCAGCGGTAGGCCAGCATGCAGGCCACCGAGAGCAGCACATACACGCCCCAGAGGCCGCGCGCGGTTTCAGCGATGCGGGGCGTGAACTTGGTGTCCTTCATCGGCCCCGGCGTCTCGGCCCGGTAGAGCTGCACACCGCCGAGCCCCAGCAGAGGCAGCACGGCGACCACCAGCAGCATGATGCCCAGGCCGCCGATGAACTGCAGGAAGCAGCGCCACACATTGACCGAGACCGGCAAAGCGTCGAGCCCCGAGATGGCGGTGGCGCCCGTCGCGGTGAGCGCGCTCATGGCCTCGAAGTAGGCCTTGGTCACGCCGATGCCGGGCACGGTGTAAAGCAGCGGCGCGGCGGCAAAGGCCGGCAGCACCAGCCACACCAGGTTGACCAGCAGGAAGCCGTCCTTGGTCTGCAGCTCGCGGCGGTGCAGGCGGGTGTAGCGCCACAGCACCAGGCCGCAGGCCGCCGTGACCGCGAAGCCCACGGCCCAGACCGCGGCGTGGTCGCGCGCGTCCAGGAACCAGGCCCAGGCCAGCGGCACCAGAAAAGCCGGCGCGAACGCCAGCAGGATGCGCGAAAACACGGCGAGAACCGGCAGCACGTTGTACATGGCGCGGGGGTCTTCAGCCGAAGAAGGTGGCACTCACCTGGAACAGGCGCTCGACCTCGCGGACGAGGCGCTTGTTCGGGATGAAGACGATGATGTGGTCGTCGGTCTCGATCACGGTGTCGTGGTGCGGCATCAGCACCTCGGACTTGCGGCCCTCGCCGCGCACGATGGCGCCGATGCGCGTACCCTTGGGCAGCTTGATCTCCTCCACCTTGCGACCGACCAGCTTGCTGGTCTTGACGTCGCCGCGCGCGATGCCTTCGAGCGCTTCGGCCGCGCCCCGGCGCAGGCTGTGCACCGCGGCCACGTCGCCGCGCCGCAGGTGGGTGAGCAGTTCACCGATGACGGCCTGCGAGGGCGAGATGGCGATGTCGATGGTGCTGCCCTGCATCATGTCGGCGTAGGCGCGGCGGTTGATGAGCGAGAGCACGCGCCCTGCGCCCAGGCGCTTGGCCAGCATGGCGGACATGATGTTGTCCTCGTCGTCGCTGGTGAGCGCGAGGAACATGTCCATCTCGCCCACGTTCTCGTCCAGCAGCAGTTCCTCGTCGGCGCCATCGCCTTGCAGGATCAGCATGTTCGAGGGCAGCTGGCTGGCCAGGTACTCGCAGCGCTGGAGGTCGCGTTCGATGATCTTCACTTCGCATTGGCCCGCGAGGCTGCGCGCCAGCCGCAGGCCGACCTTGCCGCCGCCGGTGATCATGAGCCGGCGCACGGGTTTGTCGATGTGGTGGACCGCGCCCAGCACGTGGCGGATCTTCTGCGTGTCGGCCAGCACGAACACCTCGTCGCCCGCGAGGATGCGGGTCTGCGGGGTGGCTTCCATTTCGGCGTCGAGCCGGTAGAGCGCGACGACGCGCATTTCGGCGTGGGGAAAGCGTTCGCGGATCTCGCCGATGGTGTGGCCCACCAGGGCGCCGCCATGGGCCGCGCGCACCGCGATCAGGCTGGCACGGCCGTCGGCGAACTCGAGCACCTGCAGGGCTTCGGGGTAGCTGATGAGCTGGTGGATGTAGCGCATCACCGACTCTTCGGGGCAGATCACGTGGTCGACGGCGAAGCCGTTCTTGCCCAGCAATTCGTCGCCTTCGGTGAATTCGGGGGAGCGCAGGCGGGCGATGGTGCTGTGGACGTTGAAGACGTCGTGGGCGACTTTGCAGACGACCAGGTTGGTTTCGTCGTGCGCGGCGCAGGCGATGAGCATGTCGGTGTCCTGCGCACCGGCTTCGCGCAGCACGGAGGGCTGGATACCGTTGCCGACCACGCCCCGCAGATCCAGCCGTTCCTCCAGCGCGCGCAGGCGGGCTGGGTCCATGTCGATCACGGTGATGTCGTTCTGCTCGGAGACCAGGCTTTCGGCGACGCTTTCGCCCACGCGGCCGGCGCCCAGGATGATGATGTTCATGGTGGCGCGATCATACGAGGGAGCGGGTCTTTGGGTTCGTTTCTGGCTTAGACCTCGCGGGCTCACGGACGCCCGGCGCTCTGCTCCGCGGGTGTCCCCCGCCGGCTGGTGCCGGCTCCTCCTTTACCCCGCTGCGCAGAACGCCGAGCACCCGTGAGCCAGAAGAGATGCAGGAGCATCACCGCCCACACGCCAACAGGTCTTCGGCCGTGGGGGTGGCCGGCGCAGCGAAGTAAAGGGGGAGAACCGGCGAAGCCGGTTCGGAGGACATGAGCGGAGCCGGCCACCCCCACGGCCGAAGACCGCCCCGCCGGAGAGAGAAAAATCAGGCCAGAGCCCGTTGAATGAGGATCTTCTGCACATCCGAAGTGCCTTCGTAGATCTGGCACACCCGCACATCCCGGTAGATGCGCTCCACCGGGAAATCGCTCACGTAGCCATAGCCCCCATGCACCTGGATCGCGTCCGAACACACCTTCTCCGCCATCTCGCTGGCGAACAGCTTGGCCATGGCGGCCTCCTTCAGACAGGGCTCTCCGGCGTCGCGCAGGGCCGCCGCGTGATGCACCATGGCGCGCGCCACCTCGATCTGCGTCGCCATCTCGGCCAGCTTGAAACCGACCGCCTGGTGGTTGAAGATCGGCTGCCCAAAGCTCTCGCGCTGTTTTGAATAGGTGAGCGCGCACTCAAACGCACTGCGCGCCATGCCCACGCTCTGCGCCGCAATGCCGATGCGACCGCCTTCCAGCGCCGACAGCGCGATCCGGTAGCCCTCGCCTTCCCCGCCGATCAGGTTCTCGGCCGGCACCCTGCAGTTCTCGAAATTGATCTGCGCCGTGTCGCTGCTGTGCTGACCCAGCTTGTCCTCCAGCCGTGCCACCACATAACCGGGTGTGTCGGTGGGCACCAGGAAGGCGCTCATGCCCTTCTTGCCCGCGCCCTTGTCCGTCACCGCGATCACGATCGCCAGGTGGCCGTTCTTGCCGCTGGTGATGAACTGCTTGACGCCGTTGATCACGTAGTCGCCGCCTGGCTGCTTCACCGCCGTCGTGCGCAGCGCCGACGCGTCGGAACCCACGTGCGGTTCGGTGAGGCAGAACACACCCAGCATCTGGCCAGCCGCCAGCGGGCGCAGCCATCGCTCTTGCTGGGCCGCGCTGCCGTAGCGCATCAGGATGGCGTTGACCGGGCAGTTGGTGACCGAGATCGCGGTGCTGGTGCCACCGTCACCGGCCGCGATTTCTTCCAGCACCACGGCCAGGGTCACGTAGTCCAGCCCCGCGCCACCCAGCGCCTCGGGCACGCAGATGCCATAGGCACCGAGTTCGGCCAGGCCCTGGTGCACATCCTTCGGGAAGTGGTGCGCCTTGTCCCACTTCGCCGCGTTCGGCCACAACTGCTCCTGGGCAAAGCTGCGCACCGCGTCGCGGATCATGAGTTGGTCTTGGTTGAGCGGCATGGAAGCGTCTTTCGCAGGAGAGAGGGTTACCAGCTGGCGGCGCGCCGGCCGTCGTGGTGGATGAGGCGGCCGTTGTCTTCGGGAGTGAGCGAGGCCAGCACGCGGCGCAGGCCGGCCACGCTGCGTTCGACCGTCAGCGGCGCGGCACCGCCTCCCATGTCGGTCTGCACCCAGCCCGGGTCCAGCGCCACGCAGGTGGCGCCCGGGTAACTGTGCCGGGCACTGGCCACGGCCATGTTCACGGCCGCCTTGCTCACGCGGTACAGCCAGGCGTCGCTGCCGTCCACCAGGCCGACCTGGCTCATTTCGCTCGAGAAGGCCGCGAACACCCCACCGGCCGCCTCGACCGCGGGCATCACCTGGGGCATGGCCTGCATCAGGCCGAGCACGTTGGCGTGCATCACGCGGTCGAAGGCCTCGCGCGTGGGCGGCATCTTCGCGCTGTGGGGGTCGAGCACGCCCGCCACGTACAGGGCCACGTCGAGTTCCTCGCCATCAAGCGACCAGGCCAGGCCGCTCACGCTGGCGGGGTCGGCCACGTCCACGCGCAGCGGTTCGGCACCGAGCTCGCGCAGGCGCTCCAGGCCGGCGTCGTCGCGAGCCGTGGCGATCACGCGCTCACCCGTCTCCAGGTACTGACGCACCATCTCCAGGCCGATGCCGCGAGACGCACCGATCACCAGCACGGTGAGCATGGTGGTGCGCCGGGCCTCAGGTCAGTTCGATCGCCATGGCAGTGGCTTCGCCACCGCCGATGCACAGGGTGGCCACGCCCTTCTTGCCGCCCCGCGCCTTCAGAGCGTGCAGCAGCGTGACCAGGATGCGCGCGCCACTGGCGCCGATGGGGTGGCCCAGCGCGCAGGCGCCGCCGTTGACGTTGACCTTCTCGTGCGGGATCTTCAGCTCGGCCATGAGCGCCATCGGCACCACGGCAAAGGCCTCGTTGATCTCCCACAGATCGACGTCGCCAACCTGCCAGCCGGTCTTCTCCAGCAGCTTCTGCGTGGCGCCCACGGGCGCGGTGGCGAACCAGTTCGGCTCCTGCGCGTGCGTGGCATGGGCCACGATGCGCGCCAGCGGCTTAGCGCCGAGCTGCTTCGCGGTGGATTCGCGCATCAGCACCAGCGCGGCGGCACCGTCGTTGATGGACGAGCTGGAGGCGGCGGTGATGGTGCCGTCCTTCTTGAAGGCGGGCTTGAGGGCGGGAATCTTGTCGAGCTTGACCTTGCCCGGGCCTTCATCGGTGGACACCACGCGTTCGCCGCTGCGGTCCTTCACGGTAACGGGCGTAATCTCGGCGGCGAAGGCGCCGCTGTCGGTGGCGGCCTTGGCGCGCGTGACCGACGCGATGGCGAACGCGTCCTGCTGTTCGCGCGTGAAGCTGTATTTGGCGGCGCAGTCCTCCCCAAAGGTGCCCATGGAGCGGCCGGCCTCGTAGGCGTCTTCCAGGCCGTCGAGCATCATGTGGTCGTACACCTTGTCGTGGCCCATGCGGTAACCACCCCGGCCCTTTTGCAGCAGGTAGGGCGCGTTGGTCATGCTTTCCATGCCCCCTGCAACCATCACCTTGGCGCTGCCGGCGTCGAGCATGTCGTGCGCCAGCATGGCGGCCTTCATGCCCGAGCCGCACATCTTGGACAGCGTGACGGCGCCGGCCGACTTCGGCAGGCCCCCCTTGAACGCGGCCTGGCGCGCGGGCGCCTGGCCCTGGCCCGCCATGAGGCAGTTGCCGAACAGCACTTCGTCCACCTGGGCCGGGTCCACCCCGGCGCGCTGCACCGCAGCCTGGATGGCCGCGCCACCGAGGTCGTGGGCCGAGAGGCTGGCGAAATCGCTCTGGAACGCGCCCATGGGCGTGCGCGCGGCGCCGACGATGACGATGGGATCTGCGGACATGGTGAAAACTCCTGCTGAACAAAAGTGAAAGGGGGGCGGGCCGGCACACGCGGCCCTGTGGAACTCAGTCGCGTGGACGCACCGCCACGCCTTCGATGGCGCGCAGGTAGACCGCGTCGAGATCGGGGTTGCCGCGCACGGTCATCTGCAAGTCCTGCACGAGGCCGTCCTTGAGGCCGTAGACCCAGCCGTGCAAGGCCAGCGACTGGCCCCGGCTCCAGGCGTCCTGCACCACGGTGGTCTGTGCCAGGTTGACGACCTGCTCAATGGCGTTGAGTTCGCACAGCGCGTCGTGCCGGTGGCTCTCCGACAGGCCCGCGATCAGGGCGGAATGGCGGTCGCGCACGTCCTTGATGTGGCGCAGCCAGTTGTCGGCCAGACCCACGCGCGTGTCGCGCAACGCGGCGAGCACGCCGCCGCAGCCGTAGTGGCCCACCACCATCAGGTGCTCGACCTTGAGCACGTCGACCGCGTACTGTACCGTCGACAGGCAGTTCAGGTCGGTGGGCACCACCACGTTGGCCACGTTGCGGTGCACGAAGACCTCGCCCGGGTCCAGGCCGGTGATCTGGTTCGCCGGCACGCGGCTGTCGGAGCAGCCGATCCACATGTAGCGCGGGCTCTGCTGCTGCGAGAGCTTGGTGAAGAAGCCGGGGCGCTCGGCCTCGACCTGGGCTGCCCAGCGGCGGTTGTGTTCGAGAAGGTGTTGAAGATCGTTGCTCATGGGTGGGATTGTCCGCTCAAGAAGGCCCGGGCCTTCACATCGTCTCTGCAAACAGTTCGCGGCCGATCAGCATGCGGCGGATTTCGCTCGTGCCCGCACCGATCTCGTACAGCTTGGCGTCGCGCCACAGGCGACCCAGCGGGTACTCGTTGATGTAGCCGTTGCCCCCATAGATCTGGATGCCCTCGCCGGCCATCCAGGTCGCTTTCTCCGCGCACCACAGGATCACGGAGGCGCAGTCCTTGCGCACCTGGCGCACGTGCTCGGTGCCAAGCAGGTCCAGGTTCTTGGCCACGGTGTAGGCGAACGAGCGGCCGGCCTGCAGCACGGTGTACATGTCCGCCACCTTGCCCTGGATCAGCTGGAACTCGCCGATGCTCTGGCCGAACTGCCTGCGGTCGTGGATGTAGGGCACCACGTTGTCCATGACGGCCTGCATGATGCCCAGCGGACCACCGGTGAGCACGGCGCGCTCGTAGTCGAGCCCGCTCATCAGCACCTTGGCGCCGTTGTTCAGGCCGCCCATGATGTTCTCGGCCGGCACCTCGACGTTGTTGAACACCATCTCGCCGGTGTGGCTGCCGCGCATGCCCAGCTTGTCCAGCTTCTGCGCGGTGGAGAACCCCTTCATGCCCTTCTCGACGATGAAGGCGGTGACGCCGCGCGCGCCCATCTCGGGCTCGGTCTTGGCGTAGACCACCATGGTGTCGGCGTCCGGGCCGTTGGTGATCCACATCTTGCTGCCGTTGAGCAGGTAATAACCCCCCTTGTCCTCGGCCTTGAGCTTCATGCTGATCACGTCCGAGCCCGCGCCGGGCTCGCTCATGGCCAGGGCGCCCACGTGCTCGCCGCTGATGAGCTTGGGCAGGTACTTCTTGCGCTGGGCGTCGTTGCCGTTGCGCTTGATCTGGTTCACGCACAGGTTGCTGTGCGCACCGTACGAGAGGCCCACGCTGGCCGAGGCGCGCGAGATCTCTTCCATGGCAATCATGTGGGCCAGGTAACCCATGTTGGCGCCGCCGTATTCCTCGCCCACGGTGATGCCCAGCACGCCCAGGTCGCCCATCTTGCGCCACACGTCCATGGGAAACTGGTCGGCGCGGTCGATCTCGGCCGCGCGCGGCGCGATCTCGGCCTGCGCGAAATCGCGCACCGCGTCGCGCAGTGCGTCGATGTCTTCTCCAAGCTGGAAGTTCAGGCCGGGCAGGTTGGTCATGGGGGTCTCCGTGGGGTGTTTGGGGAAAGGGCTCAGCCCTGGATATTGTCGCGGCCGACCACCGCCATGAGGGTGCAGCCCATGGTGGCGATCAGCTTCTCGCGCCCGCCGTCGATGGCATAGGCGTGGCCTTCGCACACCGTGACGGTGCGCCCAGGCTTGATCACCGTGCCGACCATGCGGAAGCTTTCGCCTTGCGCGGGCGCCAGCAGGTTGATCTTGAATTCGATGGTGAGCACCGCGGCCTCCAACGCCATCAGCGTGAAGCCGGCATAGCCGCACGCGGAGTCGAGCGCGGTCGCCACCATGCCCGCGTGCAGGAAGCCGTGCTGCTGGGTCAGCGGCTCGGCCCAGGGCAAGGTGATCTCGACCCGGCCGGGAGCCACCGAGGCCAGCGTGGCGCCCAGGGTGCGCATGGCGGACTGGTGCGCAAAACTCTCGCGCGTGCGCTGGTCAAAACCGGCGTGGCGCGGCTCGAAGGTGGGAGAGGTCAAGGGGTGTCTCGCAACAGGCAGTGAACCGCGATTCTACGTTGACGTTTACGTAAACGTCAATTTCCACGGTGCCGAGCCGCGTCGGCCACAGGGCTATGCTCGACGCCCCATGCCCTACACCCTGTCCGCCCCGGTTCACAGCGAAAGCCTGATCAAGAAAAGCCGTTTCATCGGTTGCGTGGAGCCGATGGCGGACCGCGCTTCGGCGCTCCGGCGGGTGACGACCTTGCGCGCCGAACACCCGAGCGCCACCCACGTGTGCTGGGCGCTCATGGCCGGCGGCCACTCCGCCGCCAACGACGACGGCGAACCCGGCGGCACCGCCGGGCGGCCCATGCTGGAGGTGCTGCGCCACCAGGACCTGGAGGGCGTGCTCGCCACCGTGGTGCGTTATTACGGCGGCACGCCGCTGGGCGCGGGCGGCCTGGTGCGCGCCTACACCGACAGCGTGGCCCAGGCGCTGCTGCAGGCCGACAAGGTGCCGCTGGTGCACTGGCGCGCGCTGCGCTGCGTGCTGCCCTACGCGCTGGAAGGCTGGCTGCGCCGCGAGCTCGACGGCCACGGCGCGCGCCTGGTCGAAGCGCTGCATGGCGACGGCGTGGCGGTGTCGCTGCAAGTGCCCGAACCGCAGGCCGACGCCCTGGTGACGCGTCTCAACGACGCCGGCCAGGGCCGTGTGGTCTGGCTCGAAGAGGCCTCAGACCGGGACGAGGCTTGACAGCAGCAGACGGACCGCCTGCTCATAGGGCGCGGCAGGTTCTCCCCGGGCGATCGCCAGCGCCGCGCGGTCGAATGCCGCCGATAGCAGCACGCTGAGTTCGCGCAAGGGCACGGCCTCGGGGCGGTTTTTCAGCGCGTTCTGCAAACCCTCTTGCAAAGCATTGAAGCCCGCGAGGTCGCTCAAGCCGAGCACCTGCTCGGCCGACAGCACGGCCGGGGCTTCGAGCAGCAAGAGGCGGGCGCGGCCAACCTCGGCCATGGCGGCGAAATAGGCCTGGGCGCCCGCCAGCAGCGCGTCCACCGGACTCGGCTGGTGCCGCGAACGCTGCGCGATCTCGTCCGCCACCTCCTGCGCCACCTGACGGGCCACGGCATGGAACAGGTCGGTCTTGTCCGTGAAATGGTGGTACAGCGCGCCTCGGGTCACGTTCGCAGCCGCGACGATCTCGGGCGTGCCGGTGGCGGCGAAGCCCCGGGCCTCGAACAGCGCCCGCGCCGCACTCACCAGCGCGGCGCGGGTGGCGTCGGTGCGTTCACCTTGGGAACGCCGCTGCGGAGGAAAGGTCTTTTGCATACATGCAGTCTGTATGTTATATTGAAATTACATGCATATTGTATGTATGTTTTTACTGGAGACCCGCCATGAAATCCACCTCGTACTATCCCGTTCTCATGACCGACCGCGTGGCCGAGACGGCCCGCTTCTACGAAACCCATTTCCGCTTCACCAGCCTGTTCGACTGCGGCTGGTACGTGCACCTGCAATCCAGCGAAGACCCGGCCGTCAACCTCGCCATCCTCGATGGCACGCACAGCACGATCCCGGCCAGCGCGCGGGGTGGCCGGGCCTCGGGGGTGCTGCTCAACTTCGAGGTGGCCGACGTCGACGCGGAATACGAGCGCGCGATCGCCCAGGGACTGACCGTGCTGCTCGGCTTGCGGGACGAAGCCTTCGGCCAGCGCCACTTCATCGTGCAAGGACCCGACGGCGTGCTGATCGATGTGATCAAACCGATCCCCCCGAGCGAGGAATTCCTGCGCCTGTACACCGGGGGCGCCGTCGCGACCTAGATCAGGCCGTGCGGCTAAGCCAGACCAGCACGAGCCCCAGCGCGGCGGGCAGCGCCTGCACAAAGAGGATCTTGCGGCTCGCCGTGACCGCGCCGTAGAGGCCGGCGATCAGCACGCAAAGCAGGAAGAACACTTTCACGCCAAAGCCCTCGGGGCCCAGCCACAGGCCCCAGAGCAGGCCGGCGGCCAGAAAGCCGTTGTACAGCCCCTGGTTGGCCGCCAGCACCTTGGTGGCCGCGGCCGACTGGGGCGTCTGGCCGAAGGCGCGCATGCCAGCCGGCTTGTCCCACAGGAACATCTCGAGCACGAGAAAGTAGAAGTGCAGCAGCGCGACGAGCGCAACGACGATGCTGGCGATCACGGACATGGCAACGGCCTTTCACTTTTCTTCAAGGACGCGGCCCCATGGCCACGGACGCCGGCAGCTTACCCCGGCCGTCAGGCCTTGGGGCTTTTTTCGATCTTGCCCAGCAGGGCGCGGGCTTCCTTCTCGTGCGTCTTCACCTCATCGAGGTTGGCCAGCAGATCGGCCATCTGCTCCTCCAGTTGGTGGCGGTGGTCGGCCAGCACGGTGAGGAACTTGCGCAGTTGCGGTCCGGTGTCGCGCGGGCTGTCGTACATGTCGATGATGTCCTTGGCCTCGGTCAGCGACAGCCCCAGGCGCTTGGCGCGCAGGGTGAGCTTGAGGCGCGTGCGGTCGCGCGAGGTGTAGACCCGGTTGCGGCCCCCCGGGCCTTCGCGCTGCGGCTGCAGCAGGCCCATGTCCTCATAGAAGCGGATGGCGCGCGTGGTCAGGTCGAACTCGCGGGCCAGGTCGCTGATGGTGTAGGTCGGGTTCGTCGCCATGGGGGGTGCCCTGTTATTTGACGTTTACGTCAACGTCAGGCGGCGATCTTAACGGAATCGCTCTGCGGCGAGACCCGCGCGCCAGGGTGTCATTCGTCCAGCGGCACGGCCGCCTCGCGCAGCTCACGGCGGCGCTGGGCGTGATCGGGCAGCACACTCGCGACCACATCCCAGAACTGCGGACTGTGGTCCATGTGGCGCAGATGGCTGAGCTCGTGCACCACGACGTAGTCGATCATGTCCAGCTTGAGGTGGATCAGCCTCCAGTTCAGGCGGATCGACCCGTCGGCGCTCGCGCTGCCCCAGCGCGTGCCGGCACTGGACAGGCGCAGCTTGCTGTAGCGCACGCCCAGTTGCGGCGCAAAGTGGTCCAGGCGCTCGGTGAACAAGGCCTTGGCCCGCTTCATCAGCCAGGCCTGCGCGGCGTCGCGGATCTGCGTTTCCTGCGCATTTCGCGCCAGCCCCATGCGCAGCGTCGCCAGGCCACCCGGCGCCGGCTCGAACACCCCGCCCACCTGCGTGAAGGTGTGCGTGGGGTCGAGCACCAAGCGCATGCGCTCACCGAGGTAGTCGAACTCGACACCATCGGCCCAGCGGATGCGCGCCTGCTCCATCTCGCCGGCGCGCTGGCGGGCGCTCTGCAGCTTCTCCAGCACCCAGGCCGATTTGTCGTGCAGCAGCGCCTCGACCTCGCCGACCGGCGTCCAGCGCGGCGCGCTCACGCTCAAGCCGTCGGTGCTGACCGACAGTCCGATGGTGCGGCGTTTGCCGCGCTTGAATTCGTAGGCCACCTCGCAGGCGCCGAGCCGCAGCATGCGGTTGGCGCGCGGATGGTGCCAGGCCGCCGGCTGGAACACCTGGGTCATGGGCAGGGCCGGGGGGGCGGCCACCGCGGGCGGAGGTGGCGGCGATGCGGGCCGCTGGGGCTCGGGCGCGGGTGCGCCAAGGAAGTCGAGCGCCAGTTGCACGAAGCGCTGCATGGCGGTGCTCAGGCGGCGCGGTAGGCCTCGGGATCGAGCCGGCGCATTTCCGCTTCGATCCAGGCCTCGACCTCACGCATCAGCTCGTCGGGCTCACGGCCCGCGCTGGGGATGGGCTTGCCGATGGAGAACTCCACCGTGCCCGGCCGCTTGATGAAGGCCTTGCGCGGCCAGCACTTGGCCGAGGTCACTGCAATCGGGATCACCGGCGCTCCCGTGGCCACGGCCAGCCGCGTGCCACCACTCTTGTACTGGCCCTTCTGGCCGCGCGGGATGCGCGTGCCCTCGGGAAACATGATGACCCAGGTGCCCTGATTGAGCAGGCGCTGGCCTTGTTCGACCACCCTGTTGAAGGCCTGGGCACGCTTGCTGCGGTCGATGTGGATCATGTCCATGCGGCTCATGGCCCAGCCGAAGAAGGGCACGTAGAGCAGTTCCTTCTTGAACACGTAGGCCAGCGGGTGCGGCATCAGCGCTGGCATGCAGAAGGTTTCCCAGGTGGACTGGTGCTTGAGCAGCAGCACCGCCGGCGCGGTGCTGCCCACCGGCAGGTTCTCGAAGCCGATCACCTCGTTGCGGATGCCCAGGATCAGCTGGCCACTGGCCACCGCGAGCTTGAGCCAGCCCGCGCACATCCAGTAGATCTGCGTGCTGTTGAGAAACGGCGCAGCGACCAGCACCGCCAGCGCCCAGGGCACCACGGTCACGGCCATGAACAGGGTGTGCAGGACCGAGCGCAGCAGATGGATGAGGATCATGTTGGGGAACCGAGGATCAGGTGGTGGGCTGCGCGAGCAGCCAGTCGGTGAAGGCGCCGAGGTCGTCGTGGGGATGCGTGCCGGGCGGCAGGTCGGGCGCGAGCGCCGCGAGGTCCATGGCCGCCCCCGAGCCCAGGCGGCCCCGCAGGTGTTCGGACTTGCCCGTCATCAGCAAATGGGTGCGGCAGCCCGCGGCGGCGGCCGCGCGCACGTGGCGCATCGCGTTGCCGGCCGCATGCACCGTGGCCAGCGGCATGCCGAACCGCGCGCCGATCTGCAGGAACAGGCCGGGCGCGGGCTTGCGGCAGGCACACGCGTCTTCGGGCGCGTGCGGGCACATGAACACCGCCTCCACGCGCGCCCCCGCCGCGGCCAGCTGGCGGTGCATCTTGGCGTGGATGGCGTTGAGCGAAGCCATGTCGAACAGGCCCCGACCGATGCCGGACTGGTTGGTGGCCAGCACGATGCGCCAGCCACCCTGATTGAGCCGCGCCACCGCCTCGAGCGCACCGGGCAATGGCTCCCACTCCTCCGGCGAGGCGACGTAATCGTCCCGGCTGCGGTTGAGCGTGCCGTCGCGGTCGAGGATGAGCAGCTTCATGGCGGTGTCAGGTCGCCAGACGGGACAGGTCGGCCACGCGGTTCATGGCCTGGTGCAACTCGCGCAGCAGGCCGAGGCGGTTGGCCTTGAGCGCGGGGTCGTCGGCGTTGACCATCACGCCGTCGAAGAAGGCATCGACCGGCGCGCGCAGCGCGGCGAGCGCCTGCAGCGAGCCGGTGTAGTCTTCGGCGTCGAACTTCGCGTTGGCGGCGGGCACGGTGGCCTGCATGGCGTCGAACAGACCCTTTTCGGCGGCCTCGACCAGCAACGCTTCCTGCACCGCAGCACCCTCGCCTTCGGCCTTCTTGAGGATGTTGGCGATGCGCTTGTTGGCAGCGGCAAGCGCGGGCGCTTCGGGCAACGCGGCGAAAGCGCGCACGGCCTGCAGGCGCAAGGCAACCTCGCCCAGGCGCGACGGGCGCAGGGCCAGCACGGCATCGACTTCCTGGGCGCTGTAGCCCTGCTCGCGCAGGCCACCGGCGAGGCGGTCGTAGATGAAGTCGGACAAGGCCGCACTGGGGTCGGTGATCAGGGCGCCGAAAGCGGGCACGGCCGATTGCAACAGGGCGCTCAGATCGATCGGAAGGTTCTTCTCGACCAGCATCCGCACCACGCCCAGCGCATGCCGGCGCAGCGCGAACGGGTCCTTGTCGCCCGTGGGCAGGTTGCCGATGCCGAACATGCCAACCAGGGTCTCCAGCTTGTCGGCCAGCGCCACCACCACACCCGCCATGTTGCGCGGCAGCTCATCGCCGGCAAAGCGGGGACGGTAGTGGTCTTCGATCGCGAAGGCGATGTCCTCGGTCAGGCCATCGTGGCGCGCGTAGTAGCCACCCATGATGCCCTGCAACTCCGGGAACTCGCCCACCATGTCGGTGAGCAGGTCGGTCTTGGCGAGCTGCGCGGCAGTGTCGGCCTGTTGCGCGAGCACCTCGCCCCCCAGTTGCTGGCCGATGGCACGGGCGATGGCGCGCACGCGCTCCATGCGCTCGCCCTGTGTGCCCAGCTTGTTGTGATAGACCACCTTGCCCAGGCCTTCGACGCGCGAGGCCAGCGTCTTCTTGCGGTCCTGGTCGAAGAAGAACTTGGCATCGGCCAGGCGCGGGCGCACCACGCGCTCGTTGCCGCCGATCACCGCGCTCGGGTCCGCCGGGCTGATGTTGCTGACCACCAGGAAGCGGTGGGTCAGCTTGCCCTGCGCATCCAGCAGCGGGAAATACTTCTGGTTGGCCTTCATCGTGAGAATGAGGCATTCCTGCGGCACATCGAGGAACTGGGTCTCGAACTCGCAGATGAGCACGTTGGGCCGCTCGACCAGCGCGGTCACTTCGTCGAGCAGTGCGTCGTCCTCGATCGGCCGGCAACCGCCCCCTACCTTCGCTGCGGCCGCCGCGAGCTGGCGCGCGATCTCGGCCTTGCGCTCGGCGAACGAGGCGATCACCGCACCGTCCTTGGCGAGCGTGGCGGCGTAGCTGTCGGCGTCCTTCAGCACCACCGGCGAGACCTGGGCCTCGAAGCGATGACCCTGCGTGGTGTGGCGCGCGGTCAGCCCCAGCGCCTTCACCGGCACGACGCTGCCACCATGCAGCGCGACCAGGCCGTGCGCGGGGCGCACGAAGTTCACGCTGCTCCAGCCGGGCAGTTCGCAATCGGTCTCGAGCTGGTAGCTCATGACCTTGGGGATCGGCAGCTTGGCAATGGCTTCGTCCAGCGCCTTCTGCAGGCCGCTAGCCAGCTCGGCCCCCGGCGCGACGCTGTCGTGGAACAAGGCCTCGGCCTTGCCATCCGGCGCGCGCTTGAGACCGGCCACGGCCGACGCGTCGGCGCCGAGCGCGGCCAGGCGCTTGAGCAAGGCGGGCGTGGGTTGGCCGTTGGCGTCCAGCCCCACGCTCACGGGCATGAGCTTTTGCGACACGGCCTTGTCGGCCGCGCGCGCCAGCACGCCGGTGACGTGCGCGGCCAGGCGGCGCGGCGAGGCGAAGGCGGTCACGGCCGCATCGGCCGGCGCCAGGCCCTGGGCCTTGAGCTGGTCACCCAGCACCGTGGCGAAGGCATCGCCGAGTTTCTTCAGCGCCTTGGGCGGCAGCTCTTCGACAAACAGCTCAACGAGCAGGTTCTGTGCGGTCATTCTTGTTCTTTCACCCGGCGCTCACGCGGCCTTCTTTACCATCTGTTCCACCCACTCGCGCGGCGCCATGGGGAAGCCCAGGCGCTCGCGGCTCTCGTAATAGCTCTGCGCGACAGCACGCGCCAGGTTGCGGATGCGGCCAATGTAGGCGGCGCGCTCGGTCACGCTGATGGCCCCGCGCGCGTCCAGCAGATTGAAGCTGTGCGCGCACTTCAGCACCTGTTCGTAGGCGGGCAGCGCGAGCTGTTGCTCCATCAGGTGCTTGGCCTGTTTCTCGTGCGCGTTGAAGGCGGTGAAGAGGAACTCGGCGTCGCTGTGCTCGAAGTTGTAGGCCGACTGTTCCTTCTCGTTCTGCAGGTAGACGTCGCCATAGCTCAGCGTGTCCGTCCATTTGAGGTTGTAGACGTTGTCCACGCCCTGCAGGTACATGGCCAGGCGCTCCAGGCCGTAGGTGATCTCGCCGGTGATGGGCTTGCAGTCGATGCCACCCACCTGCTGGAAGTAGGTGAACTGCGTCACTTCCATGCCGTTGAGCCAGACTTCCCAGCCCAGGCCCCAGGCGCCGAGTGTGGGGTTCTCCCAGTCGTCCTCGACGAAGCGGATGTCGTTCTTCTTCAGGTCGAAGCCCAGGGCCTCCAGACTGCCGAGGTAGAGCTCGAGGATGTTGCTCGGCGCGGGCTTGAGCACCACCTGGTACTGGTAGTAGTGCTGCAGGCGGTTGGGGTTCTCGCCGTAGCGGCCGTCCTTGGGGCGGCGGCTGGGCTGAACGTAGGCGGCCTTCCAGGGCTCGGGGCCGAGCGCGCGCAGGAAGGTGGCGGTGTGGCTGGTGCCGGCACCCACCTCCATGTCGTAGGGCTGCAGCAGCGCGCAGCCCTGGGCGTCCCAATAGGACTGCAGTTTCAGAATGATGTGCTGGAAGGTCAACATGCGAAAGAAGCCGGGAACGAAGCCCGGCCAAGGGATGGTCTGGGAGGGAGCGTGGCGCGGCATCGCGCCTGGAATGCCCCAAGTGCCCGATTTTACGGGCGCGCTCAGCGGCGGCGGGTGCGCCCGCCCCGGCGGCCCAGGTTGCGGGTGGAGGCGATCAGCAGCGCCAGCACGGCGCAGACCACCCACAGGGGCACCAGGCCCCAGCGCGCGGTCCACTGTGCGTACGGCGTGACGCCGCTGCGCCCCTGCACCGTGGCCTCCAGGCGGCCGCGCGTGAGCCGCTGCAGCTGGTGCGTGACCTGGCCCTGGTGGTCGATGACGGCCGTGGCGCCGGTGTTGGTAGCCCGCAGCATGGGCCGGCCCAGCTCGATCGCGCGCAGGCGCGAGATCTGCAGGTGCTGGTCGATCGCGATGCTGTCGCCGAACCAGGCGATGTTGCTCAAGTTGACCAGCACGGTGGGCGCGGCCGTGGGATCGCGGAACGAGGCCGCGAGCTCTTCGCCGAACAGGTCTTCGTAACAGATGTTGGGCGCCACGCGCTGCCCCGACACCGCCCAGGCCGGCTGCGCCAGGGCGCCCCGGTTGAAGTCACCGAGCGGGATGTTCATGAGGTCGGTGAACCAGCGGAACAGCGGCGGAATGAACTCGCCGAAAGGCACCAGGTGGTGCTTGTCATAGCGGTACAGGCCGTTGTCCGGCGTGTCCAGCCGAGGCTGTCCTTGCAGGCGATTTGCCGAGCCCGCGTTGATGCCCCAGACCGAGTTCGTGTAACCCTGATCCAGGCTGCCCAACGGCAAGCCCACCAGCGCACCCACGCCGGTGCCGGCCGGTTGCTCGGCCAGATGCCCGAGCAACGGCTGCCAGAAGTCGGGGCCCAGTTGGCCGGGCAGCAGGGGAATGGCGGTTTCCGGCGCGACCACCAGATGCGGGCCGGTGGCGGAACTGCGCGCGGCCTGCACCGCTTCGGTGATCTGTTGGGGGTACCAGTTCAGCGCCTGGGCCACGCCCGTGCCGGGCTCGAATTTCTGATCCTGGGCGATGTTGCCCTGCAGCAGCCACACCCGCAGTTCGCCCGTCGCGGCAGTGTCCTGGTGACCCAGGCCGCGCCACGCCGCGCCGCCGCCGATCAGGCTCACCAGCAGAACGCCCACCACCAGGAACAGGGCCAGCGACCGCAACACACCGGGCCAGCCATCGGCCAGACCCGGCACCAGCCGGGCCTGCACGCGGGGTGCCGGCGCCACCATGCCCCCCGCCGTCCGGCCCACCGGCCGGCTGACGGGCGACTGCATCCAGACGCTGAAGCGCCGCCAGAGGCCGGAGACGATGGAGGCCACCGAATAGGCCAGCACGGCCGCCAGGAAGCCCATGCCATAGACCCCCACCAGCGGTGCCCAAGGGGCCATCAGGTCAACGTGCGCGTAGCCTCCCGCGCCCCAGGGGAAACCGGTGAACCAGTGGCCGCGCGCCAGTTCGGCCAGCGTCCAGAGCGAGGCAAACATCAGCCCCTGTGCGGTGCGCGACACCGGCGCCCAGGCACAGAGGAAACCCACCACCACCGCGTAGTAGACCGACAGCAGCCCCGCCAGCGCGAGCACGGCCAGCACCGCCAGCCAGGCGGGCAGGCCGCCGTAGGTGTGCAGGGAGATGAACAGCCACCAGAAGGTGCCCGCCAGCCAGACGGTGGAAAACACCCAGCCGCGCCACACCGCCTGCCCCACCCGGGTGGCGTACTGCAGCGCCAGCACCAGCAGCGCCAGCGAGGCGATCTGCCACCAGCCATTGGGCTGGCCTTGCACAGTGCCCGGCAGGCCCCAGCCCGCGAAAGGCCAGGCGATGGAGGTCGCCTGCAAGGCACCGCCCAGCAGACACACGAGGAACCAGGCGAAACCGCTGCCGCGCGCGCTGCGCCCGGGCGGGCGGCGGCTCATCGGGTTGAAACTCGACGGCGTGTGGAGTGACCCGAAAAGGCTTCGCATGGGGTTGGGCGGGCTCAGGCCTCGCCCGGCACGGGCATGACCTTGAACCACTTCACCGCGCCGCCCTTGGTGTGCAGCACGGTGAAGCGCAGGCCGTCGAGCTCATGGACCTCGCCCCGCTTGGGCACGTGGCCCATGGCGTGGGCGATCATGCCGCCGATGGTGTCGAAGTCCTCTTCGGACAGCTTCAGCCCGAAGGATTCGTTGATGCGCTCGATCGGCGTGTCGCCGCTCACGCGCCAGGTGCCGTCGGCCAGGGCGAAGATGTCGCCATCGTCCTCGGCCACGTCGAACTCGTCTTCGATCTCGCCGACGATTTCCTCGAGCACGTCCTCGATGGTGATAAGGCCTGCCACGCGGCCAAACTCGTCGATCACGATCGCCAGGTGGTTGCGGTTGCCGCGGAACTCGCGCAGCAGGTCGTTGAGGCCCTTGCTTTCGGGCACGAAGGTGGCCGGGCGCAACAGCGCGCGGATGTTGAGCGCGGGCGCGCGCTGCAGCTTGAGCAGGTCCTTGGCCAGCAGGATGCCGATGATGTTCTCGCGCTCGCCCTCGAACACTGGAAAGCGCGAGTGCGCGGTGTCGATGACCAGGTGCAGCAGTTCGTCGAAGGGCGCATCGATGTCCAGCACATCCATGCGTGGGGTGGCCACCATCACATCCCCGGCGGTCATGTCCGCGATGCGGATCACGCCTTCGAGCATGACGCGCGACTCGGCGTTGATGATGTCGTTGTCCTCGGCCTCGGCGAGGGTTTCGATCAGCTCGTCCTTGGAATCCGGTCCGGGATGGATGAATTCCGCAAGCTTTTGCAGAAAACCACGTTTGTCGGCATGCCGCAGGCTGCGCTGCGGCCCGCTACTGGGAGGGGAGTCGGCCACTGAAGGATGGGGGGAGGTTGTAACAGGGCGGAAGGATACCCCATGCGGGTGTCGGCGCGCAAAGCCGCGCGAGCCCCACGGCCCCGGCCGGGCTCAGCCCCGGACGCGTTCGCGTGCTTCGCGCACGCCCTGGCGGATGTCCTGCAGCACCGACAGAAAGCCCCAGAACTGCTTGGCCTGGGCCTTGAGGTGGTAGTCGGTGATGGCCACCTGCTCATTGACCATCTCTGTCACGCGGGAGTCGAAGTCCGCTGGCGGCAACCGCAGGTGCGCCTCGGACTCGGAGCCGTCGCGCTCAATCACCGCGCCAGCACGGCGGGCGATCTTGAGCATCGCTGTGTTTTCCGACAGCGCATGGATGAACAGCATCTGCACGCCCTCGTTGCGCGCGTGCATGACGGCGCGCTCGAACAGGCGGCCGCCGTAACCCCGTCCACGCGCATGCTTGACCACCGACACGCCGAACTCGGCGCAGCTGGTGTACTGGGGGTCGAGCGAGAAGGCGAGGTGGGCCATGGCGATGAGCTCGAGCCGGCGGTTGAAGATGCCGAAGAGCTCGTCGCGGTCGAAATTGAGCTGCGCCACGTAGCGGCGGATCTGCTCGTCGTTGGCCGCATACCCGAAGCGCAGGTAGCGATCGTTCGTATCCAGTTCCAGGAGGTGCGCCTCGATGCGGTCGATCTGCCCGGGACCGATCGACCGGATCGGCACCATCACCGGGTTCGATTTGTCCCCGCGCTCGGGCGTGCCGCCGGTGGACGACGAAGCGCGCACCTCGGCCTGCGCCTGCAGCGGCGTCGACTTGAACCAGCGGGTGGGATCAACCATGGGCACGAATGTACGGGTTATCCCTATAACAGCAAGGACGCAAACCCCTAAACCCGCGGGAACCCGACGGACGGGGACGAAAACTCCCTCACAACGGCAAAGCCGTGGTGCTTTTCACGCGGTCCATCACGAAACTGGTCTTGCAATCCTGCACGCTGGGGTGCTTGAGCAGGGTGTCCATGATGAAGCGCGAATAGGCGGCCATGTCGGCCACCACCAAGCGCAGGTGGAAGTCCATGTCGCCCGTGAGCGCGGCGCATTCCACCACCTCGGGCCACGACAGCACGCTGGCGCGGAACAGGTCCATGGGGTTGCGCTTGGCGCTGTCGGAGTGCTTTTCGAGCCTCACACTCACGTGGGCGGTCAGCCCCAGCCCCACCGCCTCAGGCCGCACCAGGGCCACATAGCGGTCGATGACGTGCGCCTCCTCCAGCCGCTTCACCCGGCGCAGCACCGCGCTGGGCGAGAGGCCCACCGCTTCCGCGATCTGGTCGTAGGTGGCGCGGCCGTCGGCCTGCAGGCTGCGCAGAATGTGGCGATCAAGCTTGTCCAGTGCTTCCATAGGCGCCATTTTGCAAGATTCCTGCAATTCTGACGAATGGCGCGCCCCAAAACGCCGGAATCGTGACACCCTGCGCCGATACAGTGGCCCACTGCCCACACACAACGGAGACCACCATGAACACGCCCTTGCCCGCCGCCGCCCAGGCCGCCGCCCCCCCATGGGACAACCCCATGGGCACGGACGGCTTCGAATTCATCGAGTACGCGGCGCCCGATCCCGTGGCCATGGGCGCGCTGTTCGAGCGCATGGGTTTCAAGGCGATCGCAAGGCATCGCCACAAGGCGGTCACCCTGTACCGCCAGGGCGAGATCAACTTCATCATCAACGCCGAACCCGACAGCTTCGCGCAGCGCTTCGCGCGCCTGCACGGTCCCAGCGTGTGCGCGATCGCCTTCCGCGTGGCCGATGCCAAGGCGGCCTACGAACGAGCCATCTCACTCGGCGCCTGGGGCTATGCGCAATCGGCCGGGCCGGGCGAACTGAACATCCCGGCCATCAAGGGCATCGGCGATTCGATCATCTACTTCATCGACAAGTGGCGCGGCAAGAACGGCGCCAAGACGGGCGACATTGGCAACATCGGTTTCTTCGACGTGGACTTCGAGCCCCTGCCCGGCGCCGAACTCAACCCCGTCGGCCACGGCCTGACCTACATCGACCACCTGACGCACAACGTGCACCGCGGCCGCATGGAGGAGTGGGCGGGCTTCTACGAACGCCTGTTCAACTTCCGAGAGGTGCGCTACTTCGACATCGAGGGCCAGGCGACCGGCGTGAAGAGCAAGGCCATGACCAGCCCTTGCGGCAAGATCCGCATCCCGATCAACGAAGAAGGCAACGAGAAATCGGGGCAGATCCAGGAGTACCTGGACCGGTACCACGGCGAGGGCATCCAGCACATCGCCATGGGCTCGACCAACCTGTACGACACGGTGGACGCGCTCGAACTCAGCGGCGTGAAGCTGCTCAACACCAGCGAGACCTACTATGAGCTGCTGCCCAAGCGCATCCCGAGCCACGGCGAAAACCTCGAGGCCCTGAAGCAGCGCAACATCCTGGTGGACGGCACACCCGGTGAACTGCTGCTGCAGATCTTCAGCGAGAACCAGCTCGGCCCGATCTTCTTCGAGTTCATCCAGCGCAAGGGCAACCAGGGCTTCGGCGAAGGCAACTTCAAGGCCCTGTTCGAGACCATGGAGCTCGACCAGGTGCGCCGTGGCGTGCTCAAGGCCTGAGGGCAGACGCGATGGCCGTTGAACCCGTCGTCTATGGCGCCAGCGACCGCCCGCCTCGCGGCGACTACTCGCGTGCGCGGGGCGACTACACCTGCCCGCAGAACTGGGCCTCGTACACCGAGGCCGACCATGACACCTACCACCGCCTCTACGAGCGCCAGACTGCGCTGCTGCCGGGCCTGGCCTGCAATGCCTTCATCGAGGCCCTCCCTTCGCTGGGCGTGAAGGACCGCATTCCCCGCTTCGAAGAGATCAACGAACGCCTCAAGCCCGCGACAGGCTGGGAAATCGTGGCCGTGCCCGGCCTGATTCCCGAGCGGCCCTTCTTCGCCCTGCTGGCCAACCGCCGTTTCCCGGTGACCGACTGGATTCGCACGCCGGCCGAGTTCGACTACATCGTCGAGCCCGATGTGTTCCACGACCTCTTCGGCCATGTGCCGCTGCTGTTCAACCCGGTGTTTGCCGACTACGTGCAACGCTACGGGGCGGGCGGCCTGAAGGCCCACGACCTGGGCGCCGGCGAGCTGCTCTCGCGGCTGTATTGGTACACGATCGAGTTCGGCCTGATCCGCCAGGACGACGGGTTGCGCGCGTACGGCGCCGGCATCCTGAGTTCGTCGGGCGAACTGCGCCACAGTGTCACCAGCCCGCAACCCCAGCGCATCGCGCTCGATCTGCTGCGCTGCATGCGCACGCGCTACAAGATCGACGACTACCAGGCCACCTACTTCGTCATCGAGAGCTTCAACCAGCTGTTCGAAATGACCGCGCCCGACTTCGCGCCGCTCTACAAGGCGGTGCGTTCGCTCGGCGACCTGCCGGCCGACGCCACGATCGCCAGCGACTCGTCCATTACCCTGGGGTGAAAGGCCAACGCCACGTGGGCCGCGCCGGGCACCAGCCGGTTGTCGGCCCCGGGCAAGGTAGCGGTGGAAGCCGGGAACACGATGTTGTCGGCATTGGAATACCAGCACACGAAGTCGGCATAGGTGTCCTGCGGCTGGATCTGCGCTTCGCGCCGGGCCAAGGCGGCCAGCCAGTGCCCGTCCTGCCGCATCTGCCGGCCGTTGGCCACACGGCTGAAGCGCCCCAGCCAGGTGCCTCGGTGCGGACTGCCGATGGTGATGACCTGGTGCACCGGCGTGTCCGGCTCGGCCGCCCGCCACGCCCGCGCAACAAGGCCACCCATGCTGTGGCACACCAGCACCGGGGGGCGGCCCGTGAGGGCCAGGGCGCGCCGCACGGCGTCGCTCATGAGGGGCACGTAGTCGTCGATGTCGCCGAACACCGGCTCCAGGTTGACCGACACATAGGGCACGCCTTGGCTGCGCAAGCGGCGCATCCAGGGCAACCACAGGCCTCGATTGCACACGAAGCCGTGCACGAACACCACGGCGGGCACTGTGCCTTGGCGCGGGTCGACGTCGTCCGGCAGGCTTGCCCAAAAGAAGGGCTGGCGCCAGGCAAACACCTGCGGCGCCACGCGGACCTCCTGCCACCAAGCACCCGCCAAACCCGGCCATCCCGCCGGAGGTGCGACATCGCCCCGGTTCAGCCGGGCTGCGGCCAGACCCTCCAGGGCGAGCACCAAGGCATAGCCGCCCAGCAACAACAGGGCGCCCACCACAGCCACCGTGGGGGATCGCGGCCACCAGAAGAACACCCAAGCCACCACGAACACCAACGTACCGAGCACCAGCGCCTGCTGCAAGCGGGCCAGGCTGGAGCGGCGAACGTGTCTTGGGGGCGTCTGCGTCGGAGGGGACATGGCCGAACTATCTCACGGAGTGGGCTGTCCGAATTAGACTGGTACACCGCTTCTGCCTGAGCCCGCCATGACCCAGAACCCCAGCGCCGCCGACCGCATCCGCACGCACCTGGCGCGTGTCAGCGATCTGCGCCAGCAAGCCCGTACAGCAGGCCTCGACCGGGCGGTGAACGAGGTGAAACTGCTGCAGGGCCGGCGCTTCCGCGCCACGTACGCCGACTTCCTTGATCACCCGGTGTATGCACCCGCAACCCGCTTCTTTCTGGAGGAGCTCTACGGCGTACACGACTTCGCCCGGCGCGACGCGCAATTCGCCCGCATCGCCGGCGCGTTGGAACGCCTGTTCCCGGAGGCCGTGGCCCAGCTCGCGGTGGATCTGGCCGAGACCCATGCCTTGACCGAGGTGCTCGACCACCACATGGCCACACACTGGTTGCCAGAGGACGCCTCGCTGTCCCCCGCCCTGCGCTACACGCGCGCCTGGCGGCTGACCGGGGACCGCGATGCGCGCGCGCGCCAGTTGGCGGTCGTGCAGCACATGGGGCGCGAACTGCAGCGCCTCACCCGCATGAAGCCCTTGCGGCTGGCTTTGCGCATGATGCGCAACCCGGCCCGTGCGGCGGGCCTCGATGCCTTGCAGCATTTCCTGGAAAGCGGCTTCGATGCCTTCGCCTCACTGGGAGATGCACGCAACTTCCTCGACACCATCAGCGCACGGGAATCGCGTTGGATCAGCACCCTGTTCGACGAGGGCGAGGCCGCCTGCAGCGCGGCACTGTCCGCCGAGCTGGCCAGGGTCTCTGAGGCCCGTTGAGGCCTCCGGGATCCCGTGTGCTTTGGGTGACAGCGCCTTAGGGCTGGCCCGGTATGCACCCCGGCGTCGGCTTGCCAGAATGGTCTATCCCTCTCTGTCACAGCGAAATCCATGACCCGACCCTGGCTCACCCAATACCCCGAAGGCGTTGCACCCGAGGTCGCGCCCGAACGTTACCGCTCGTTGGCCGACCTGCTCGAAGAGTCGTTCAAGCAACATGCCCGCCAACCCGTGAGCGTGTGCATGGAACAGTGGATGAGCTATGGCGAACTGGACAGCTTGAGCGCCGCCATGGGGGCCTGGCTTCAGGGCCGAGGCTTGGTGCCGGGTGCCCGCGTGGCCATCATGCTGCCGAATGTGCCGCAGTTTCTGATCACCATGGCCGCGATCGTGCGCGCTGGTTACACCGTGGTGAACGTCAATCCGCTCTACACCGCGCGGGAACTGGAGCACCAGCTCAAGGACTCCGGAGCTCAGGCCATCGTCATCCTGGAGAACTTTGCACACACACTCGAACAGGTGATCGACCAGACCTCTGTGGAGCACGTGGTCATCGCCAGTCTGGGCGACCAGTTGGGGTTCTGGTACGGGCGCTGGATCACGTTCGCCGTGCGGCATCTGGCCAAGATGGTCCCGGCCTACAAGCTGGCCCGAACAGGCCCCCTGGGCGAACGCACCATCGTGAACTTCCGCCACGTCTTGGCCGAAGGCAGTGGCATGCGTCTCCAGCCCACCAGCGACACCTTGGACTCCGTGGCCTTCCTGCAGTACACGGGAGGCACCACCGGTTTGTCCAAGGGCGCGGTGCTCACCCACCGCAACATCATCGCCGCCATCCTGCAGGCCGAAGCCTGGTTCAAGCCCGCGCTGCAAAAGGTCGGCGACCTGCGGCAAGTCAACGGCATCGCGGCGCTGCCGCTGTACCACATCTTTGCGCTGACCCTGAGCCTGCTCACCATCCGCTGGGGGGCGCACATGACCCTGGTGCCCAATCCGCGCGACATCCCGCAACTGGTAGCCACCCTCAAGCGACGCGCATTCCACGTGCTCCCCGCTGTGAACACCTTGTTCAACGCCCTGCTGCAGAACCCCCAGTTCCGTCAATTGGATTTTTCGAACCTCGCGTTGTCGCAGGCCGGGGGCATGGCCGCGTCGGAAGGCACGGCTCGGCAATGGAAGGCCGTCACCGGCTGCACCATGATTGAAGGCTGGGGCATGAGCGAGACCTGCGCGATCGGGACCAACAACCCGGTCACCAGCCAGCAGTTCAGCGGCACCATCGGCTTGCCTCTGCCTGGCATTGACATCGCGATCAAGGACGACGAAGGCCGCAGCCTGGCGCTGGGTGAAACCGGCGAGATCTGCATCAAGGGGCCGAATGTGATGGTGGGCTACTACCAGCAGCCCGAGGAGACCGCACGAGCGTTCACGCCCGATGGCTTCATGCGAACGGGCGACGTGGGGGTCATGGACCCGCAGGGCTTCACGCGCATCGTCGACCGCAAGAAGGACATGATCCTCGTCTCCGGCTTCAATGTGTTCCCCAGCGAGCTGGAGAACGTCATTTCGTTGTGCCCGGGGGTGCTTGAATGCGCGGCCATCGGCATCGAGGACGACAAGCAGGGCGAGGCGGTCAAGGTGTTTGTGGTGCGCTCGGACCCCACCCTGCGCGAGGAAGACGTGGCACGTTACTGCCAGGACAACCTGACCGGCTACAAGCGGCCCAAGCTCATTGAATTCCGGGACGAGCTGCCGAAGAGCAACGTGGGCAAAATACTCCGGCGCGCCTTGCGCACGCCAGCTGCCCACTGAGGCCCTCCCACTGCATGCCATCCCATTTTTCACCGGCACCGATCGACGCTCCCCATTCAACCCTTGCCAACGCCGGCGTCACCTGCCTGGAACGGGGCTGGCTGTCTGCCAACAACATCCTGATTCGAGGTGAGGGCCCCACCGCGTTGGTGGACTCGGGTTATTCGTCGCATGCACCCCAGACGCTGGCGCTCGTGGCGGCCACCCTTGGGGGGGCGCCGCTGGATCTGCTGCTGAACACGCACCTTCACAGCGACCATTGCGGCGGCAATGCCGAGTTGCAGCAGGCCTATCCTGCATTGCGCACGCTGATACCGCCTGGTCAGGCCGCTTCGGTCACGAATTGGGATCCAGTGGCCCTGACATTTGAGCCTACGGGCCAGTCTTGCCCACGGTTCACGCATCAAGGTCTGCTGACGCCTGGCACCTCCATTCGCCTGGGTTCACTGAATTGGGATATCCACGCGGCCAAGGGGCACGATCCTCATTCCATCGTCCTCTTCCAGGCCGAGCATCGGCTGCTGATTTCTGCGGATGCACTGTGGGAAAACGGCTTCGGCATCGTCTTTCCCGAGCTGGAAGGCGTTTCAGCGTTTGATGAGGTGGCGGCTACCTTGGATCTCATGGAAGCACTTGCCCCCACGACCGTGATCCCCGGACATGGCCGGGTCTTCAATGACTTTTCTGGAGCACTCGCTCGCGCGCGCAGCCGCTTGGGACAGTTCGTGAACCACCCCGACAAGCACCGGCGGCATGCCCTGAAGGTGCTGATCAAGTTCAAGCTGCTGGAATGGCAATCCGTGTCAATGGACGCCTTGCTGGATTGGGTGCTTGCCACCAGCCACTTCTTCAACACCATGCCGCAGGCTGTGCGCCAGGACAGAACACAGACCCGCGAATGGCTGGATCAGTTGCTGATCGAGCTTGAAAGAAGCCAAGCCCTGTTCAGAAACGGGGACATGGTCATCAATCGATAGAAGGGCACGTCAATGCGTGTGCTGCGACGCAACCCTCTTAGAGAAAATTTCGGCGCATAAATGCCCAAACCCCCAGGTGTCGAAGACACGAGGGGGTTTGGGGGCTGGGTAAGAGCCTGACGATGACCTACTTTCACACGGGAACCCGCACTATCATCGGCGCAAAGGCGTTTCACTGTCCTGTTCGGGATGGGAAGGAGTGGTACCACCTCGCTATGGTCGTCAGGCATAACTTGTTGTTCGGGCTGTGCACACGCACAACCTGAACGAATTCATAGAGCTTCGAATCAGCTATTTTGATTGCTGCCAACGATGGACTCATTGCTGAGTCTTCGGGCATAACATGACTTTTCAGTCGGATGACATTTGACTCTGATGATTTTCATCAAAGTTATAGGGTCAAGCCGCACGAGCAATTAGTATCAGTTAGCTTAACGCATTACTGCGCTTCCACACCTGACCTATCAACGTCCTGGTCTTGAACGACTCTTTAGGGGGCTCAAGGCCCCGGCAGATCTCATCTTGGAACGAGTTTCCCGCTTAGATGCTTTCAGCGGTTATC
>JAGKSX010000142.1 GCA_018993155.1 Hydrogenophaga sp.
ATGCGCTCCAGCTCGTCGAGCTTGAGACAGAGATTCATGGCAGACCCCCTCGGGAATGCGGCTGAGATCCAGTCTCCGTCACTGTAAGTTTGGCGTCAGCTTGCGTCAATGGCCGCTGCGCGGCTTCAGAACAATTGGGCCGGTTCCGGGGGGCGCTCGGGCTCCGGCGGCACCTCGCCGAGCCGGGCCAGCGAGCCCACGCGCACGCCCAGCAGGCGGATGCGGCGGGTGAGGTCCACCCGCTTGAGGCACAGGCCGGCGTGGCGGCGGATGCTGGCCGCGTCGCTGGTGAAGTGGCCGATGGTGCTGTCGCGTGTGACGATCTGGAAGTTGTCGTAGCGCAGCTTCACGCCGATGGTCTTGCCCACGTAGCCCTTGCGCTGCAGGTCGTCGGCCACCTGCTCGCACAGCTGGGTGAAGATGGTGCCTAGCTCGGCGCGGTCGCGCACGGCGTGCAGGTCGCGGTCGAAGGTGGTCTCTCGGCTCATGCTCACGGGCTCGCTCTCGGTCTGCACCGCGCGCTCGTCGCGGCCCCAGGACACCTCGTGCAGCCAGGCGCCGTAGCTCTTGCCGAAGTGCTCGACCAGCCAGGGCCGTTCGCGCTGCGCGAGGTCGCCGATGGTGTGGATGCCGTGGCCCTGCAGTTTGGCATCGGCCTTGGGGCCCACGCCGTTGATCTTGCGGCAGGGCAGGGGCCAGATCAGCGTCTGCAGGTCGTCCATGTGAACGATGCTGATGCCATTGGGCTTCTGGAATTCGCTCGCCATCTTGGCGATCAGCTTGTTCGGTGCCACGCCGATGGAGCAGGTCAGGCCCGTGGCCTGGAAGATGCTCTTCTGGATCAGGCGCGCCAGCACGCGCCCGCCCTCGCGCTGGCCACCCGGCACGTCGGTGAAGTCGATGTAGACCTCGTCCACACCGCGGTCTTCCACCACCGGCGCGATCTCGCGGATGGTGTGCTTGAACAGGCGCGAGATGCGGCGCACCTCGTCGAAATCCACGGGCAGCAGGATGGCCTGCGGGCAGAGCTTGGCCGCCTTCATCAGGCCCATGGCCGAGCCCACGCCGAACTGGCGCGCCGCGTAGGTGGCGGTGGTGGCCACGCCGCGGCCCACGTAGTTTTCCAGCAGAGGAAAGAAATCGATCGGGATGTGGGCCAGGTCCTCGCCGGTCCATTCGCGCTCGGGGTAGGTCTCGCGCAGCCGCGCGAACATCTCGTCCTCGCGCCGCCGCCCACCGCCAATCACCACCGGCAGGCCTTTGAGCTGCGGGTAGCGCAGCAGCTCGACCGACGCGAAGAAGGCGTCCATGTCCAGGTGGGCAATGCGGCGCGTCAGAGGCGGTGGGGAAGAGGGGGAGCTCACGGCGGTGAGCATAGCGGGATTGGCATGTCGCAGGAGTGTCGCCGGGCCACACGCCGGATCATTGCACTGGCGCCGACAGCCTCGCCACCCGCACCGCGAAGCGGAACGCGAAGGACCGGGCCTGCAGATCGGCGGCATGCATCCGGCTCGACTGCGCGAAATCGTGGTCCAGCATGGTCCGCACCTGCTGCGCGAGCGCCCGGTCGATGACCGCCATCGTGATCTCGAAGTTCAGCCGGAACGAGCGGTTGTCGAAATTGGCCGTGCCCACCGTGCACCAGTCGTCGTCGATCAGCGTGACCTTCTGGTGCATGAAGCCGCCTTCGTAGCGGTACATGGCGACGCCGGCGTGCTCCAGCGCCTCGACATAGGACCACGCGGACAGGTTGACCAGCGCGTTGTCGCTGCGCTGCGGGATCAGCACGCGCACGTCCACGCCGCGCAGAGCGGCCAGCTGCAGCGCGGTGACGAACTGCTCGTCGGGCACGAAGTACGGGCTGGCAATCCAGAGCCGGCGGCGCGCATGGTGGATGGCGGCGATGAAGAAGAGCGTGCAGGTCTCCAGCTCGTCGGCCGGGCCGCTGGGCAGGCACAGCACCGGGTAGCCGCCCGCTGGCGCCCGCCCAGGCCACCAGCGCAGCGGCGGCACACGCCCACCGGCCCAGAGCCAGTCCTCGACGAACGCGGCCTGGACGCATTGCACGACCGGCCCTTCGACGCGAAGATGCGTGTCGCGCCAGCGGCCCAGGCGCGGGTCGCGCCCGAGGTACTCGTCGCCGACGTTCAGACCGCCGACCCACGCGCGCACGCCATCGACGACGACGACCTTGCGGTGGTTGCGAAAGTTCAGGCGCAGCCGGTTCACGCCGGGACCGAGCGCATGGATGGCCTGGACCGCGACGCCGCCGGCGCGCAGCCGGTCGAGGTAGGCGCGGGGCAGCCCGATGCTGCCGAGTTCGTCGATCAGCAGGTGCACGCGCACGCCGGCGGCCGCGCGCTCCAGCAGCCGCGCGGCCAGCGCGCGGCCGACGCCGTCGTCGCGCAGGATGTAGTACTGCACCAGCACATACTGCGCCGCGGTCTCGATGCCCGCGAAGATCGATCCGAACGTGGCCTCACCGTCGATCAGCAGCGTGGCCCGGTTGCCGTCGGTGAACGGCAGCTTGGCCAGGCGCTCGAAGGGCAGGTCCTCCGTATAGCGCGTGTGCGCGACAAGCTCGCGCCTTGCCATCGCCGCGTGCGCGCGGCTGGTCCGGGACGGCGAGGCGGCGAGGAGGCGCCGCCGCGCCTGCACATCGTCGCGCACGCGCGACTGGCCGAACACCAGGAACAGCGGCAGCGCGACGAGCGGGAACGCGACCAGTGCGACCGCCCACGCGGCCGCGCCTTGCGCCGTGCGTGCTTCCATCACCGCCTTGACCGCGGCGAGCAGGCCGAGCAGTTCGACCAGCGCGGCCAGCCAGCCCATCATGCGAAGCCGCTGCCTTGCGCGTCAGGCCGCCGCCTTGTGCTCGACCTCCTGCGCGATCCGCACCGCCTTGGCCGCGGGGTCGTACGACAGCAGGGCCTCGGACCCCGGCTGCAGGTCGCCCTTGAGGAGTGCGGTGGCCAGCCGCGATTCGACCTCGCTGCGCAGCTTGCGCTTGAGCATGCGCGCGCCGAACTCCGGGTCGTAGCCGATCTCGGCCAGGTGGTCGACCAGCGACTTGTCGAACTTCAGGTGCAGGTCCTGCTGCTCGGCCGTGCGCCCCACCCGCTGCAATTGCAGTTCCACGATGGAGCGGATCTGCTCGCGGCCCAGCGCGTGGAACACGACCACCTCGTCGACCCGGTTCAGGAATTCGGGGCGGAAGTGGTGGCGCAGCATCTCCATCAGGCGGTCGCGCAGCGCGGGGTAGTCCAGCATGTCGCGGTCCTTGGCCGTCAGGTTGCGCTGGATGACCTCGGAACCCAGGTTGCTGGTGGCGATGATGATGGTGTTCGTGAAATCGACCACGCGGCCCTTGCCGTCGGTGAGCCGGCCTTCGTCGAACAGCTGCAACAGGATGTTGTGCACCTCGCTGTGCGCCTTCTCGATCTCGTCGAGCAGCACCACGCAGTAGGGGCGCCGGCGCACGCGTTCGGTGAGCTGCCCGCCTTCCTCGTAGCCCACGTAGCCGGGTGGCGCGCCCACCAGCCGCGCCACCGTGTGGCGCTCGGCGTATTCGCTCATGTCGATGCGCACCAGCGCCTCTTCACTACCGAACACGGTGGCCGCGAGCGCCTTCGCAAGCTCGGTCTTGCCCACGCCGGTGGGCCCGAGGAACAGGAACGTGGCGGTCGGCTTGCCCGGCTCCTTCAGCCCGGCGCGGGCCAGGCGAACGGCTTCGGAGACCGCGTGCACGGCTTCCTCCTGGCCGACCACGCGCTCGCGCAGCCGGTCTTCCAGCCGCAGCAGTTTTTCGCGGTCCTCGGTGGTCAGCTCGGACACCGGGATGCCGCTCAGCGAGGCCACGATCTCGGCCACGTCCTGGGCGTTCACGACCTCGGAGCGGGTGCCGCGCTGCTTCTTCCACTTGGCGGTCTCCTCGTCGAGCTTCTTCTGCTCGGCCTTCGCCCGCGTCTCGATCTCCTTGGCCTTGTCGTACTGGCGCGCCGCCCCGGCCGCGTCCTGCTCTTGTCGCAGGCGGCGGATCGTTTCCTCGCCGTCGTGCAAACCCTTCGGCCGCGAACTGGCGCGGATGCGCACGCGCGCCGCGGCCTGATCGACGAGGTCGATCGCCTTGTCGGGCATGAAGCGCTGCGTGATGTAGCGATCGGCCAGTTTCGCTGCCGCCGAGATCGCTTCCTCGGTGATCTTCACCTTGTGGTGCGCCTCGAAGCGGTCGCGCAGGCCGCGCAGGATCTCCACCGTCTCGTCCACGCTCGGCTCGGGCACGTTCACGGGCTGGAAGCGGCGCTCCAGCGCGGCGTCCTTCTCGATGTGCTTCTGGTATTCGCTCAGCGTGGTGGCGCCGATCAGGTGCAGTTCGCCGCGCGCCAGCGCGGGCTTGAACGTGTTGGCGATGTCCAGCCCGCCTTCGCCGCCGCCCTGTCCGGCGCCGACGATGGTGTGCAGCTCATCGATGAACAGGATCAGCTCGTTCTGGTGGGCGATCACCTCGTCGAGCATCTGCTTGACGCGTTCCTCGAACTCGCCGCGGTACTTGGAGCCGGCGACCATGCTGTTGATGTTCAGCTCCACCAGCCGCTTGCCGCGCAGCACCTCGGGCACCTGCTCGTTGACGATGCGCTGAGCCAGGCCCTCGACGATGGCGGTCTTGCCGACGCCGGGCTCGCCGATCAGCACCGGGTTGTTCTTCTTGCGCCGCGCCAGCACCTCGATCGTGGTCTCGATCTCCTTGGCGCGGCCGATCACCGGGTCGAGCTTGCCCTGGCGCGCGAGTTCGGTCAGGTCGCGCGCGTGCTTGTCGAGGTTCGGCGTGCCGCTGCGTTTCTGCACCTTGCCTTCCTCGGCGCCCTTGCCGACCACCTTCACCGTCTTCTGGCGCAGCGCCTCGCGCGTGAGGCCGAGCTTGCGCAGCGCGTCGCCCGCGAAGCCGTCCTCTTCCTCGACCAGGCCGATCAGCAGGTGCTCGGGCCCGACGTAGCTGTGGCCCAGCTCCCGGGAAGCGACCAGCGCGTTGTCGAGCGCGCTCTTCGCGCGCGGCGAGACGCCGATGCGCGGGGTTTCGCCCTCGGTGGGCTGGTACTCGCCGTGCGGCGCGTTCTCGTCGATCTGCTGCTTCAGGTCCGCGGCGTCCAGCTTGAAGTCGTGCAGGATCTCCTGCACCACCTCGTGGTCGACGAGTGCGTGCAGCAGGTGCTCGGTGTCCACTTCGTCGCGGCCGGACGCCAGCGCCTTCTGGGCCGCGGCCTGCAGCCGGTCCATCGCGGCCTGGTTCAGGAACGACTGCAGGTCCACGGCTTCGCGTGAGCGCTGCCGGCGCTGCGGCAGGCGCCGCACCGTGCTGCCAGGCTGGTCGAACAGGCCCGGCCAGGCGTCGCCGAAGAACTGGTTGAACAGGCTGCCACCGAACAGCGACTCCAGTGGCGAGGCGGACGTGCGGTTCTGCCCCATCGCCTCGGCATAGTGCTCGTCGCACAGCGCGATCTGCTCGGTGCGGCCGTCCTGCCGCATCGTGACCTGGGCGGTCGCCTGGCGACCGCAGACTCTGCATTGGGCCATGTGATGTGCTCCTGTGGGAAGTCGCTGTCGGCGGGCCGTCTCACGGGGCGACGGTGATGCGGTTGTCGACGGTCGTCACCCCGGGCGCCCGCCACGCGGCGCGCTCGGCCTCCTGGCGCTCCACCCAGGCCCGCACCGTGCCCTTGAGCGTGACCTTGTTGCCGTCGACTTCGACGGAAATGCGCCCGGCGTCGGTCTGCGCGCTGCGCACCAGCGCCTGTTCGACCTGCTTCCTGATCTCCGCAGGCTGCAGCTTGGGCTTGACGTCGATCAGGTTGCTGACGCCTTTCACGCCTGCCAGGTTGCGCACGACACGCTCGGCTTCGTGCTTCTTGTACTGCCAGTCGACCGTGCCCTTCAGCGTGATCCAGCCCTTGGAGACGGTGACATCGATCTTCTCCGGCACAAGCAACGCATCCCATTGCAGGGCGCGGACAGCGGCCGCGGCGATCTCGGGGTCGGTGCGCTCGCCCGCCGTGCTCAACCGGACCTCGATGTCGTTGGCGACCGCCTTGACGCCGCGCACGCGGTGGGCGGCATCTTCGGCGGCCCAGCGCTTGCCGTACGAGTCGACCCAGCCGGTCAGCGCCACGACGCCGTCCTTCACGGCCACGCCGATCTCCGGGGCCTGCACGCGCGGCTCCCACTTCAACTCGGTCAGCACCTCGGCCTGGATCTCGGCATCGGAGCGCAGTGTGGTGGCGATGGTCATGATGGTTCCTCTCTCAGGGCCCGCGTCAGATGGAGTCGCAGCCGACCGCGGCGGGCGCGTGCGGACGATGCGAAGGTGATTGCTCGAAGACTAGGGCCGCGGGCCACCACGGTCTTGCAAAGACCTGCGCACCTGTGCCACAGGATTGCGGGCAGAAAGTTCTGCTCGCGCTGCCCCTGGGCGGGGCGTGCATTCGCCGTTCTTGAGCAGCTTTCGCAGCAATCGGGAATACCGGAGCCGGCGTGCTGGGTACGGTAGCCGACATGGGACAGGAGATCGCATGCTGAAAGTCAATCCGCTGGCCACCGTGGACGAAGCACCAGGCTTTCGTCGCATGTTCGGCGCGGGCGGTCTCACGCTCGGCGTCTTCTTCCCCATCGAGGCCTTCACGGGCGATGAGCCGTCGATGCAGGACCAGGAGCGGCTTGCGCTGCACGCCCAGGCCCTCGGCTTCGCCGCCCTGTGGGTGCGCGACGTGCCGCTGCGCGACCCGAGCTTCGGTGACCTCGGCCAGGTCCACGATCCCTGGGTGTACCTCGGCTGGATCGCGGCACACACGCGAACGATTGCGCTGGCCACCGGCTCCATCGTGCTGCCGCTGCGGCACCCGCTGCACGTGGCCAAGGCGGCAGCCTCGGTCGATCAGCTGTCGGGCGGACGGCTGGTGCTGGGCGTGGCGTCGGGCGACCGGCCGGCGGAGTTCCCGGCCTTCGGCGTGGACATCGAGCGGCGCGCCGTCCTTTTCCGCGAGCACTTCGAGGTGATCCGCCACGTGCTGGAGCGCGAATACCCGATGTTGAAGTCGACGGCCGGGGTGCTCACCGCCAACGCCGACCTCGTGCCCAAACCGCTCGGGCGCCTGCCGATGCTCGTCACCGGCAACAGCGGGCAGCCGCTGCGCTGGATCGCCGAGCATGCCGACGGCTGGATCACCTACCCCCGCAGCGTGGACCACCAGGCCGAGGCGGTGGCGGCCTGGCGCAGCGAGGTCCATGCCGTCAGGTCGGACGCCTTCAAGCCGTTCGTGCAATCGCTCTACGTGGACCTCGCCGCCGATCCGCACCTGCCGCCCACGCCCATCCACCTCGGCTTCAGGGCGGGGTGGCACTTCCTGCAGCGCTTTCTCGAGTCGCTGCGTGGCGCCGGCGTCAACCACGTCATCCTCAACCTCAAGTACGGCACGCGGCCGGCGCCCGAGGTGCTCGAGGAGATCGGCACCAAGGTGCTGCCGCTGCTGGCCGAGGTGCAGGGCGACAAGCCTGCCGGTGGCGAGCTGGATCCGAGCGATGCCGAAGGCGGCGGCCCGCTCGCGCGGCCGCGCTGAGGCCAGCCCCACAGGAACGAGGCTGACATGGCGAGCGCTGGGCGGTCGGCGGCCAGGCCGGCGGGGAGAGGGCGCCATGGCGGTGGCCTTCGTGCACCGGGTGCTGGACGGGTGCTGAGCCCCGGCGGGCCGTGCGCTCAACCCTGCTCGAGATCCGTTCGTTCCTGGGGAGGCATCCGGTCATCGCGCTCGCGCAGCAGCCAGTACACGGCGCCCAGCACGAGCGTCGCGAAGGCCAGCGCAGCGATGTGCGCCGGTCCGGTGGTCGACGCATCGAGGATGACGAACTTGCGGCTGAGCGCCAGCAGGGCGATCAGCACCACCGCCTTCACCTGCACGATGCTCTCGCGCCGCAGCGGCACGACGCGCACGAACAGCTGGACCAGCGCCAGCGCGATCAGCATTGCAATGATCAAGGAGAGCATGAATGCGACGATGTGCTCGAAGCGCTCATAGGTCGTCATCAGCGGCCAGCAGCGGCGCGTGTCCCTCATCAGCCAGGAGTGGGTCTGCGATGGCATGGTGACCTCCGGTCGGATGCCCGCGATTTTGCGCGTCCGCGCCGCTTGTGGTCGCGCCGCCGATGCGGTCACCGTCAAAGCGAGACATGAAGCGCAAGCCTTGGGAAGAAGCGATCCGGCGCGCTGCCTATGCTGCAGGCAAGCTTCGGGAAGCTCAGGCCGCCGTGGGCCGGCGGCGAGGGGCAGCGCCCCATGACATCCGACGCATGGCTGCCGGACTGCCGGCACCCCTGACGGCCCACCGGCAGCGCAGCGTGGCCAGCGGGCTTGCATGCCGTTGCGGGTATTCGCTGCAAGCCCGCGTCCCCAAAGGAAAATTGCCCGGCGCACGATGCGCGCTTCACCGCCTTCTGGCGTCGGCACGAGGTATGCGCTTGTCATGCCGGCCCAGACCTGAAACCACAAGGTGATCGTGATGTCCGAAGAAGCCCGCACGGAATGCGACCGCCCATCGACGGCCGATGAGGCGGCGCGACCACAAGGCCCGTCCCTGGGCATGGCCTACCTCGACGCAGCCGAGCTTGGCGGCGCGCGCCTGCGCAACTCGGTCGACATCCTCGTCCCGACGGACACCGCCAACCTGTTCGCCACCTACCGGGTCGGACAGGGGCGTGACCGGACCACGTTCGTGCGCGCACCGCTGGTGTCGATCCTTTCGCCTGCACTGCCGCATTCGCTGGCCGACCGGCCGGGGCCGAACACGCTCATCCTCAGCATCGCCGCGCCGTTTTTCCACGAGGTGGCGGGCGACGACACGGCATTCGTCGAGCCGCACGCGACAGCCGACCCGTTGATCCGCGAAGTCGGCAACGCCATCGAAAGCGATGTCCGGATCCGGCGTCCGCCGGATGCGCGCTACATGGAGTCGCTGGCCATGGTCCTGGCGGCGCATGTCGCCAGGAAGTACATGGTCGCGAACAGCACGAAAGCCGCATCCTTCGGCGGACTTGCGCCCCACAAGTTGCGCTGTGTCCGCAACCATATCGGCGAGCATCTCGGCGAGACGATCCTGGTCGAACAACTGGCCGAGGCGGTGAATCTGAGTCCGTTCCACTTCGCACGGATGTTCAAACAGTCGACCGGCCAATCACCCCACCTGTACATCCTGATGCAGCGGATCGAGCGGGCGAAGGAACTCCTGGCCGGGACCGACACCGCGCTCGTCGATGTGGCGGCCGACGTCGGCTTTCGCACCCAGGGCCATTTCACCGGCGTGTTCCACCGCTACGCCGGCTTCACGCCGCGGGCGTTCAGGTTCCACGCCCGGGAAACGGCGGCATCCGGCGCACCGGGCGCCTGTGTTCTCGGCAGGGAACCGTCATGAATTAGGTGTGACAGATCGTTGGTGCAGACGACGACGTCACGTAGCCTTCAGGCGCAGTTAGGTGTACGCTCGAAGAGAGGCCAGCAGATTCTCGCGTCCAAGGTCCTTTCTGGCTCGGCTACGTTCCCGCGCGTTCCACGGGTGCCCACCTGGCTGCACCATGTCCGCGTCTGCCCTCGAAACCCGCCGTCTTCAGGACTGCCTTGACGGGTTGCTCAGCCTCATCGCTGCGCCTGCCCTGTGGTCCGGCCAAGGACCGGATGGGGTGATGAGCACGGTGCTGGAAATGCTCGCCCGCATGCTGAACCTGGACCTGGCCTACGCGCGCCTGGACGATGGATCGGGCAGCGCGATCCGGGAGCTGGCGCGCAGCGAACGTTACCCGGACGCAGACCGCCGCGCCCACGAGGTCGGCGTCGCCATCGAACCTTGTCTTCGCATGCTGCAGGCCGGCGAGAGCCATGCCGTGCCGAATCCCTTCGAGGCTGGGGAACTCAAGGTCACCTGCCTCCGGCTGGGCTTGAGGCGGGGCGGCGGGTTCGTGCTCGCCGGCTCCAGCCGCCCCGGATTTCCTGCCGATACCGATCTGCTGCTGCTGCAGGTCGCCGTCAACCAGGTCTTGGTTGAGCTGCAACGGGCGCAGGTGGCGATGGCGAACCGGCGCGCAGCGTCCGCAGAGGCGCCCAACACCTGTCTGCGCGAGGAGAGCGAACAGCATTGGGGCGATTTCGTCGGCAGCAGCGCGTCGCTCGCCCAGGCCCTGAAGCTCGTCGAGGAAGTCGCGCCCACCAACGCGTGTGTTCTCATCCAGGGCGAAACCGGCACCGGCAAGGAACTGATCGCACGCGCGATCCACCGCCTGAGTCAGCGACAGCAGCATCCCTTCGTCCGGTTGAACTGTGCCGCCATTCCGACCGGACTGCTGGAAGCCGAGCTGTTCGGCCACGAAAAGGGCGCCTTCACCGGCGCCATCGCCAGGCGGATCGGCCGTTTCGAGCTGGCCGACCGGGGCACGATCTTTCTGGACGAAGTCGGCGAGATTCCGCTCGACCTGCAAGCCAAGCTCCTGCGCGTGCTGCAGGAACGCGAGTTCGAGCGGCTCGGCAGCACCCACACCCGGCGCATCGATGTGCGGCTGATCGCCGCATCCAATCGTGACCTGGCGCAGATGGTGGACGACCGGTTCTTCCGCGAGGACCTCTACTACCGCCTGAACGTCTTCCCCATCGAGATGCCTCCACTGCGACAGCGACAGGAGGACATCCCGGTGCTGGCGCGGCACTTCATACAACTGCACGCGCGCGCGAACAGCCGCTCCATCACGGCGATCGAGCCGGACGGGATGGCGGCCTTGTGCCGTTACGCCTGGCCCGGCAATGTCCGCGAGCTGTCGAACATCATCGAGCGCTGCGTGATCCTCACGCACGGCTCCACGCTGCGCGTGCCTGCCGGTGCGCTGAAATCGCGCGGCGCGGTGGTGGCCGTGGACGACAGCCTGGAGGGTGCACAGCGCCGGCACATCCTGCACGTGCTCGAGGAGTGCCATTGGGTGATCGCCGGCCCGGCCGGCGCTGCGGCCAGGCTCGGCATGAAGCGCACGTCGCTTCAATACAAGCTTCAGAAGCTGGGCATCGTGCGGCGCCCGTGATCGGCCGAAGCCGCGAAAGGGCCGTCGACGTCCTGGCCATGCCGGTCCGGGCCAGGGCTCAGGTCGGGTAGCTGCCGGGCAACAGGATGCCCTTGTCCACGTTCTCGATCTGGGTGTGGCCGCAGAAGGCCATGGTCAGGTCGAGTTCCTTGTGCAGGATCTCCAGGCACTTGCTCACGCCGGCCTCGCCCATCGCGCCCAGGCCGTACAGCATGGGCCGCCCGATGTAGACGCCCCGGGCGCCGAGCGCGCGCGCCTTGAGCACGTCCTGACCGCTGCGGATGCCGCCGTCCATGTGCACCTCGATCTGGCCGCCCACCGCGTCCACGATCGCCGGCAGCGCCTCGATGCTGCTCTGCGCGCCGTCGAGCTGGCGGCCGCCGTGGTTGCTCACGATCAGCGCGTCCGCGCCCGAGGCCACGCACAGCTTGGCGTCCTCCACGTCCTGGATGCCCTTGAGGATCAGCTTGCCGCCCCAGCGCTTCTTGATCCATTCCACGTCGCCCCAGTTGAGCGAGGGGTCGAACTGCTTGGCGGTCCATTCGCTCAGGCTGCCCATGTTCTCGATGCCGCTGACGTGCCCGAAGATGTTGCCGAACTGCTTGCGCTTGGTGCCCAGCATGCCCAGCGCCCAGCGGGGCTTGGTGGCGATGTCGACCAGATTGGTGAGCGTCATCTTGGGCGGCGCGGTCAGGCCGTTCTTCAGGTCCTTGTGGCGCTGGCCGATGATCTGCAGGTCCAGTGTGAGCACCAGCGCGCTGCACTTCGCGGCCTTGGCGCGGTCGATCAGGCGCTCGATGAAACCCCGGTCGCGCATCACGTAGAGCTGGAACCAGAAGCCCTCGCCCGCGTGCTGCGCCACGTCCTCGATCGAGCAGATGCTCATGGTGGAGAGCGTGAACGGGATGCCGAACTTGCGCGCCGCGCGCGCGGCCAGGATCTCGCCGTCGGCGTGCTGCATGCCGGTGAGGCCGGTGGGCGCGATCGCCACCGGCATGGCCACTTCCTGGCCGACCATGGTGCTGCGCGTGCTGCGGTTCTCCATGTTCACCGCCACGCGCTGGCGCAGCTTGATCTTCTGGAAATCCTCGTTGTTGGCGCGGTAGGTGCCTTCGGTCCACGAGCCGCTGTCGGCGTAGTCGTAGAACATGCGGGGCACGCGCCGCTGGGCCAGGACGCGCAGGTCTTCCACGTTGGTGATCACGGTCATCTCAGAGGTCTCCGGTGTTTTGGGTGTCGTGGCATGTTAGCCGCGCACCTTGCAAAAGGCTTGTGAAAGCGGGGCGGACCCCTTTGAAATTTTTGCTGCGGTGCAGCGGCGCCGGGGAGACGGACGGCGGAACCGCCTGCGGCTCGCCGGAGTCCCATGGCCATGAAGCTGAACACCCTGGCCCTCGTCTTTGCCTTCGCGCTGCCCGGCGCGGCCCTGGCCGCCGATGTGTTCCGCTGGGTCGATGAACGCGGCCAGGTGGTCTACGGCACCCAGGTGCCGCCGCAGCACCGGGCCCGGGCCGTGCCGGCCGATGCCCCGCTGCCGCCGGGCACCAGCGCCTGCGAGGCGCGCTGGCACCGCTACATGGCCAGCGCCGCGTGCTTCGACCAGTACCGCGTGGTCGGCGGCGGCCTCAAGGCCGAGGCCTACCGGCGCTGCACCGAAGTGCCGCAACCGGAACCCTGCACCTGAACACCGGGTTCATTGGGCGGTGATCTTCTGCTCGCGGATGACCTTGCCCCATTCGGCCGACTCGCGCACGATGTCGGCGGCCAGCGGACCGGCCGGCATGTAGGCCGGCACGGCGCCCTGCTGGGCGGCGATCTGGGCGATGTCCGGGGCCTCCATCACGGTGCGCAGCGAATCGCTCAGCCGCTCCACGATGGGCGCGGGCGTGCCCGCCGGGGCGAGCACATACAGGCGCGGCACGGCGGAGAAGCCGGGCAGGGCATCGGAGAGCGGCGCGATGTCTTCGGCCCCGGCCAGCTTCACCGGGTTCATCACCGCCACGGCGCGCAGCTTGCCCGCCTTGGCCTGGGCGATGGCCGAGGTCGCGCTCACCACGCCGAAGGGCACCTGGCCGCTCATCACGTCGGGCACGATCTGCGACGCGCCCCGGTACGGGATGTGCACGACGAACGTGCGCGCCTGGCCCTTGAGCATCTCGAAGCCCAGGTGGTGCACCGTGCCCACGCCCGAGGTGGCGTAGGCGTAGCGGCCGGGGTGGTCCTTGAGCAGCTTCACGAACTCGGCCGGTGTCTTCGCCGGCACCTCGTTGTTGGCCACGATCACCAGCGGCAGGGTGAACACGCCGGCCACCGGGGTGAAGGCCTTGATGGGGTCGAAGCTCATGCGCGGCTGCAGGTGCTGCGCGATCAGCAGCGAGCTGTCGCCCAGCATCAGGGTGTAGCCATCGGGTGCGGCGCGCGCCACCGTGTCACCCGCGATCAGCCCGGCCGCGCCGGTGCGGTTGTCCACCACCACCTGCTGGCCCAGCAGCGTGGACAGGCGCGGCGCGATCAGGCGGGCCATGGCATCGACGCCGCCACCCGCCGAGTAGCCGACCAGCAGGCGCACCGGCTTGCTGGGCCAGGCCTGCGCCCAGGCGCCGGTGCCGAGGGTCGCGGCCAGGGCCAGGACCAGCGCGGAGCGCCGGCCCATGGAGAAGCGGTTGTTGAGGTTCTGCATGTCTTGTCTCCGTTCTTTTTTCGTGGGGAATCTTGTTCAGGCCTTGCCGGCGCCGCGCGAGCCCGGGCGCTTGGCGAGTTCCGCCAGCCGCTCGGGGTTGGGCTTGAAGCCCAGGCCCGGTGTCTCGGGCAGGCGCAGCGCGCCGCGCTCGGGTCTGGGCAGGTCGTCGAAGACCAGCTCGCAGCACTGCACGGCCACCGAGTGGTATTCCACCAGCGAGCCGTTGGCCAGGCCGGCGTGCAGGTGCATGTTGTGGTGCGGCCAGGCGCCGCCGTTGGCGAAGCGCGTGTTGAAAGCAGCGGCCATGCCCGCGATGCGGCTGCATTGCGTGAAACCGCCGCTGATGCAGGCATTGGGCTGCACCACGTCCACCGCCTGTGCGACCAGCATGTCGCGGAAGCGCGAGGCCAGGCCTTCGTTCTGCCCGGCGGCCAGCGGGATCGAGGTCTTGGCGCGAAGCTTGGCCAGGTTGGGAATGTCGTTCAGCGACACCGGCTCCTCGAAGAAGCTGATGCCGTAGGGTTCGATCTTCTGCGCGAGGGACAGGGCGTGGAAGTAGTCCAGGCTGCAGTTGGCGTCGATGTAGATCTGCACGTCCGGCCCGACGGCCTCGCGCACCGCGCGGATGCGCTGCACGTCTTCCGCGATCACCTGGTCCAGCGGTCGGGGCTCGTCGCGCCGCTGCAGCGCGTGGTGGCCCACTGTCATCTTCAGGCGCGAGAAGCCGCGACCCACCCACTCGCGCGCGGCGGCAGCGAGCTCGTCGCGGTCGAAGAAGTTGAAGCCGAAGGTGGCGTATACCGGCACCTCGGCGCGCGCGCCGCCCAGCAGGCGCCAGCAGGGTTCGCCCAGCGCCTGGCCCTTGATGTCCCACAGCGCGAGGTCGATGGCGGCGATGGCGTGGCTGGCGTAGCCCGACTGGCCGCGCGGCGTCAGCAGCCAGTAGAGGCGTTCCCAGACCTGCTCGTGGCGCATCGGGTCCATGCCCACCAGGTGGTGCGCGGCGATGTCGTTGACGATGCTGCCGATCACCTCTTCCTCGGTGATGGCGGTCATGCCGGTGCCGATGAGGCCGGTGTCGGTTTCGATGGTGACCAGGCAGACCGAGAGGCTGGTGGTCTGGCTGCGGCTGGGGGATTGCACGGTGACGGGCAGGTTCAGCGGCGTGGCGCTGACGCGGGCGATTTTCATGAAGTCTCCGGCGCGGCCAGGGTGGCGGCGCTTGTGTTGTGGGGTCTGTGGCCAGTGTAGGAACGGCCCCGTGTGGGCCGCAATGGCGTGCGGCAAAGGCGGCTTTCGCGTTTCGCGAAAGCCCGGTCAAGCCGTCAATGCCTTGATCAGCGTGAGCGCGGCCGGCGCCGGCGGCGCGTCGGTGCGGGTGGCGATGTGGTGCGTGCGCCGCGCCCAGGGGTCGGACAGCGGCACCGCCGTGAGTGGCAGGTGCGCCAGCTGCGGCGCGATCGCCTCCAGCGGCAGCACGCCCACGCCCAGGCCGGCGGCCACCATGCGGCACACGGCGTCGAAGCCGCGCATGCGCATGCGCACGTGCAGCGGCTTGCCTGCGTCGGCGGCGGAGGCGAGCAGGCGGTTGGACAGCGCCGTGCCGTCGGTGAGCGTGACGAAGGGCTCGTCCAGTGCGTCGGCCAGCCGCAGCCGACGGCGGGTCGCCAGCCGGTGCGAGCGCGGCGTGAGCAGCACCAGGGTGTCGCTGAAGAAGGGGGTGAAGGCCAGGCCGGCGGGCGGCACCGGCAGGTCCACCACACCGAAGTCCGCCCGCCCTTCGATCAGCGCGAGCGGAATCTCGGGGCTGCCGCGCTCCTCCAGGTCGATGCGGATCAGCGGGTGCGCTTTCATGAACTGTTCCAGGCGCTGCGGCAGCACCTCCAGCAGGGCCGAGGTGTTGGCCAGCACGCGCACATGGCCTTGCAGGCCCTCGCTGTAGCCGCGCAGGTGCAGCGCCAGCCGGTCGGCATCGGTCAGCAGCGCGCGGCTGCGCTGCACCAGCATCTGCCCGGCCGGGGTGAGCTGCACGCCGCGCGACGAGCGCTCGAACACCCGGAAGCCGAGCGATTCTTCGAGCGCCGTGATGCGCGAGCTGGCCGCGGCCACGGCCAGCTGCAGGCGTTCGCTGGCGGCGCTGATGGAACCGAGGTCGGCCGCGGCCACCACGACGCGCAGGGTGCTCAGGTCAATGGTTTCTTGCATGGTTTTCTCTCACGCCGGCGCCGCGCACCTCGAAGCGCACCTCGTCCAGCACGGTGCCGCGCGCATCGGTGAGTTGCATCACGTGGCGGCCCGGCCAGGGCAGCCACTGCAGCTGGGTGCCCTGGCCCACGGGCTTGCCATCCAGGCGCCAGCGGCCGCCCGCGCCGCTGGCCACGAAGCTCAGGCGCTGGCGGTTGGGGGGAATGTCCGGGTCCAGCGCGACGATGGTGCCGGGGGCCGGGCTGCGGATGCGCAGCGCGCTGCCTGGCGCCCTCGCCGGGGCCGGCGTGTCCATCGCGAAGCGGGCCTGCTCGGTGCCGGCGAGGAACCACTCGCTGCGCGCCGCTTCCAGCGGCCGAGCACCATCGGTGCCCTCGAACACGGCGCGGGCCTGCACCAGGCCGGCGGGCGGCGGCGGCGCGCGGCTGGGCGTGCGGGCGTGCAGGTGCTGCATGACGGTGGCCCACACGGGCGCCGCGCCGCTGGTGCCGCTCACGTCCCACATCGGCGCGCCGCTGGCATTGCCCACCCACACGCCGACGGTGAAACGCTCGGACCAGCCCACCGCCCAGTTGTCGCGCATGTCCTTGCTGGTGCCGGTCTTCACGGCGGACCAGAAGCGCGTGGCCAGGACGCTGTCGGTGCCGAAGGTGCGGGCCCGCGCGTTGCTGTCGCTCAGGATGTCGCCGACGATGAAGGCCGCTCGCGGGTCGATCGCCGGGGTGGCCTGCGGCGGCGAGCCCACGGGGCCGTAGCGCCCACCGTTGGCCAGCGTGCGGAAGGCGTTCGTCAGCGAGAGCAGCGGCACCTCGGCGCTGCCCAGGGCCAGGCTGTAGCCGTAGTAGCCGGCGGGTTCGCGCAGGGGCAGGCCGAGCGCGCCGAGCTGGTGGTGGAAGGCGTCGGGCGAGACCATGACCAGCGTGCGCACCGCCGGCACGTTGAGCGACGCCGCCAGTGCGGTGCGCGCGGACACCCAGCCCTTGAAGCGGCGGTCGTAGTTCTGCGGAATGTAGAGGCCACTGGTGGTGGGGATGGCGGCGGGCGAGTCCTCCAGCAGCGAGGCGGCCGTCATGCGCCGCTCGGCGATGGCCTGGGCGTAGAGGAAGGGCTTGAGCGTAGAGCCGGGCTGGCGCAGCGCGGTCACGCCGTCCACCTCCGACGCGGCGCTCAGCTCGCCCGACGAGCCGACCCAGGCCAGCACCTCGCCGCTGGCGTTGTCGAGCACGACCAGCGCGCCGTCCTGCACGTGGCGGCCCTTGAGCTCGCGCAGGTGGCGCTGCAGCGTCTGTACGGCAAAGCGCTGCAGTGGGGCCGACACGGTGGAGCGCACCGTCTGCGCCGGCCCGGCCGCGAGCACGTGCCGCGCGTGGTGGGGGGCAATGCCTTCGCTGGCGGTGAATTCGCGGCCTGGCAGGGCGATGGTGGTGAGGATGCGCAGCTCGCCGCAATCCACCGGCGTGCCGGCCTGCATGAGCTGGAGCACGCCGCAGGCGCGCTGCGCGACCTGCGCCGGTTTCGCGTTGGGTGCGCGCACCAGGGCGGCGGCCACGGCGGCTTCGCGCTCGTCCAGGCCGTGGGCGGCCTTGCCGAACAGCGTGCGCGAGAGCGCATCGATGCCGACCAGTTCGCCCCGGAACGGCACGAGGTTGAGGTAGGCCTCCAGGATCTGGTCCTTGCGCCAGCGCCGCTCCAGTTGCTGGGCGGCCACCGCCTGACCGAGTTTCTGCGTCAGCCGGCGCCCGCCCGCGCCGCGTTGCAAGTCGCCCTCGGGCCCGTCGAGCAGGGCCGCCAGTTGCATGGTGATGGTGGAGGCGCCGCGCGTGCGGCTGTTCCACAGGTTGCCCCAGGCCGCGGCCGAGACGGCGCGCCAGTCCACGCCGCTGTGCTCGTGGAAGCGCCTGTCCTCGCTCAGCACCAGGGCCGTGCGCAGCGAGGGTGAGACGTCGGCCAGCGCGATCCACTCGCCCCGGCGCACCTGGTGGTCGATGCGCACGCGCTGCAGCAGCTCGCCGTCGCGGTCGAGCACCCGCGCCTCGGACGAGCGCCAGCCGTCGTGCACCTCGGCGAAGCTCGGCAAGGCCTGTGCCGGCAATGCCAGGCCCAGGCCGAGCGCGGCCGCCGCGAGCGCGTGGCGCAGGTTCACCGCACGGCCTCCACCTTCACGCGGGCGTTCGGTGTCTCGCCGAACATCTCGGGCGCGTACATCGCCTCCACGCGGCTGGGCGGCAGCGAGAACTCGCCGACGTTGTTCAGGCGCACGGTGTATTCCATCTTGAACACGCCCTTGGGCACGTATTCGTAATAGCTGCGGTAGGCCTCGAAGCTGCGCTCCTCGAAGGCCGGCCAGGCGTTGCCGGTCGGGCTCTTCTGGCCCGAGGTCGCGATCTGCGAATCGCGGCCCAGCCCGCCGCCGAGGATGGTCGCACCGCCCGGGATCGGGTCGGTGACCACCACCCAGGCCATGTCGGTGGCGGCGTTGACCTCCAGCGACACGCGCCACACGTCGCCGCGCGTGTGCGTGCCGCTCACGGCCTGCTCCACCGGCGTGATGCTCTTCTTGATCGTGTAGCCCGCGCTGAACGGCGCCTTGAGCGGGACGGCGGCGAGGGACTGCAGCGTGAGCCAGGGCTTGCCGCTGCCCTGGTGGGCCACGCTCAGGGTGCCCTTGCCACCGTCGGCCAACCAGGGCAGGAAACCGGTGTTGTTCTTCAGGTTGCCGCGGCTGGCGGGGGCGCCGAATGCGGTCGTCTGGTTCGGTGCACCCAGCGCATCGCTGGTCTTCACCCGATCGACCTTGGCCCAGTCGATCGCGGCGCTGCCCGTGCCCAGCGTGGCGCGCGTCGTCCCCGCGACGGGGGTGGCCTCGAATTTGGCCGAGAACTTCTCCAGCGCCAGGCCGCCCCAGAGGTTGGCCGTCGTCGTGTGCCAGGCACCGCCCTGCTGGCGGCCGATGAAGCCGCTGGCCAGGCGGCCCATGTCGTCCTGCCAGGCCGGGTCGTTCATGACGGTGAGCATCAGGCGCGCGGTGTTCACGTCGCCGTTGGCCATGAGCCACCACCAGTGGTCGTCCTGCTCGGTGCTGAACACCAGCTTGGTGCCCTGGAAGCTCAGGCGCGCGCGCAGCACCTGCATGGCCTCGGCCAGCCGCAGCTCGCGCTGCGGCACATCGCTCACGCGCTGGAGGATGTTGACCCAGTCGATCACCGCGCTGGTAGGCCACTGGTTGGGCGCGAGGGTGACGCTGCCCAGCATGCGGCCGCGCGCCTTGCCGTAGCGCGACAGGGCCTCGATGGCGGCGAGCTTGCGCACGTCCAGGTCCTTGCGCGGGCTCCAGAACTCGCGCGAGATGCGGCCTTCGACAAAGGCGATCAGGCCGCGCTCCATCGGCGCGCGCACCTCGTCGGGCAGGCCGAAGGCCGGGTCCAGCGTGGAGGCTTCGTGCGTGGCCGCCAGCAGGTAGGCGGTGAGCGTGTCGCTGCCGCGGTTGGCGTCGCCTTCGCGCGGCGGGAAGTAGCTGGCCAGGCCGTCGGCGTCGAGGTAGGTGGGCAGCTGCGCCACCACGCCTTGCCACAGTTTCGCGTCGCGCAGGCCCACGGCCTTGCTGGTCTTCTGCTCCAGGCAGACGAAAGGGTAGTTGGCGAACCAGTCGCGCACGCCGGGCAGGCCCTCGGCCAGCTTGGGCTGCAGCGCGAGCTTCAGGCCGCCCCGGCCCGGCAGTGCACCGGCCGGTGGCGCCACGTCGAGGTGGAACGCCCCATCGACCTGCACCAGCGTGGCCTGCTGCACCGTCAGCGGCACGGCGGGCACGATGCGTTGCCGCGCCTTGAGCGCGTCCTTCGCGCCACCCAGCGTGTCCTTCGCCTCGATCTCCCACAGGATGGCCTCGGCGCGGGTCTGCGCAAGCTGCGCGGGCGCGGTCACCGTCCAGGCGACCTCGCGCGCCTCGCCGGCCGGGATGTCCACCGTCTGCGGCGCGAGTTCGAGCAGCGTGGCGCGCGGCGACACGGCCACCTTCATCGCCTTCTGCGTGGTGTTGCGCAGCGTGAGCTGGGCGCGGAACTGGTCGTCCTCGCGCACCAGCGGCGGCAGGCCGCTGATGATCTGCAGGTCCTGCGTGGCGCGCACGCTGGTCTGCCCGGTGCCGAAAAGGCCGGTGCCCAGGTCGGCCACGGCGACGATCTGGAAGGTGGTGAGCGCGTCGTTGAGCGGCACCGTCACCACGGCCTGGCCCTTGGCGTCCAGCGTCACCTTCGGGTTCCAGAGCAGCAGGGTGTCGAGCAGTTCGCGCGCGCCGCTCTTGCCGCCGCCACCACCGGCCGGCACCGCCTTGCGGCCGTAGTGCCGCCGACCGATGATCTCCATCTGCGCGGTGGACGTCTCCACGCCCCAGGCGCGCTGCTGCAGCATGGCGTCGAGCAGGTTCCAGCTGCGGTTGGGCATGAGTTCCAGCAGGGCCTGGTCCACCGCCGCGAGCGCCACTTCCGCGTTCGCCGCCGGCTGGCCGTTGGGCAGTTTCGCGGTGATGGTCACCTTCGCCTGCCCGCGCACCGGATAGGTCTCCTGGTCGGCCTTGACGCTCACATCGAGCTGGTGCGCCCGCGTGCCGACGCGGATCTCGGCCAGGCCGAGGCGGAACGCCGGTTTGCTCAGGTCCACCAGCGCCGTGGGCGCCATGTACTCGCGGCCCTCGTACCAGAACGAGGTCCACCACTCGCGCGGTGCCTTGTAGCCCCAGGTGAAGAACGAGTACCAGGGCACTTCGCGCAGCCGGCCGCGCAGGGCCAGCACGCTCACGTACACATTGGGTCCCCAGCCTTCCTGGATCTTCAGCTGCACCGTCGGGTCCTGCCCGTTGAGCTGCACCACCTGCGATTCGAGAATGCCTTCGCGCTCCACCGTCAGCAGCGCGGTGGCGAAGCGGAACGGCATGCGCACCTGGAATTTCGCAGTTTCGCCGGGCTGGTAGCTCTTCTTCTCGGGCAGCAGGTCGATGCGGTCGTGGTTCTCGCCGCCGAACCAGAGCTCGCCCTGGCGCGTGACCCACACCGAGCTGGCGGCCTGGATGCTCAGGCCCGCCGCGTCCTGCGCGGTCACGATCAGCTCCACCTCGCCCGGTTCGCCGAGCTTGGTCTCGCACAGCAGCAGGCCGCGCGCGTCGCTCTGGCCGCTGCAGACCGTGCCCAGGTCCTTGGTCTGCGTCTGGTTGTCGTAGGTGTAGAAGCCGCCCACCATGCGCTTGCGGCTGGTGGTGGTGATGTGGGCCACGGCCTTCACGCTCAGCGCGACCTTGGCCGCGGGCTTGCCCGCCAGGTCCAGCGCCAGCGCCTGGAACTTGATCTTCTGGCTGGCCGACACCCAGCCTTCGGTCTTGATGCCCGCCACCACGCTCGCCGGCCACACGGTGGAGACGCTGCGCAGCGTCTGCACCTCGCCGTTCGGGTCGGCGTAGGTGGCCTCCAGCAGCAGTTCCTGCGGCTGAGGGGCGGTGGGCACCTGCTCGATGGTGAGCGCGCCCGTGCCGTTGCGGTCCAGCGTGACGGGCAGTTTGTCGGCGATGACGCGCTGGTCCTGCGAGGCAGCGGCTTCTTCCTCGCCGTCTTCGTTGCCCGGCGCGCCGTCCGCGCGGGGCGGCTGGAAGCTGAAGCCGTCGAAGTCGCGGAAGCTCAGGGCCTTGTCGCGCACCAGGGCCGACACGCGTACCGGCAGGTTGGCCGCGCCGCCACCCGACACATAGCTGACCTGCAGCTGGGTGGGCACGGTCTTCACGTTGACCAGCGCCTGGCTCGCCTGTGGCGCGATGCGGCCTTCGAGCACCGGCAGCCGGAACTCCTCCACGCGGAACTCGCCGCTGCTGAACTGGCGCTGGCGCTCGTCGGCGCTTTTGAGCGTGACCTCATAGTTGCCCAGCTTGGCGCTGGCCGGCACAGCGAAGGAGTTCTCCGCGCTCTGGCCGCCCGTGGCCGTCTTGCGCCAGGCCACGGGCTGCGTGAACTGCTGGCCGCTGCCGGTGTGCGTGATCACCAGGGTGTCGGGCAATGTCTCTGGCAGGCCAAAACCTTTGCTGGTCTCGGTGCGGATCAGGTGCTTCATCGACACCGTCTCGCCCGCGCGCAGCAGCGTGCGGTCGAACACCGTGTGGGCGCGCGCGTCCGGGCGCGGGTCGCGGCTGGTCGGCACGTTGAAGCGCCAGGGCTCGATGCCCCGGTACCAGTCGCTCCAGGTGAAGGCCATGTCTTCCGTGGCGCCGTCCTTGAGCCGCGCACTGACGAACCAGGCCTGCGTGCTTTCACCGTCCCCGCTGGCGCAGCGGGGGGCTTGCGGCGGCACGCCCTTGAGCTCGGCCACGCCCTGGGCGTTGGTGGTGGCCGTGGCCACTTCCTTGCCGGCGCAGTCGGACACCCGCACCTGGGCGCCCGCGGCGGGCTTGCCCTTGTCCAGCGTGGTCACCCACGCCAGGGCGTTCTCTCGGCCCAGCTTGAAGTGCACGCCCAGGTTGGTCACCAGCGCAGAGGTGCGCACGTACATCGTGCGCGAGCCACCATAGCGCGCGTCCAGCAGCGCGCCACCCAGGGCAGGCGAGGCGATCTCCACGACGTGAAAGCCCGGCGTGAGCGGAATGCCGACCACTTCGAAGGGGCGAGGATCGCCCGTGGCGGGCCGGGGCAGTTCCATCGCCTTCACGCCGGCCTGGCCCTTGAGCAGCGACACGGCGCGCGACTCGACCCAGCGCTTGTCCCGGTCTTCCAGCACCTTGGGCAGCGGGCCCACGGTGTCGGCCTGCGCCAGCTTGCGCGAGACATTGAACTGGTCGTAGCGCTGCAGCTTGCGGAACCAGGCAATGATCTCCGCGTCGGTTTTGGGCTGCAGGTCGTTCACCTGGCCCGGGCTGAGGCCTTGCACCTGCAGCGCGGCCTCGACGTTGCGCAAGGTCACAGGCAGCAGCGGGATGCCGCCAGGTTCGGCGAAACGTTCGACGATGCCGAAGGGCGAGGCAGCGAACTTGGCCAGCGGAGGCATGGCGCCCGTGGCCACCGGCAGCGGAAAACTGTCGGCGTTGGCCGGCGTGCGGCCCGCGTCGTCCTTGAAGTTCTTGGGCAGTTCGATGGTGAACGCGGCCTGCTCGGCGAAGGGCGGCTTGAACGCCAGCTCGGTGACCACGCTGTCGCCGTCGGCGTTCTCTTCTTCGAACACCGGCTTGTGTGTCTGCTGGGCCGACTTCAGGCGGATGCCCTCGGCCTGCTTGCGCGGCACCGGCGCGCTGAAGTTGAGCGTCATCGGCCGGATCGGCAGGCAGGCGGCCTGGGCGTTCTCGCGCTCGCAGCTGAAGCCGACCGTCAAGGCCTCGCGCACCTGGAAGTCGAAGCGCTTTTCCACGGTGTTCGCAATGCCCGAGGGTGTGGCAACGCCCTTGCCGTACACGAGGGACACTTTGGTGTCCGGCGTGAAGCGGCGGTTGCACGAGAGCGCCACATACCGCTGGGGCTCCTTGTCCGCCAGCTTGTCCCAACCATTGGCTTTGAGCAGCTCGCTGCGGTCCTTGCCTTCGATGAGCCGGATCGGCACCCGCTCGCCCAGGCCCTCGACCGAGCACCACACCTGGGACTGCAGGCTGGCCGCCGTCGCCGCGCCGTTGAGCCGCAGCACGAAGTACTGTTCTTCGTCGATGCGCGACGAGGGGCCCGGGCGCACCTGCTGCACGAACGGGCCGCCGGTGTTGAAGCTGGTGCGGGTCACGGGCAGTTCCGTGCCCTTGGGCGATTTGAAGCCGCTTTTCACCTGCACCGTGCAGTTCACGCCGGGCGGCAGGTCGTTCTCGAACTCGAAGGCCCACTCGCGGTCGCTGGTCCAGCGTCCGTTGCCCCGGGTGGCCTGGGCGTCGCTGCAACTGAGCGATACGGGAGAGGGGGCTTTGGCGTCGCCGAAGTTGACGGCGCTGTCGTTGAACTTGACGACCACCTGGCGCACCCGGGCCACTTCGCCCTGGGGTGAGACGCTGGTGATCTGCAGCGCGGACGCGGGCAGGGCGATGGCCAGCCACGCCGTGGCGGTGGCAAGGCGGAGCGGGATGTTGTTCTTCAAGGCTTCCTCCATGGCAGACGCCAAGGGTAGCTGAAAGCCCGCCGCCGCCCGTGTGCCCGCCGTGGCGGGCCGAGGGGTTTCAGCCCAGGCGCTTGCGGTGGCGCGCGATCTGGGCCTGCACCTGGGCCGGCGCGGTACCGCCCAGAGTGTTGCGCGCGTTCAGGCTGCCGCGCAGGCTCAGGCACTCGTACACGTCTTTCTCGATCGAGGCGTTGAAGCCTTGCAGCACGGTCAGCGGCAGTTCGGACAGGTCGCAGTTGTGCGAGACGGCGGCCTTGACCGCGTGCGCCACGGTCTCGTGTGCGTCGCGGAAAGGCAGGCCCTTCTTCACCAGGTAGTCGGCCAGGTCGGTCGCCGTGGCGTAGCCCTTCTTGGCGGCCTCTTCCATGGCCACGGCGTTGACGGTGATGCCGCCTTCCTTGGTGCCGGTGGCCGGGTTCAGCTGGCCGCCCACCATCTCGCCGAAGATGCGCAGCGTGTCCTTGAGCGTGTCCACGGTGTCGAACAGCGGCTCCTTGTCTTCCTGGTTGTCCTTGTTGTAGGCCAGGGGCTGGCCCTTCATGAGCGTGATCAGGCCCATGAGGTGGCCGACCACGCGGCCGGTCTTGCCGCGCGCGAGTTCGGGCACGTCGGGGTTCTTCTTCTGCGGCATGATGGAACTGCCGGTGGTGAAGCGGTCGGCGATCTTCACGAAACCGAAGTTCTGGCTCATCCAGAGAATGAGTTCCTCGCTGAAACGGCTGATGTGCACCATGCACAGGCTGGCTGCGGCGGTGAACTCGATCGCGAAGTCGCGGTCGCTCACGCCGTCCAGGCTGTTCTGGCACACCTGCGGCTCGCCGCGCTCGTCCACCATGCCCAGGGTGCGCGCCACGCGCTCGCGGTCCAGCGGGTAGGTGGTGCCGGCCAGCGCGGCACTGCCCAGCGGCAGGCGGTTGGTGCGGCGGCGCACGTCGGCGAAACGCTCGGCGTCGCGCGAGAACATCTCCACGTAGGCCAGCAGGTGGTGCGCGAAGCTCACCGGCTGCGCCACCTGCAGGTGGGTGAAGCCGGGCAGGATCACATCCACGTTCTTCTCCGCCACCGCCACCAGCGCGGTCTGCAGCTCGTTGAGCAGCGGGACGATGAGGTCGATCTCGCCGCGCAGCCACAGGCGCACGTCGGTGGCGACCTGGTCGTTGCGGCTGCGGCCGGTGTGCAGGCGTTTGCCGGCATCGCCCACCAGCTGGGTCAGGCGGGCCTCGATGTTGAGGTGCACGTCTTCCAGGTCGAGCTTCCACTCGAACTCGCCGGACTCGATCTCGGCCGTGATCTGGGCCATGCCGCGCTGGATGGCCTCGAGGTCGGCGGCGCCGATGATGGCCTGGTGCGCCAGCATCTCGGCGTGGGCGAGGCTGCCGGTGATGTCGGCTTGCCACAGGCGTTTGTCAAAGAAGACGCTGGCGGTATAGCGCTTGACCAACTCGCTCATGGGCTCCGAGAATAGGGCGGACCAGGCTTCGGATTTTTTGTCGAGTTGGTTGGTGGACATGGTGTTGCCAGCGGCTGGATGAAAAAGACAGAAAGGAGCGGAAGTGCGCCAGGGATGGGGCTTGGGGCGTTGGGCCCGGGCCGGTTGAAGGCGCGGCAGACCCCTGTAGAGGCCCTCACGGGGCCGACCCGAAGACGGATGTGCTTCCCATGAAAGATTCCAGAATTTTATCGAGCTTCCAGGAACTGGCGCATGCCGCGGGTGCGCGCCCGATCGCGGACATGCCCGAGGACCTGCGCGTGCGGGTGCAGGTGTTCGACACCTGCCAGGTCGGCACGGTGCTGCGCGCGGTGCTGTTCGTGCAGGCCATCGTGGCGGTGGCGGCCCTGTTCGGCGCCCAGACCTTCATTGCCTGGGTCACGCAGCTGGCCATCTACACCGGGGCCGCCCAGCCGGCCGTGCTGGCCTGGCTGCTGACGGTGTGCGGCCTCAAACGCCAGCTGGGCCTGCTGCCGATGCCGGGCCAATGGGCGGCGGCGGTCGGGTTTGGTGCGCTCTCGGGGCTCTACGGTTGCGGCCTGTTGGTCTGGATGGGTCTGGTGGAGCCCTCGCCCTGGCTGGCCAGCGCGGCTTCGGGCGCGCTGGTGTCGGCGGTGCTGGTGGCCGCGCTGATGTGGCGTTCCAAGGCGCGCGGACCGGCCGGCGCCACGGCCCGTCTGGCCGAACTGCAGGCGCGCATCCGGCCGCATTTCCTGTTCAACACACTCAACAGCGCGATCGCGCTGGTGCGCGAGGAGCCGGCCAAGGCCGAAAACCTGCTCGAGGACCTGAGCGAGCTGTTCCGCCACGCGCTGGCCGACGCCAAGGAGGCTGTGCCGCTGTGGCAGGAGCTGGAGCTGGCCGAGCACTACCTGGCGATCGAGCAGGTGCGCTTCGGCGAGCGGCTGAAGGTGGAGTGGAGCGTGGACGACACGGCGTCCAAGGCCAAATTGCCTCCCCTGATCCTGCAGCCGCTGGTGGAGAATGCGGTGAAGCACGGGGTGGAGCCCAGTGCCAGCGGGGCGGTGGTGCGCATCAGCACCCAGCGCCGGGGCAGTGTGGTGGTGATCAAGGTCACCAACACCGTGCCGGCGGGCAGTGGACGGCGTGGCAATGGCCTGGCATTGGACAATGTGCGCCAGCGCCTGACGCTGCTGCATGATGTACAAGGGCGCTTTCAGAGCGCCTTGGTGAATGGCGTGTTTCAGGTGAGACTTGAAATACCGGTATAAGCGGGGTTTGAATGAACCCCCGAACCGGATCTGGCAACGGAGCGTGACATGGCACTGAAGGTACTGATCGTTGACGATGAAGCGCTGGCGCGATCCCGGCTGCGCACGCTGTTGGGCGAATGCACCGAGCCACGGGCCGATGTGGTGGGTGAGGCGTCGAACGCGGTGCAGGCGATGGAGCAGATCCAGCGCACGGGTTGTGACCTGGTGATGCTGGACATCCACATGCCGGGCGTGGACGGCATGGCGCTGGCGAGCACGCTGCGCCAGATGGCGGCGCCGCCGGCGATCGTGTTCGTGACGGCGTATGCCGAGCATGCGGTGCATGCGTTCGAGCTGGAGGCGGTGGATTACCTGACCAAGCCGGTGCGGCGCGAGCGCCTGCAGCAGGCGTTGCAGAAGGTGATGAAGCAGCGCAGTGCGGGCGAGGGTGTTCAGGACGGTGGTTTGCCCGAGAGCCTGATCATCCAGGAGCGGGGTCGCAGCGAGCGCGTGGCGCTGGCCGATGTGATCTACCTCAAGGCCGAACTGAAGTACATCACGGTGCGCACGGCGGACAAGGAGCACATTTTCGATGGTGCTTTGAGCGATCTGGAACAGCGCTATGCCCACCTGTTCGTGCGGGTGCACCGCAATGCGCTGGTGTCGCGGCGCGCGGTTCGCGCGGTTGAGAAGCACAACGATCCGGTCGAGGGCGAGGGCTGGATGGTGCGGCTCGATGGGGTCGAGGAACGCCTGGCCGTTTCTCGCCGTCAATTGGCGGCGGTTCGTGAAGCTCTCATGAGCTGAGCTTTTTCGTTGGCGTTGCTCAGGTCGCCGGCGCACGCGACGTTGGTGTGCGTACGCGTCACAGGCGCCAGGGTGTGGGCGTTCTGCGCAGCGGGGTA
>JAGKSX010000143.1 GCA_018993155.1 Hydrogenophaga sp.
CACCCGCGGAGCAGAGCGCCCACACCCTGGCGGCCCGCGAGGTACAACGAACGAAGGGAAGCTCAGACCTCCGCCGCCTCCACCAGGAAGCGAACGCGCCGCTGCCCCTGCCACTCATCCGCATCCAGCCGGAAAGCAATCTTCACCCGAGAGGGCAGCGGCTCCGTGTGGCCGAACCAGATGCCGTCCACCGGTTCACCCTGGTGCTTGAGCTTCAACGCCAGGTGCTTCTCGCCCACGAGACGCTGCGACACCACCACCACCTCCTCGCAGAACACCGGCGGTGCAAACCCCTGACCCCACACCTCCTGGTGCAAGGTGTCCACCAGGTCCGCGCGACGGTACTTCGTGTCCAGCGGGCCGTCCGCCTCCATGCGGCGTTGCAACGTCGCGGCGTCCAGCCACTCGTGCGCCACCTGCTGCAAGGCCGCCTCGAAAGTCTCCAGCTGCTCCTCATCGATCGTGCAGCCCGCCGCCATCGCATGGCCACCAAACCGCAACAACACCCCCGGATGCCGCTTGGCCACCAGGTCGAGCGCATCGCGCAGATGGAAACCCGCGATCGAGCGCCCCGAGCCCTTGAGCTCGTGCTCCTTGCCCTCGGCACCGCTGGCCGCGAACACAAAAGTGGGGCGGTGCAGCTTGTCCTTCAGCCGCGAGGCCACGATGCCCACCACGCCCTCGTGGAAGTCGGGGTCGAACACCACCAGTGCCGGCGGCGGCTCCTCGGATTCGTCGAACATCTCCTCGGCCATCTGCAAGGCCTGCTCGCGCATGTCGCCCTCGATCGCCTTGCGCTCGCGGTTGATGCCGTCCAGCGTGCGCGCCAGTTCGTCGGCGCGCAGTGCGTCCTCGGTGGTCAGGCACTCGATGCCCAACGTCATGTCGGCCAGGCGGCCCGCTGCGTTCAGGCGTGGGCCCAGGGCGAAGCCGAAGTCGAAACCGGTGGCGGCGGCCGGCTTGCGCGCGGCGGCGTTGAACAGCGCTGTCATGCCCGGCGGCATCGCACCCGCGCGCACCCGCTTCAAGCCCTGCGCCACCAGGCGCCGGTTGTTGGCGTCGAGCTTGACCACGTCGGCCACGGTTCCCAGTGCCACCAGCGGCAGCAGGGTGTCGATCTTGGGCTGGTTCTGCGCGGTGAACACACCGCGCTCGCGCAACTCGGCCCGCAGCGCCAGCAGCACGTAGAACATCACGCCCACCCCCGCGATCGACTTGCTCTCGAAGGCGCAGCCCGGCTGGTTGGGGTTGACGATGATGCAGTCCACCGGCAGGGCGATCCCGCCGTCCTTCAGCGCGGGCAAATGGTGGTCGGTCACGATCACCTCCAGGCCCAGCTCGCGCGCGGCGCGCACACCGTCCACGCTGGCGATGCCGTTGTCCACCGTCACCAGCACGTCGGCTCCCTGGGCCTTCACGCGCTTCGCGATCGAGGGTGTGAGGCCATAGCCGTCCGTCACGCGGTCGGGCACCAGGTAGTTCACCCGGTCGAACCCCAGGGGCGCGCCCAGCAGGCGCAGGCCGCGCAGGCCGACCGCGCAGGCGGTGGCACCGTCGCAGTCGTAGTCGGCCACGATGCAGATGGACTTGCTGGCGGCCATCGCGTCGGCCAACGCGCGCGCGGCCTCCTGGGCGCCGAGCATCGAGGAGGGGGGCAGCAGGCGCGCGAGCGCGTCGTCGAGCTCGTCCTTGCTGGTGATGCCGCGCGCGGCGAACAGGCGCGCCAGCAGGGGGTGCAGGCCGCTTTGCTCCAGCGCCCAGGCGGCACGGGGAGGCACGTCGCGGGTGATGATCTTCATAGGGTGTCCAGGGTCTTCCAGGCCGGGGTGGGGCCAAGCAGGTTCTTGATGAGGCGGCCCAGGCGCGCGCCGGCGCCTCGGGGGGCATTGGTGAAACGCTGCGCGGCGCGTTCGCCGCACAGGGTGAGGGTGACCGCCTCGCCGCGTTGCGCGCGCTCGCGCCACTCGGCGATGGGGCCGGCGTCGAGCTCGGCCCAGGCGTGCTGCCACGCGGCCCAGTCGGCCTGCAGCGCGGCGCGGCGCAGCGCATCGGGCTGGATCGGTTCAGGTTGTGGTGCGATGGGGCGGTCCAGCGCGCCGGCACCGCTGACCCAGAAGCCGTTGACCGGGTGCAGCCGCGCGGCCTCGCGCGCGTCGTGCACGGCGTGGGTGTAGAACAGCATCTGCGCCTCGCTCTGCAGGCGCTTGAGCAGCAGGCCCCCGGCCGGGTTGGCCGTGCTTTCGGCCATCCAGGCCTCCACCGAGCGGCCGCTCACCCGGTCCAGGCTGGCGCAGGCGATGCCGCGCAGCGGCTCCCCGCGCGCGTGCCAGCGCGTGGCCGACTGGTAGGTGAGGGTGATGCCGTCTTCGGCGCAATAGGGCGCCAGGGCGTCGAACAGCGCGCGCGAGTGGTCGTCGCTCAGGCCCAATTGATCACCGGGCAACAGCGTCACCTGTTCCATGCCGACCTGGAAGTGGCAGGGCGTGAACCAGGCCTGGGGCGTGTCGGGTTGCGCGTCTTCCATCGCGGCCCAGGGGATCAGGCCGTCGCCGAAGGGGCAGCCGTCGGCGCGCAGCAGGCCCAGCGCCTGCGCCAAGGCGCGCTCGTGCGGCGGGCTCAGGCTGTGGTCGTCGCCCGCGTCGGTGTAGACGGGCACCAGTTCGGCCAGCAGCGCGGTGAGCTGGGGCAATGGCAAACCCGGGAGCGCGGCGCGGCAGGCGGGGTCGCTCGCGCTGGCGAAAGGAACCAGCAGGTGCAGGCGAGGCTCAGAGGCCGGGTAGGGGGCGGGCATGCCGTGATTGTCGGGGATGCCACAATGCCCGCTGCATCCCACCACCTATTGCATGCAAACCCCTTACGAACTCATTCTGGGCTGGCGCTACACCCGCGCCGGCCGCGCCACCCGGCGCAACGGTTTCATCTCCTTCATCTCGGGCGTGTCCATGCTGGGCATCGCGCTGGGCGTGGCCGCGCTCATCATCGTGCTCTCGGTGATGAACGGCTTCCAGAAGGAAGTGCGCGACCGCATGCTGGGCGTGCTCTCGCACATCGAGGTGTTCGAGCCCAGCGGCCAGGCGATTCCCAACCTGGCCGACACGCTGGCCCGCATCGAGCGCCACCCCGAGGTGGTGGGCGCCGCGCCGTTCGTGGGCGCGCAGGCGCTGATCGCGCGCGGCGAGGACATGAAAGGCGCGCTGGTGCGCGGCATCGACCCCGCGCTCGAACCCAAGGTGACCGACCTGGCAGCGGAACTGGCCGACACCATGCTGCCGCGCCTGGTGCCCGGCGAGTTCGGCGTCATCCTCGGCGGCGAGCTGGCGCGCAGCCTGGGCGTGATCGCGGGCGACAGTGTCACGCTGATCGCGCCCAACGGCCAGGTGACGCCGGCCGGCGTGGTGCCGCGCATCCGCCAGATGACGGTGGTAGGCACCTTCGATTCGGGCCACTTCGAGTACGACTCGGCCCTGGCCCTGCTGCACCAGGATGACGCCGCGCGCATCTTCCGCGTGGAAGGCCCGACCGGCGTGCGCGTGAAGATCAAGAACCTGCACCAGGCGCGCGAGGTGGCCCTGTCCATCGCCTCCGACCTCGACCCCGGCCTGCTGGTGCGCGACTGGACGCGCCAGAACCGCACCTGGTTCGCCGCCGTGCAGCTCGAGAAACGCATGATGTTCATCATCCTCACGCTGATCGTGGCCGTGGCCGCGTTCAACCTCGTGTCCACGCTGGTGATGACGGTGACCGACAAGCGCGCCGACATCGCCATCCTGCGCACGCTGGGCGCAAGCCCGCAGAGCATCATGGGCGTGTTCATGGTGCAGGGCGCCATGGTCGGCATCATCGGCACCGGTGCGGGCCTGCTGCTCGGCCTGGGTGTGGCGTTCAACATCGACACCCTGGTGCCCGCGCTCGAACGCCTGCTGGGCGCGAGCTTCCTGCCGCAGGACATCTACCTCATCAGCCGCATGCCCAGCGATCCGCAGCAGACCGACATCGTGCCGGTCGCGGTGATCTCGCTGGTGCTGGCCTTCCTGGCCACGATCTACCCGAGCTGGCGCGCCAGTCGCGTCAACCCCGCTGAAGCCCTCCGCTATGAGTGAACGGACCCCCACGCTCCACCGCTGCGCGGGTCGCTGCCCCCCGAGGGGGCGCGTTTCGCCTTGGGGCGGCCCGGCGGCGAAACCCCTATGACACAAACAGTACTTCAGGCCCAAGGCCTGACCAAGCGCTTTCACGAAGGCCGGCTCGATGTCACCGTGCTCAAGGGCGTGGACCTCGCGGTGCGCGCGGGCGAAACCGTGGCCATCGTCGGCGCCTCGGGCTCGGGCAAGAGCACCATGCTGCACCTGCTCGGCGGGCTGGACGCGCCCACCAGCGGCAGCGTGCAGCTGATGGGGCAGACCCTCTCGGGCCTGAGCGCCACGCAACAAGGCGCTTTGCGCAACCGGCACCTGGGCTTCGTCTACCAGTTCCACCACCTGCTGCCGGAGTTCAGCGCGCGCGACAACGTGGCCATGCCGCTGTGGATCCGCCGCCTGCCGCGCGCCGAGGCGGCGCAGCAGGCCGAGCAGATGCTCGCGCGCGTGGGCCTGGGCGAGCGCCTGCACCACCGGCCGGCCGAGCTGTCGGGCGGCGAGCGCCAGCGCGTGGCGATCGCGCGCGCGCTGGTGACACAACCGGCCTGCGTGCTGGCCGACGAGCCCACCGGCAACCTGGACCGCAGCACCGCCGAGGGCGTGTTCCAGCTCATGCTGGAACTGGCCCGCGACCAGGGCACGGCCTTCATCGTCGTCACGCACGACGAGGCCCTGGCGGCCCGCTGCGCCCGTGTGCTGCGGCTGACGGCAGGGGTCCTGACTTAAGGCGATCCGCCGCCGGGCCGCTCCCAAGGCGGATCAGCCCCCTTGGGGGGCAGCGACCCGCGCAGCGGCGGAGCGTGGGGGCTCAGGGTTTTGTTCGGGTGAAGCGCAGCGGCTTGTCCAGCCCCTGCACGTGCATCAGCATCGTCCTCCCATTCACTTCCAGACGTTGGGCCTTCTGCAGCGCGTCCAGGTAGCGCGTCTCCTGGTCGTTCACCGCTTCAGGGCAGGCCATGCGCGTGCCGCCGAGCTGGCCGAAGGCCACGCGGTCCTGCATCAGGGTGTACGAACCGAAGAAGCGGTTGCACGAGCTGTTGCCGGCCACGCGCCCGGCTTCCGGGAAGGCGAGGGTGGCCTGCACACGGTCCAGCACGCCGCGCCCACCCAGGTCTTCCAGCTGCCATTCGCTGCCCACCAGCGGGGCAGGGGCGGGCACGCCCGGCAGGGCGCAGGCGCCGAGCGCCAGCAGGGCGGGAACAGCAAGCCAGGCGAGGCGGGTGGTGTGTGACATGGTGATTTCCTCCTTGTTGCGGGTTGAGCGTTCGGGTGGGCAAGCGGCTTGCCGGCACAATGGCCCGTTATACCGCCATGTGGATCGACACACACTGCCATCTGGATGCGCCCGAGTTCGGCGCCGACCACGCGCTCGCGATCAGCCTGCGTGAAATCGCGGCCGCGCGCGGCGTGGGCCGGTGCGTCATTCCCGCCGTGGCGCGCTTCAATTTCGACACCGTGCGCCTGCTCGCGCACCGCCTGGGCGACGCCTATGCGCTGGGCATCCACCCGCTGTGCGTGCCCAAGGCGACGGAAGACGACCTCACGGCCCTGGACGCGGTGCTCACCGATCATCGCGACGATCCCCGCCTCGTGGCGGTGGGTGAGATCGGTCTGGATTTTTTCGTGCCAGAGCTCTGCACCCCCGAGATGCGTGAGCGGCAGACCGCCTTCTACCGCGCGCAGCTTCGGCTCGCGCGAAAGCACGGCCTGCCGGTGATCGTGCACGTGCGGCGAAGCGCCGATCTGTTGCTCAAGCATTTGCGTGAACTGCCGGCGACCGGCATCGCGCACGCCTTCAACGGCAGCGAACAGCAGGCGCAGGCTTTCATCGATCTGGGTTTCAAGCTGGGCTTTGGTGGCGCAAGCACCTTCGAACCCGCGCGCCAGTTGCGCCGGCTCGCGGCCGCATTGCCCTTGTCGGCGTTGGTGATGGAGACCGACGCGCCGGACATTCCGCCGCATTGGCTGTACGTGACGGCGGCCGAGCGTGAGGCCGGGCGCGCGCAGGGCATCAACAGCCCGGCGGAGCTGCCGCGCATTGGGGCGGTGGTGGCGGATTTGCGGGGCATGCCGGTGGAGGATCTGATGGTGGCGAGCACCGCGAATGCCCTGGCGGCATTGCCACGGCTGGGGGCTTTGGCATGAGCCGGTTGCAGGGTCTGGCACCGGTGTTGAGCGCGAACACGCGGGTGTTGGTGCTGGGCAGTTTTCCGGGGGTGGCGTCGTTGCGGGCACAGCAGTATTACGGTCATCCACAGAACCATTTCTGGAAGATCCTGGGGGCTTTGTGGGCCTTGCCTTTGCCGGCGATGGTGTACGCGGAGCGGGTGGCGGCGTTGCGCGAGCATGGGCTGGGGGTGTGGGATGTGTACGGGGCCTGCGAGCGCGAGGGGAGCCTGGACGCCAACATTCTGAATGCGGAGTTGAACGATTTTTCGATGGTGCTGCGTGAGTGCCCGATGCTGGAGGCGATCGCCCACAACGGGGGCGAGAGTTTCCGGCATTCGCGACACACGGAGAAGCTGGGGGTGCCGGTGTACCGCTTGCCTTCCACGAGTCCGGCGAATGCGAGTTGGAGTTTTGATCGCAAGCTGGCGGCTTGGGCCGAGGTGCTGCGTCGGCATGGGGTGGGGGGCTGAGGTTTTTGGGGTGGGACCTCGCGGGCCCGGAGCGATGGGGCGCTCTGCTCCGCGGGTGT
>JAGKSX010000144.1 GCA_018993155.1 Hydrogenophaga sp.
TCGAAGGTGTTCCAGATGCGGCCCCGGCCTTCGGGGTTGAAGGCGAAGCCCACTTCGGCGCCGCGCGCGCGGATGGTGTTGCGGATCTGCGCCTGTTGCTCAGGCGTGGAGCCGTACTTCTCGGCGAGGTGTTCGCCGATGTCCTGGCCTTCGGGGCCCATCTTGGGGTTGAGCTCGAAGGGCTGGAAGTGCAGCTCGGCCGACACGTCGCCCTGCAGTTTCTGCAGCGCTTCTTCGAGCGCGCCCAGGCCCACGGCGCACCAGGGGCAGGACACGTCGGACACGAAATCGATCTTGAGGGGGGTGGTGTTCATGGCCACCATGGTAGGCCGGGGGCCAAGCCCGTGGCCGGCCCAGGGGCTTGCGCCACAATGTTGCTTTCTCAACCCTGGCCCGCCCCACCCCGCGCTTTATGACCGACCGCTACGCCGTTCTCGGCAACCCCATTGGCCACAGCAAATCGCCGCTGATCCACACCGAGTTCGCCCGCAGCACCGGGCAGGACCTGGGCTACACCGCCATCGAGACGCCGCTGGACGGTTTCGCGGACACGGTGCTGGGTTTTCGGGCGAGCGGCGGGCGTGGGCTCAACGTGAGCCTGCCGTTCAAGCTGCAGGCGTTCGAGATCGCCACGGAGCCGAGCGAGCGCGCGCGGCTGGCGGGCGCGGCGAACTGCCTGAAGTTCGAGGGTGAGCGCATCCTGGCGGACAACTTCGACGGCGTGGGCCTGGTGAACGACCTGCAGCGCAACCTGGGCGTGCCGCTCCAGGGCAAACGCGTGCTGCTGCTGGGCGCGGGCGGCGCCACGCGGGGCGCGCTGCTGCCGATCGCGGCGGAGCAGCCGGCGCTGCTGTCGGTGGCGAACCGCACGCCCGAGAAGGCGCACGCGCTGCGGCACGATTTCGCGGCCCATGTGCCGCTGCAGACCGGTGGCTACGACACGCTGCTGGGTCAGCGTTTCGATGTGGTCATCAACGCCACATCCACCGGGCTTTCGCAGGAGGCGCTGCCGCTGCCCGACGGCCTGTTCGCCCCGGGCGCGCTGGCTTACGACATGGTCTATGGCAAGGGCCTCACGCCTTTCCTGCGGCAGGCCAAGGCCGCGGGCGTGGAGCGCGTGGCCGATGGCGTGGGCATGCTGGTGGAGCAGGCGGCCGAAGCCTTTCTGTGGTGGCGCGGCGTGCGCCCCGACCCCCAGCCCGTGGTGCGGCAGCTCACCGTGCCGCTGGTTTGAAATCCCGCCACTTCCTGCAACTGGTCGGCCTGTCGGCGCTCTGGGGCGCGTCGTTTCTGTTCATCCGCGTGGCGGTGCCCGAGATGGGGCCGCTGGTGCTGGCGGGTTGCCGCGTGGCGCTGGCCGGGCTCACGCTGGCGCTGATCATGCGGGGCCTGAAGCAGCAGTGGCCGTGGCGCTACTGGCGCGAACTGCTGTTGATGGGCGGGCTGTCGGTGGCCGTGCCCTTTCTGCTGTACGCCTGGGCCGGGCTGCGGCTGCCGGCGGGCTACAGCGCGCTGCTCAACACCACGGCGGTGCTGTTCGGTACCCTGGCCTCGAGCTGGTTCAAGGAAGACACGCTCACGGCGCGCAAGCTGCTGGGTTGTGTGTGCGGCTTCGTGGGCGTCGGGCTGATCGTGCGGCTCGGCCCGGTGCAGCCTGACGCGGCCACGATCGCGGCGGCGCTGGCCTGCGTGCTGGCGGCGGCGTGTTACGGCTGCTCCACGCCGCTCATGAAGCGCGCCACCACGCGCATGCAGCCGCTGGCGATCGCGGCGGGCATCCACGCGGGCGCGATGGTGCTGGTGTTGCCGGGCGCGCTCTGGGCCTGGCCGCAAGCCACGTTCACGCCCACGGGCATGGCGGCGGTGCTGGTGATGGGCGTGGTCACCTCGGGCCTGGCCTACTGGGCGCACCTGCGCATCATCCGCCACGTGACGCCGGTGGCGGCGATGAGCCCGGTGTTTCTGATCCCGGTGTTCGGCGTGACCTGGGGCCACCTGTTCCTGGGCGAAGCGCTGTCGTCGGGCATCTTCGTGGGCGGCGCGCTGGTGCTGCTGGCTTCGGCGCTGGTGACGGGTTTCAACCCGCTGCGGCGCAGCCCGCCGCTGCCCTGAAACGCCCGCAGCAGGGGCCCTCCGGCCTATACTGCGCAAATGAACGAAACGGTACATTCCAAGCGGCGGGCCGCGCGCGGCGTGGCGCCCACCAAGGAAACCACCCGCACCAACGACCCGGAGCGGACCATGGCCAACATCCTCGAGGTGGCCATGGCGGAGTTCGCCGAAAAAGGCCTGGCGGGGGCGCGCATCGACGAGATCGCGGCCGCTACGCAGACCAGCAAGCGCATGATCTATTACTACTTCCAGAGCAAGGAGGGCCTGTACCTCGCCGTGCTGGAAGAGTCGTACCGGCGCATGCGGGACATCGAGAGCCAGCAGCACCTGGAAGACTTCGAGCCCGAGGCCGCGCTGCGCAAGCTGGTGGAATTCACCTTCGACCACCACGCCAGCCACGAGAACTACATCCGGCTGGTGATCTCGGAAAACATGAATCGGGGCCAGTTCCTGGCGCAGAGCCAGAGCATCCAGCAGCTCAATGTGCCTGCGATCTCGGCGATCCGCCGGCTCTACGAACGCGGCGTGGCCTCGGGCGTGTTCCGCCCCGGGCTCGATGCGATCGACATCCACGCCTCGATCTCGGCGCTCACCTTCTTCAATGTGTCCAACCGCCACACCTTCGGCCTGATCTTCAAGCGCGACCTGAGCGACCCGAAGATCGCGGCCGCGCGCCGCGACGCCATCACCGAGATGGTGCTGCGCTACGTGCGCGCCTGACGCGCCTGCCTCCGGGGCCCTGTTTTTCACGACCCGACGGCCGGTGCGCCGATCTAGGGTAATCCCCGATTCGTTGAAAACTAACCAGTTCGTACATTATCAGCTCGAACGGAACAAAACAGGAGACCTGCGTGATCCAGAACCTCATCAACACATACTGCCGGCTGCTGGCCTGGCTGATGGTGCTGTTCCTCGCCCTCATGGTGGTCATGGTGTTCGGCAACGTGTTGATGCGCTACGGCTTCAACTCGGGCATCACCCTCTCCGAAGAGCTGTCGCGCTGGCTGTTCGTGTGGATGACCTTCCTGGGCGCCGTGGTGGCGCTCAACGAGCGCGCCCACCTCGGCACCGACTCGCTGATCTCGCGGCTGCCGGTGCTGGGCCGCAAGCTGTGCCTGGCCGCGAGCCTGGGGCTGATGCTGTACGTGTGCTGGCTGATCTACCAGGGCGCGTGGGAGCAGGTGAAGATCAACTGGGACTCCACCAGCGCGGTGATGGAGACCTCGATGGCGTATTTCTATGCCAGCGGCATGGTGTTCGCCCTGCTGGCCGCGCCCATCCTGCTGCTGAACCTGTGGCGCCTGCTGGCCGGCCGGATGAGCGAGGACGAGTTGATCGGCATCCGCGAATCCGAAGACGCGCCGCCCCCCGGCAACCCCCAGGCCTGAACGCACCGGAAGACCGCCATGACCATCGCCATCTTCCTCGGTGCTCTGCTGGCCGCCATGGCCATCGGCATTCCCATTTCCTTCGCGCTGCTGCTCAGCGGCGTGGCCCTGATGTGGCACCTGGGCATGTTCGACGCCCAGATCCTGGCGCAGAACCTGATCGAGGGTTCCAACAGCTTCCCCCTGCTGGCCGTGCCTTTCTTCATGCTGGCCGGCGAGATCATGAACACCGGCGGCCTGTCCAGGCGCATCGTGAACTTCGCGATGGCGCTGGTGGGCCATGTGCGCGGCGGGCTGGGCTACGTGACCATCGTGGCGGCCTGCCTGCTGTCGGCGCTCTCGGGCTCGGCCGTGGCCGACGCGGCCGCGTTGACGGCCCTGCTGCTGCCGATGATGGTGAAGGCCGGCCACGACAAGGCGCGCAGCGGCGGCCTGATCGCGGCCTGCGGCGTGATCGGCCCGATCATCCCGCCCTCGATCGGTTTCGTGATCTTCGGCGTGGCGGCCAATGTGTCGATCTCCAAGCTGTTCCTGGCCGGCATCTTCCCCGGCATCCTGCTGGCCGCCGGCCTGTGGGCCACATGGTGGTGGAGCACGCGGCGCGAAAAGCTGGAGCCGCCGCCGCGCAAGTCGGCCGGTGAGGTGCTCAGCGCCATGCGCAGCGCGGGCTGGGCGCTGATGCTGCCGCTGATCATTCTGGTGGGCCTGCGCATGGGCGTGTTCACGCCGACCGAAGCGGCCGTGGTGGCCGCCGTGTACGCCCTCTTCGTGGCCGGCGTGATCTACCGCGAACTCACGCTCAAGCAGCTCTACGAGGTGTTCCTGAACGCGGCCAAGACCACGGCGGTGATCATGTTCCTGGTGGCTGCGGCCATGGTCTCGGCCTGGCTGATCACGGTGGCGCAGCTGCCGGACCAGATCGTCACGCTGCTGCAGCCGCTGCTGGACAACCCCACGCTGCTGATGCTGGCCATCATGCTGCTGGTGATCGCGGTGGGCACGGCGATGGACATGACGCCCACCATCCTGATCCTCACGCCGGTGCTGATGCCCATCGTGAAGGCCGCCGGCATCGACCCGGTGTACTTCGGCGTGCTGTTCATCATCAACAACTCCATCGGCCTGGTGACGCCGCCGGTGGGCACCGTGCTCAACACCGTGGCCGGCGTGGGCCGCATGCGCATGGACGACGTGACGCGCGGCGTGATGCCCTTCATGCTGATGCAGTTCGCGGTGATGTTCCTGCTGGTGCTGTTCCCCTCGCTGGTCATGGTGCCGGCGCGCTGGCTGATCGGCAACTGAGCTTCCCTTTCCACGGCCCTCATTTCTTTGGAGACAACATGAAACGCCTGATGCTCAAGACCCTGGTCGCCGCCCTCGCCATGACCGCCTTCGGCGCTGTGCACGCGCAGGACAAGACCATCAAGTTCGCGACCCAGAACCCCAAGGGCCACCCGATCGTGATGGGCATGGAGAAGTTCGCCGAGCTGGTGGCGGCCAAGTCCGGCGGCAAGATGAAGGTCAACCTGTTCCCCGGCGGCACGCTGGGCAGCGACCAGGCCAATGTGTCGGCCATCCAGGGCGGCACGCTGGAGATGGCCTCGATGAACTCGGGCATTTTCGCCAGCCAGGTCAAAGAGTTCGCGATCTACGACTTCCCCTTCATGTTCGCCAACACGAAGGAGGCCGACGCCGTGGTCGACGGCCCCTTCGGCAAGAAGCTGCACGACAAGCTGCAGGAAAAAGGCCTGATCGGCCTGGCGTACTACGAGCTGGGTTTTCGCAACATCACCAACAGCAAGCGCCCCATCACCAAGCTGGAAGACCTCGAAGGCCTGAAGCTGCGCGTGATCCCCAACCCGATCAACGTGGACTGGGTCAAGGCCCTGGGCGCCAACCCCACGCCCCTGCCCTTCCCCGAGGTGTACGCGGCGCTGGAGCAGAAGGCGATCGACGGCCAGGAGAACCCGCTCACCGTGATCAACGCCAACAAGTTCTACGAGGTGCAGAAGCACGTGGTGCTGAGCAACCACCAGTACAACCCGCAGTCGGTGATCATCAGCAAGAAGTTCTGGGACAACCTGGACGCGGCGCAGAAGAAGATCGTGGCCGACGCGGCGCAGGAATCGGCCAGGTACCAGCGCGAGCAAGCGCGCGGCCAGGTGGCGGTGGCGCTGGACAACATGAAGAAGAGCGGCATGCAGGTGACCGAGCTGTCGGCCGCCGAGACCGACAAGCTGCGCGACAAGCTGCGCCCCGTGATCGCCAAGTTCGCCGTGACCGTGGGCCAGGACACGGTGCAGAGCCTGCAGGCCGAGCTGGCCAAGGTGCGCGGCAAGTAAGCCAGCCCCCGCCACGGCCCATGAGCAAGACCCGCATCGCCGTGGCCGGCGCCGGCTACATCGGCCAGGCCCACATGGGCGTGGCGCAGGCCAGCGCGGGCTGCACCCTGAGCGCGGTGGTCGATCCTTCGCCGGCCGCGCAGGCCGTGGCGCGGCAGGCGGGCGTGCCGCTCTACCCGTCCATCGAGGCCTTGCTGGCCAGCGAGCACCGGCCCGACGGCCTGGTGCTGGCCACGCCCAACGCGCTGCACGTGCCCCAGGCCTTGCAATGCCTGGCCGAGGGGGTGCCGGTGCTGGTGGAAAAACCCATCGCCACCACGGTCGCCGAAGGCCGGCGGCTGGTGGACGCGGTGGACAACAGCGGCGCGGCCGTGCTGATCGGCCACCACCGGGCCCACAGCCCCATCATGGCCAAGGCGCGCCAGGTGGTGGCCTCGGGCCAGCTGGGCCGGCTGGTGAGCGTGATGGGCAGCGCCCTGTTCTACAAGCCCGCAAGCTATTTTGCCGACAGCCCCTGGCGCCGCGAGATCGGCGGCGGGCCGATCCTGCTCAACATGATCCACGAGGTGCACAACCTGCGCATGCTCTGCGGCGACATCGGCGCGGTGCAGGCGTTCAAGTCGCACGCCACGCGCGGCTTCGCGGTGGAGGACACGGTGGCCATCAACCTGCGCTTCACCAACGGCGCGCTGGGCAGCTTCATGCTCTCGGACACCGCCGCCTGCCCACGCAGCTGGGAACAGACCTCGCAGGAGAACAAGGCTTACCCCAGCTACGCCGACGAGGACTGCTACGTGATCGCCGGCACCGACGGCAGCCTCTCGGTGCCCACCATGCGGCTCAAGACTTACCCGCGCGCCGAAGACCGCTCGTGGTGGAAGCCTTTCGAGGTGGGTACAGTGGGCCTGGTGCGCGGCGATCCGCTGCAACACCAGATGGACCATTTCGGTGCCGTGGTGCGCGGCGAAACCTCACCCATGGTGAGCGCGCGCGACGGCCTGGACAATCTGCGCGTCACCGAAGCCATCGCCGAAGCGGCCACCACGGGCCGCGTCGTCGAACTGGCCTGAACCCATTTCTTTTTCAACCATCCCATCTTCTGGAGCGACGATGAAAGTTCTCATGCTGCACGGCATCAACCTCAACATGTTCGGCAAGCGCGACCCCAAGCAGTACGGCACCATCACGCTCGACCAGATCAACGAGCAGGTGAGCGAGCTGGGCAGGGAACTGGGCGTGGAGGTGGAGGCCTTCCAGACCAACTTCGAAGGCGCGATGTGCGAGCGCATCCACCAGGCCTACTTCGACCAGGTGGACGCGGTGATGATCAACGCCGGTGCGTGGACGCACTACAGCTACGGCATCCGCGACGCGCTGGCCATCCTGCCCTGCCCGATCGTCGAAGTGCACATGTCCAACATCCATGCGCGCGAGACCTTCCGCCACCACTCGGTGCTGGCCGAGATCGCACAAGGCCAGATTGCCGGCTTCGGCGTCGAGAGCTACCTGATGGGCCTGCGCACGGCCGTGAGCCACGCGCGCGCCAAGAAGGGCTGACCATGATCAACGGCACCACCGAGCTCATCGCGCACATCGGGTATCCGACGCATACCTTCAAGTCGCCGATGATCTACAACCCCTACTTCGAGCACGTGGGGGTGAATGCGGTGGTGGTGCCCATGGGCTGCCAGCCACCCGATTACCCGGCGTTCCTCAAGTCGATCTTCACGCTCACCAACATCCGGGGCGCGCTGATCACGATGCCGCACAAGGTGGCCACGGTGGGGCTGATGGACGAGGTCACGCCCACGGTGAGGGTGGCCGGCGCGTGCAACGCCGTCAAACGCACCGAGGACGGCCGCCTGGTGGGCGACATGTTCGACGGCGCGGGCTTCGTGCGCGGCGTGCAGCGCAAGGGCCTGAACCTGCAGGGCGCGCGCGTGTTGGTGGTGGGCAGCGGCGGCGTGGGCAGTGCCATCGCGGCTTCGCTGGCCGGCGCGGGCATCGGCGCGATCGCGCTGCACGACGTGAACGCCACCTCGGCCAGCGCCCTGGGCCTGCGCCTGAAGGCCAGCTACCCGCGCATCGAGGTGAGCACCGGCAGCAACGACCCGGCCGGCATGGACCTGGTGGTCAACGCCACGCCCATGGGCATGAACGAGGGCGACCCGCTGCCGATGGACGTGTCGCGCCTGGAGGCGCGCACCTTCGTGGGCGAGGTGGTGATGCGCACCGAGATGACGGCCTTCCTTTCGGCCGCGCGGGCGCGCGGCTGCCCGGTGCAGGTGGGCTCGGACATGCTGTTCGAGCAGATCCCGGCCTACCTGGAATTCTTCGGCCTGCCCACCACCACGGCCGAGGTGTTGCGATCCGTGGCCCGGCTGAGCTACTGAGCCGGCGTGACGCACCCCGACACCCACTCCCCGAAACGCACCGCACTGGGCATCGCGCTGCTGGTCTGCGCCACGCTGTGTTTCGCGCTGCTCGACACCACCTCCCAATACGTGGGCCCCGCCGTGCCGGTGGTGATGGCGGTCTGGCTGCGTTACCTCACCCAGACCCTGATGACCACCGCCCTGCTCTGGCCGCAGCGTGGGCGCACGCTGCTGCACACCCGCGCGCCGGGCTGGCAGTTCGGCCGCGGCGTGCTGATGCTGGGCTCCAGCGTGGTGGCCTACCTGGCCCTGCGCCACGTGCCGGTGGGCGAGTTCACCGCCATCATGATGCTGGTGCCGCTGGCGGTCACGCTGCTGGCCGCGCTGATGCTGCGCGAACCGGTGTCCGCGCTCACCTGGGCGCTGGTGATCGGGGGCCTGGCCGGCGCGATGATCGTGATCCGCCCCAAGGGCAGCGATTTTCACGGCGCCATGCTGCTGCCCCTGCTGCTGGTTCTCGTGAACGCGGCCTATCAGATCCTCACCAGCCGCATGGTGCGCACCGAAGACCCGGGCACCATGCACTTCTACACCGGCCTGCTCGGCCTGGCCTGCTGCTCGCTGCTGCTGCCCTGGGGCTGGGCGCCGATGGCCGACTGGACGCTGTGGGCGCTCGCTGGTCTGCTGGGCGTGTTCGGCTCGGTGGGCCACTACCTGCTGATCCAGGCCTACCACCACGCACCGGCCTCGCGCCTCACGCCCTACCTGTACGCCCAGATCGCGTTCGCCACCCTCGCCGGCTGGGTGGTGTTCGGCTACGCGCCCGATGTCTGGACCGTGGTCGGCATCGCGCTCATCGCGCTGTGCGGCTGGCTGGGCGTGCGCCTGCGCAGGGGCTGAGCCCCCCGTTGCTCAGCGCGTCTTCAGGCGCATCTGATTGGGCAGCGGCATCGAGCGGCGCATCACGTCCTCGGCCAGCCACAGCGCCGAGCGGCGCGCGCGCTCGGCCACCACCGGCAGCGGCATCTGCTGGTAGTCGTCGTTGAACACCTCGAAGCTGTAGTCGCCCTCGTAGCCCAGCTTGTCGAGCTTGAGCACGAGTTCGGCCAGCTGCTCGCTGTGCACGCCCTCACCAGGGAACACGCGGAAGGTGCGCGCGGTGGCCATGCGCTCCTCGAAGGTCTTGGTCTCCTGCCACATGAAATCGGCCAGCTGCACCAGGAAGATCTTGGCCGGGTCGAGGTAGTCGATCTCTTCCAGCGAGGTCTTGGCCGCGAAGATGTGGAACGAGTCGATGCCCAGGCCGAGGTTGGGGCAGTCGGCGCGGCAGACCACGTCCCAGGCGGTGGTGAACTCGTTGACCGTGCGGCCCCAGGACAGGCCTTCGTAGGCGATGCGGATGCCGAAGGGAACCGCCAGCATGGCGAGCTTGCGCAGGTCGCGCGCGATGTGGTCGAGGTCCTGCGAGGCGTGCGCCGAGGTGGACGAGCAGGCCAGCAGCACCTTGCAGCCCAGCGCGGCGCACATTTCGAGCATGTTCTTGGCGATGTCCACCTTGTAGTGGTGCAGGTGGCCCGAGAGGCCCTCGAAGTCGCGCAGCACCTGGAAGCCGGTGCCGCGCAGGCCGCTGTCCTTCACGGCCTGCACGGCCGCGCCCAGGCCGCCGGGGTGGCCGACCAGGTCGTTCGCCTTGAGCATCACCTGCGAAAAGCCGGCGGCCTTCATGGCCGCCAGCTTGGCTTCGAGCGGGCCGGCCAGCGTGATGGTGTCCATGCCGAAGCCGCTGATGGCCTCGATGGAAGCGCGGTTCGGGCTCATGGCCTCACTCCTTCTCACTGTGCACCAGCTCGAACACGACCGAGCCCAGGTAGGTCTTGCTGATGGCGCCGCGCTGCTCGGTGTGCGCGGCCTGGGTCTCGACGAACTCCACACCGAGCGCGCGCAGCGCCTTCACGGCTTCGAGCACATCGGGCACGCCCAGGCCGATGCGCTGCAGGCGCTCGTCGGCGTCCACCACGTGCAACTCGGGTTCGATGAGCTGCAGCATGAAGCGCTGCGACGGGTCGAGCGCCGGGGTGCGCAGCAGCGTGCCCTTGGGCATGATGCCGAAGCGCTGCTCGTCGGGAATCAGCTCGGTGCCGAAGAGTTCTTCGTAGAACGCGATCCAGTCGTTGCTGCGCTCGGGGCCGATGTACTGCACGACACCGAAGAAGCGGATGCCGGCGGTGGCCCGCGGGTGCTGGTCGACCGAAGGAATCGGCACGAAGTCCACATCGTAGATCGAGAAGTCCTTGTAGCGGTCCACGAAATAGATGCGGCTGCCGCCCGCGCCGTGGATGGCCGGGATGTTGAGCTCCATCACCTGGGGGGGCG
>JAGKSX010000145.1 GCA_018993155.1 Hydrogenophaga sp.
CACCCGCGGAGCAGAGCGCCGGCCGCTCCCGCGCCCGCGAGGTGCCTCTCAACCCACCCCGCCCAAAAGCTCAACCAAAAAAACCGTTTGACGCCCCTATTTGGTACCGGTACCATCCGCATCACCTGCATTTGGTACCGGTACCAAATGGAGCCCTTCGTCACACGATTTCAACGACAGGAGACAAGACACATGAAGAAGCTGCTGTGCGCGCTCGGCGCGTCCATGACCCTGACCGCCGCCATGGCCTGGCCGGAAAAGCCCGTCACCATCATCGTGCCCTTCCCCCCCGGCGGCTCCACCGACCTGATCGCCCGCACCCTGCAACCCAAACTGCAGGAAAAATTCGGCGGCACCTTCGTGGTCGACAACAAGGCCGGCGCCACCGGCACCATCGGCGCCGCGCAGGTCGTGCGCTCCGCACCCGACGGCCACACCCTGCTCGTCGCCTCCCTCGGCCCCTACGTGATCGCGCCCCACCTCACCAAGGTCTCCTACGACGCCACCAAGGAGATGGACTACATCACCGTCGCCGTGCAGGCGCCCAACGTGCTCGTCGTGCCCGCCGCCTCGCCGCACAAGAGCATGGCCGACGTCATGGCGTTCCAGAAAGCCAACCCCGGCAAGATGACCTTCGCCTCCTCAGGCAATGGCAGCAGCGACCACCTCACCGCCGAGCTCTACTGGCAGCAGACCAACACCACCGGCGTGCACGTGCCCTACAAAGGTGGCGGCCCCGTGATGACCGACCTGCTGGGCAACCAGGTGGACTCGTCCTTCATGAACATCAACACCGCCATGCCGCAGATCAAGGCCGGCAAGCTGCGCGCGCTCTCCATCACCAGCGCCCAGCGCTCGCCCCTGTTGCCCGATGTGCCCACGCTGCAGGAACTCGGCATCAAGGACGCCAACGTGTACTCCTGGCAGGCCGTCTCCGGCCCCAAGGGCATGCCGGCCGACCTGAAGAACAAGCTGCAGGCCGCCATCAAGGACGCGCTCAACGACCCCGCCATCAAGCCCAAGCTGCTGGAACTGGGTTTCGAGATCGTGGCCAACACGCCCGAGCAGTTCACCGCCTTCCAGGCCAGCGAATTCGCGCGCTGGAAAAAACTGATCGAGACCCGCAACATCAAAGCTGACTGACCCCCGCCGCGCTTTGCGCGACCCCCTTCCAGGGGGCGACACCAGAGGCCCGGCGAAGCCGGTTCCTCGGTGTCTCTTGAAGAGACATCGCCCTCCGGACACCTTCTTTTGACCCCTTCATGCCGACCACCGCATCCACCACCCCCCGCGTCACCGAACTGCGCGTCATTCCCGTCGCGGGCCGCGACGGCATGCTGCTCAACCTGAGCGGCGCGCACGCGCCGTTCTTCACGCGCAACCTGCTCATCCTCACCGACAGCGCGGGGCGCACCGGCGTGGGTGAGGTGCCCGGTGGCGAGAAGATCCGCCAGACGCTGGAGGACGCGCGCGAGCTGGTGGTGGGCCAGACATTGGGGGCCCACCAGGAGGTGCTTCGCCAACTGCAGACCCGCTTTGCCGACCGCGACGCGGGCGGGCGCGGGCTGCAGACCTTCGACCTGCGCACCACCATCCACGCCGTGACGGCGGTGGAGTCGGCCCTACTGGACCTGCTGGGCCAGCACCTGGAGGTGCCCGTGGCCGCGTTGCTCGGCGAAGGCCAGCAGCGCGACGCGGTGGAGATGCTGGGGTATCTGTTCTTCATCGGCGACCGCACGAAAACCAACCTGCCTTACGCCAGCGAACCCGACGCCGACAACGCCTGGTGCCGGCTGCGGCACGAGACCGCCATGACACCCGAGGCCGTGGTGCGCCTGGCCGAGGCCGCGCGCGAGCGCTACGGCTTCAACGACTTCAAGCTCAAGGGCGGCGTGCTGCGTGGCGACGAGGAGGTCGATGCCGTGACCGCGCTGCACGAGCGCTTTCCGGACGCCCGCGTCACCCTCGACCCCAACGGTGGCTGGCTGCTGAAAGACGCGATCCGCCTGGGCCAGCGCATGCGCGGCGTGGTCGCCTACGCCGAAGACCCCTGCGGCGCGGAAGAGGGCTTCTCGGGCCGTGAGGTGATGGCCGAGTTCCGCCGCGCCACCGGCCTGCCCACGGCCACCAACATGATCGCCACCGACTGGCGCCAGATGGTGCATGCGCTCTCGCTGCAATCGGTCGACATCCCGCTGGCCGACCCCCATTTCTGGACCATGGCCGGCAGCGTGCGCGTGGCGCAGACCTGCCGCGACTGGGGTCTGACCTGGGGCTCGCACTCCAACAACCATTTCGACGTCTCGCTTGCAATGTTCACCCACGTGGGCGCGGCTGCGCCCGGCAAGGTCACCGCGATCGACACGCACTGGATCTGGCAGGACGGCCAGCGCCTCACCAAGGAGCCGCTGCAGATCGTGGGTGGCCACGTGCAGGTGCCGAAGAAACCCGGCCTGGGCGTCGAGCTCGACATGGCCGAAGTGGAGAAGGCGCACCGGCTCTACATGGAGCACGGCCTGGGCGCGCGCGATGACGCGATCGCCATGCAGTTCCTGATCCCGAACTGGCGCTTCGATCCCAAGCGCCCCGCGCTGGACCGCTGACAATTCCCCGTCCCATTTGAAAAAAAGAAGGAACCCGATGAGACCCAACCGTCTGCGTGAAATCTGGGCCCGTGGCGGCGCCGTGGCCAACGGCTGGCTGGCCATTCCCAACAGCTTTTCCGCCGAGACCATGGCGCACCAGGGCTGGGACTCGCTCACCATCGACCTGCAGCACGGCGTGGTGGACTACCAGGCCATGGTGACCATGCTGCAGGCCATCTCCACCACCGACACCGTGCCGATGGTGCGCGTGCCCTGGCTGGAGCCCGGCATCCTCATGAAGACCCTGGATGCCGGCGCCTACGCCGTCATCTGCCCCATGGTCAACAGCCGCGCCGACGCCGAGAAGCTGGTGGCGTACACCCACTACGCGCCGCGCGGCACGCGCAGCTTCGGCCCGGTGCGCGCGCTGCTCTACGGCGGTGCCGACTACCCGAAGCACGCGAACGACACCATCGTCACCTTCGCCATGATCGAGACCGCGCAAGCGCTGGACAACCTGGAAGAGATCCTCTCCACGCCGGGGCTGGACGCGATCTACATCGGCCCGTCCGATCTCTCGCTCGCCCTGGGCTGCAACCCGACTTTCGACGACCTCGACCCCAAGGCCGCCGCTGCCGTGGAGCACATCCTTGCGCGCGCCAAGGCGCACGGGCTGGTGGCCGGCATCCACAACGGTTCGCCCGAAGCGGCCGCGCGCCGCATCGCCATGGGCTTCCAGTTCGTCACCATCAGCTCGGACGCGCGCCTCATGGCCGCTGGCTCGCAGCAGGTGCTCTCGACGCTGCGCGCCTCGCAGCCCAAGGCCACGCCCGACGGCTACTGACCCCTTTTCTCCACCTATCGCCAGAAAGAGCCCCTCATGAAGATCGGATTCATCGGCCTGGGCATCATGGGCACGCCCATGGCCCTGCACCTCGTCAACGCCGGCCACTCGCTGTACGTCCACACGCGCAGCCAGGTGCCTGAAGCCATTCAGGCCGCCGGTGGCGTGCGCTGCGACAACGCCGCCGCCGTGGCGAAAGAGGCCGAGGTGATCTTCACCATGGTGCCGGACACGCCCGATGTGGAGACCGTGCTGTTCGGCGAGAGCGGCGTGGCGCAAGGCCTCAGCAAAGGCAAGGTCGTGGTCGACATGAGCTCGATCTCGCCCATGGCCACGAAAGAATTCGCGAAGAAGATCAACGCACTCGGCTGCGACTACATCGACGCCCCGGTCTCCGGCGGCGAGGTCGGCGCCAAGGCCGGCTCGCTCACCATCATGTGCGGTGGCGACGAGGCGGTGTTCGAGCGCGTGCGCCCGCTGCTGGAGCTGATGGGCAAGAACATCACGCTGGTGGGCGGCAACGGTGATGGCCAGACCACCAAGGTGGCCAACCAGATCATCGTGGCGCTCAACATCGCGGCCGTGAGCGAGGCCCTGGTGTTCGCCAGCAAGGCCGGCGCCGACCCGGCCAAGGTGCGCCAGGCGCTCATGGGCGGTTTCGCCGCCAGCCGCATCCTGGAAGTGCATGGCGAGCGCATGATCAAGCGCACGTTCAACCCGGGCTTCCGCATCAAGCTGCACCAGAAGGACCTGAATCTCGCGCTGCAGGGTGCGAAGGAACTCGGCGTGGGCCTGCCGCAGACGGCCAGCGCCGCGCAGCTCATGGGCGCCTGCGCCGCGAACGGCATGGCCGAACTGGATCACTCCGCCCTGGTGAAGGCGCTGGAGCTGATGGCCAACCACGAGGTGGCCAAGGGCTGAGCGCCCTGCTGCGGGGGGCCGAACCCCGCGTGGGCTGCAACCACTGAGTACAGGCTCTCCAGGGGATGTCCCTGGAGAGCATCAACCTCTGTTCTTCGTGGAGCTTTATGTCAATCCAGTTAACGAATTCCGGCACCTATTTCGATATCAACGATCCGAGCGGTTATTGGGCTCAGTATGTGGATATCAATGACCCCAGTGCTTATCCAGAGAACGTGCAGGGCGCGCCTCAAGATGAAGCGCAGCCAGACCCGGTGCCGGAACAGCCGCAGAATGAGCTACTTACGCGGCGGCTGCTGATGGGACTCGTGGCCACACACTACACCGACCGGCATGTGCACAAAAAGTTGGTGCTGGATGTGAGGTCTTCGGATCTTCAAGCAGGCCTTCTTCACCGGGTGCGAACGATGCGAGACAACGCGTCTGAGCTGTGTCGGTACATCGAGGATTTGGGGCGGAATCAACTGTCGACCCAGTTCGCGGAGGTGCTCGACCGCATCCAGGCATTGCGGGATGCCCACCAGCATGCTCCCCTGGGAATTCTGCTCATGCGATGTCAGCAAGAGAAGGTCTTGTCGAATCCCAAGGAGCTCTGCACGCTGGCGACGCTGGTCGCGAGCCGTCCCAGCGAAGAAAAGGTTGAGAAGCTTGTCCAAGCGCTGCATGTGTTTGTATGTGCGCACGGTGTGCCGGCGAGAACGGCCCTTGTCTGGCATTGCTTGTCGGGCGCCATGGGAGTGGGTAACAAAAGCGAACCAACGAATGGTTCTGAATATGCGGCGACCTTTTTGAGAGTCTTGGCGATCGTCATCCGTGAATTTCAACCTGGTTACGGTTCCATTGAGGGAAATCCTCCCGACAATTTTGATTGCTTGCTGGTCATGCGGGCCTTAAAGGATATGAAGGGGCGGTCGAACGACAAGTTGAGAGTGCTTTCTTTCTTGTTGACGGTCTCGCGGAAACTGAGTGATAAGGAGCATGAGGTTGTATTCAAACTTCTAAAAATCCTTCCCCTCAAGGAACACGTTCCCGAAAGTGAGTTGGTTTTTAAAGCCATCTTCCAGCGCATTGACGAGTGCGATGCAACGCTCAGGTCGACGGTGGTGAATG
>JAGKSX010000146.1 GCA_018993155.1 Hydrogenophaga sp.
CGGCCGGCGCCCGCCGTGAAAGGGTTTACGGGTTGGGAACGGCCGCCAGCGCGGCCAGGAAGCGCTCGCGCCACCAGTGCACGTCCTGCTCGCGGATGCCCTGCAGCAGCGCCTGGTGGCGGCGCTGGCGCTCCTCCAGCGGCATCTGCAGGGCGCGCTGCACGGTCTCGGCCGTGCGCGTGGTGTCGTAGGGGTTCACCAGCAAGGCCTCGCGCATCTGCTCGGCCGCGCCGGCAAACCGCGAGAGCACCAGCACCCCCGGGTCGTCCGGGTCCTGCGCGGCGATGAACTCCTTGGCCACCAGGTTCATGCCATCGCGCAGCGGCGTCACCAGCGCCACGCTGGCGGCGCGGTACAGCCCGGGCAGGCGCTTGCGCGCCACGTTGCGGTGGATGTAGCGCACCGGCATCCAGTCCAGCTCGCCGAAATTGCCGTTGATGGCGCCGCACAGGCTTTCCAGCTCCTGCAGCAGCGCGGCGTAGGCGTCCACCGTCTCGCGGCTGGGCGCGGCGATCTGGATCAGCGTGGCGCTGCCCAGGTTCTCCGGGTAGGCCTGCAGCAACTGGCGGAAAGCCTTGAGCCGTTGCGGCAGGCCCTTGGAGTAGTCCATGCGCTCCACGCCCAGCAACAGGCGCCGGCGCGAATACTCCTTGCGCATCTGCTCGTACATGTCCTGCGACTCGCGGCCCTTGCCAAGTTCGATGAACTCGTCCACGTCGATGCCGATCGGAAAGGCCTGGGCGCGCAGCGTCTTGCCGAAGGCGCGGAACTCGTGCTCGCCCAGGATGTCGGCCGGCGTCTCGGTGCCCACGTAGCGCGCGAAGTGCGACACGTCGGCCTCGCTCTGGAAGCCCACCAGGTCGTAGGCGAACAGCGAGCGCATCAGCCAGTCGTGCTCGGGCACGGCGGCCAGCATCAGCGGGGGCGGCAGCGGGATGTGCAGGAAGAAGCCCATGCGCTGCTCGCAGCCCATGGCGCGCAGCTCGGCCGCCAGCGGAATCAGGTGGTAGTCGTGCACCCAGATGATGTCGTCGGGCCGCAGCAGGGCCTTGAGCTTGTGCGCGAACATCTGGTTCACGCGCCGGTAGCCGCCGATGTAGCCGGCGTCGAAGTCTGCCAGATCGAGCCGGTAGTGGAACACCGGCCAGAGCACGCCGTTGCTGTAACCCAGGTAGTAGCTGTCGTGGTCCTCGCGGCTGAGGTCCACCGTGGCCAGCTGCACCTTGCCCGCGTTCTGCACATGCAGATCGCCCTCGCCGGGCGTGCCATCCTCCACCACCTTGCCGCTCCAGCCGAACCACAAGCCGCCCGAGGCTTCGAGCGCCTGGCCCAGGGCCACGGCCAGTCCGCCCGAGGCGGTCTTGCGCGGGTCGGCGATGCGGTTGGAAATGACAACAAGACGGCTCATCAGATCACCGAGTCCCAGCGGGCCGAGAGGCGCACCGCAGCGTTGATGATGCCCACCATCGAGTAGGTCTGTGGGAAATTGCCCCACATCTCGCCGGTGGTGGCGTGGGTGTCTTCCGACAGCATGCCCAGCGGGTTGCGCGCGGCCAGCATGGTCTCGAAGATGGCGCGGGCCTCATCGGCGCGGCCGGTGCGCGCGAGCGCATCGATGCGCCAGAAGGTGCAGATGTTGAAGGCCGTCTCGGGCTTGCCGAAATCGTCGGCGGCCTCGTAGCGCCGCATGAAGGGACCGTCACACAGGTGTTTCTCCAGCGCGTCCAGCGTGGAGAGGAATCTCGGGTCCATCGGGTCGATCATGCCCACTTCCACCATCAGCAGCACGCTGGCATCCAGGTCGCGACCGCCGAAGCTCTCGGCAAAGGCCTGGCGTTCCTCGCTCCAGGACTCGCGCAGGATGCGCTCGCGCATGGTTTCGGCGTGGGTCGCCCAGTAGGTCGCGCGCCCGGGCATCTCCAGCGTGTGCGCAATCTTGGCCAGCCGGTCGCAGGCGGCCCAGCACATCAGCGCCGAGCTGGTGTGCACGCGCGCGCGCGTGCGCAGCTCCCACATGCCGGCGTCGGGCTGGTCGTAGATGCGCAGCGCGCGCTCGCCCACCGCTTCGAGCTGTTCGAATTCCGCCAGCCCCGCCGGGTGCAGCAGGCGCGCGTCGTGAAAGGCCTGAGCGGCGGCCAGCACGATGTTGCCGTACACATCATGCTGGAAATGCTCCTGCGCCTGGTTGCCCACGCGCACCGGCCCCATGCCCCGGTAGCCCGGCAGCGTGTCGCGGATGCTCTCGGGCAGTTCGCGCTCCAGGCCGATGCCGTGCAGCGGCTGGATGTGGCCGCCGCCCGCGCCCACCACCACGTTGGCCAGCCAGCTGAGGTAGTCCTCCATGGTGCCGACCTCGGACAGGCTGTTGAGCGCTCGCACCACGAAGAAGGCGTCGCGCAGCCAACAGTATCGGTAGTCCCAGTTGCGCTGGGTGCCTGGCGCCTCGGGGATGCTGGTGGTCATGGCCGCGACGATGGCGCCCGTGTCCTCGAACAGCGAGAGCTTGAGCGTGATGGCCGCGCGGATCACCGCCTCCTGCCACTCCAGCGGCACCGCCAGGCGCCGGCTCCAGTTGCGCCAGTAAGACAGGGTCTCCTGCTCGAAGTGGCGGGCGGTGTCGCCGATGCCGGTCTCCAGCGTCTCGTCCGGGCCGAACAGGAAGTTGCATTCCCGCGTGAGCAGAAAAGGCTCGCGCGAAAGCACGTGGCTGATGGAGGCATCGGTGTGCAGGCGCAGCGTCTGCCCCTCACCGACATAACGGATGTGGTTGCTGCCCGAGGTGATGGTGGGTGTGACGCGGCCCCAGTCAAAGCGCGGCAGCAGGCTCACGCGGATGCGTGGCACGCCCTTGAGCGGGCGCACGCGGCGCACCAGCTGGGTGGGTCGGAAGTAGCGCCCGCGCGAGAGGAAGCGCGGCGCGAAATCGGTGATGGCCAGGCCGTTGCCGTCGTGGTCCCAGAGCTCGGTCACCAGCACGGCGGTGTTGTGTTCGTAGCGCTGGGTGGCCTCGGCCAGGCCTTCGATCTCGATCGCGAAGGCGCCATTTTCGGCATCGTCCCCGCCCAGCAAGGCGTGGAACACCGGGTCGCCGTCGAAACGCGGCAGGCAGCTCCAGACCACGCGGCCATGCGGGTCGATCAGCGCGCTGAAGGAACAGTTGCCGACCATGCCCAGCGACAGCGAGGCGGCGGCGGGTGGGGAAAAACCGGGGGTGGGGCTCATGGGCGTGGGCTGGAGAGGGACAGGGCATCGGCCAGCCAGGCGCGCAGGGCCTCGGGGGTGGGGCAACGGTGGCGCGCCAGGCTCGGGCCTTCGCCCACCTTGATGCCTTCGCCGCCCAGGCGCTGCACCACGTCGAAGCCGGCCTCGTCGGTCACGTCATCGCCCGCGAACACCGGCACGCGGCCCGCAAAGGGCGCTTCCTGCATGAAGGCCTCGATGGCAGCGCCCTTGCTCACGCGGGCGGATTTCACTTCCACCACGGCCTTGCCGTGCAGCAATTGCAGCCCGGGCTCGTCGGTGATGGCCTGCGTCAGCGTGCTCATGCAAAGCGCTTCCAGCATGGGCGCCTGGCGGTAGTGCAGGGCCATCGAGGTCTGCTTGCGCTCCAGCAGCAGGCCGGCGTGGCGCGCCACCAGCTGTTCGGCCGCCGCGATCGCGCGCGCCAGCCCACTCGGCCGCGTGGTGGCCGCACCGCCCTGGGGCGACAGGCGCACCGCGCCGTGCTCGAACGCCGCCGGCCACGGCCAGGGCGAGGCCAGCATGGGCTCCAGGTCTTCGCGGGCCCGCCCGGTCACCAACGCCAGCGCGCCATCCAGCCGCTGGTGCAGGCCATTCAGCAAGGTCACCAGCGCCGGCGGGATCTCCACCGCATCGGGCCTGCCGGCCAGATCGGCCAGCGTGCCGTCGAAGTCCAGGAACAGCGCGGAGCGCTCGGTCAGCAGTCTTGGCAGTGTGCTCATTGGCCCCTACCGTAACAGGGTGAGCGGTCTCATGGCGTGAAAAATGGTTTTAACCCACCTCGTCGGTGAGAGACTCCGGCGCCGGTTGACGGCGCGCGGATGTGCTCAATCGCCTGTCGCTTCGGGCGCCGAAGCCCCCAGGGCCTGCGAAACGGCGGTGACGCGCGCGCGGTGGATGCGCTCGCCCACGCGCTGGCCACTCAACCCGTCGGCCTGGGCCTGGGCCGCGACCACGGCCGTGTCCACCGAGCGTGAGGCCGACAGCGCCAGCGCCAGCCGCTCGCGCGGTGGGTAGGGTTCTTCTTCCAGGCCGAGGCGGCCGCGCGCGTCGCATTCGCAGGCCAGCAGCACTTCATGGAAACGCGCCGGCTTGCGCAGCGCGTCGCAGCGCTCCAGCAGGCGCTCCACCGCGCCCGCGCTGAAATCACCGCTGCGGTGGATGTTGCCGTGCTCGCGCGCCACCACATCGGCGAGTTCGCGGCAATCGGTGGGCACGCGCAGCCGCTCGCACACGCCCTTGAGCAGGCGCGCGCTGCGCTCCTCATGGCCGATGTGGCGCGGCAGCACGTCGGCCGGCGTCGTGCCCTTGCCCAGGTCGTGGCACAGGCAGGCGAAGCGCACCGTCAGTGGCGCGGCCAGGCGCGCGCTCATGTCCAGCACCATCATCAGGTGCACACCGGTGTCCACCTCGGGGTGGTATTCGGCGCGCTGCGGCACGCCCCAGAGCCGGTCCACCTCGGGCAACAACCGCTGAAGGGCGCCGCAGTCGCGCAGCACCTCCAGCATGCGGCTGGGGCGTTGCTCCATCAGGCCGCGCGCCAGCTCCTGCCACACGCGCTCGGCCACCAGGTGGTCGGCCTCGCCGTTCGCCACCATCTCGCGCATCAGCGCCAAAGTCTCGGGCGCCACCGAAAAATCGGGAAAACGCGCGGCGAAGCGGGCCAGGCGCAGGATGCGCACCGGGTCTTCCGCGAAGGCCCCGGTCACGTGGCGCAGCACGCGATCGCGCAGGTCGCGCTGGCCGTGGTGCGGGTCGATCAAGGGCGCACGCGCCGGGTCGTCCGCGTGCTCGGCGGCCACCGCCATGGCGTTGATGGTGAGGTCGCGCCGCGCGAGGTCGTCTTCCAGCGTGACGCCGGCCTCGGTGTGGAAAGCGAAGCCGTGGTAGCCCGGCGCGGTCTTGCGCTCGGTTCGCGCCAGCGCGTATTCCTCTTTGGTCTCCGGGTGAAGAAAGACCGGAAAGTCGCGCCCCACCGGCAGGAAGCCCTCGGCCGCCATGGCTTCGGGCGTGGCGCCCACCACCACCCAGTCGCGGTCCGCGTGCGAGACGGCGGCGGGCGCGTTCGAGGCACGCGCCATCAGCGCGTCGCGCACCGCACCGCCCACGAGATAGGTTTTCATGGGAAGAGTTTAGGCGTTGTTGCGCGACGGCCATTCTGTTGCACCCATGGGCCGGTGGTCGCGCTGCGGATGCGATCGCTCCCTCAGATCGTGTAGCTGCCCCCGCCGTTGATGACCCATTCTTCCTTCGCGCTGAGCGTGATGCGATCAGCAGCCATTGAGATGTCCAGCTTGGCCAGCAGGTTCAGGCGCTTCTTGAGCGCCTGGATGTCGATGTCGCCCTGAGCCGCGAAGCTTTCGCGTCGCCCTTGATGAGCTGCGCGCGCTGGGTCTTGAAAGTGCATGGGCAGCAGGTCGCTGAATTCCCGGCGCAGGTGGGCGGTGTAGGGCTCGTCCCTGGGATGGGCGGGCAGTGCCCGGGCTTGCCAGTAGCCCGCCACCGGGGCGCGGACCAGGCCGGGGGTGAAGGGGCCCTCGGCCAGGATGTTGCCCAGGCCGGGCATGGGAGGGCGGCGGGCGAGGTGGGCCCGGCCAGCGGGCACCTGCAGCATGTGGCCGGGCGGGATGTGGGCGCGGTGGTGGGGCGGGAGCTGGTGGGCCGACGTGGTCACCGGCTGAGGGGTGACGCGCACGCCCTTGGCAGCGTCGATCAGGGTGTCGGGGTCGCTGTTCCAGTGCGGCAAGGGGGCCGGTGGCAGGGGCAGCACGCGGTCCAGGTTCGGCAGTTTGAGGTGGTGGTCTCGGCGCAGGCGTTCGGAGATGGCGTGATAGCGGTCCTCTCGGGATGGGTCTTTGGCGTGACCGACAAGAGGGTCTCCTCCACGGAACGATGCGAACAGGTAGTTCGCACAATCTTCGTTTCCTCGTTTAACGCCTTCGTGCATGACCTCCAGTGCTCGACGGTAATCGGCGGGCGATTCCGCCCCCGCATTCAACTCCAAACCCAGAAGGTACGCCCCCAGCACCGCTTCAATGATCTCCACCACGCTCTGGTCCTGGAAGACCTTGCAGTCGGTGCTGAGGGTGGCCAGGTGCAGCCAGGGCCTCAGGGTGAATTCAACCAGCGCATGGCGCCCGGACTCGCCGATGTACCGGGCTTCGGTGATGAGGGCCGAGATCTCCCGCACCCCCGCGCCCTGGTTGGCGCCAGCTCCGGCGGGCATCCCGGGCACGAAGCTGCCCTGGCCTTCGAGTTCGAGGCAGCAGGTCAGCTCGCGGCCGATGAAGGTGTCGAGTTCAAGGGGGGCGCCGTCCTCCGCGCTTTGCAGCACCAGCCGGTACTCGAACAGCTGGTTGATGCCCTCTTCGCCTTCGAGCTTCAAGGGCTCCAGCAACGGCGCGCCGTTGACCTCGGGAAGCGCCGCGCTGCGGATCGTCAGCCCACGCCGGGGGGTGAATGGGGTCATGGAACTCCTCCTGAATGTTCTCGTTGGGATGGCGACGCATGCTCGGCCACCCTCAACGGTTCATCCAAGGTCGGACTTCACTGGATTGACGAATGACCGCGAATGCCGTCACCGCGCCAGAACCACAACTCATTCCTCTAAAAACGCAGTTCGATGATCGAATTCACCGCCCTATATCGAAGCGCGAATAGGCGCCCGCAGCGGGAAGTCCGGCATAGGGTGTTGCGCTGTCGGGAAGTCGCAACACATTTCGCCTCCCTTGCGGCCGCAAGGCGGGCCTTGACCGGCTTCACCTGCCCAGCCGGTACGGCTCGTCGAAGTCGATGAAGTCGTGCTCGGCCAGCGCCTCGTCCACCCAAGCCTTCACCCCGGGCAGCGCGCGCACGCGGGCCACGTAGGCCGCGAGGTCGGCCGGCACGGGCAGCTCGTAGGTGGCGATGCGCATGCACACGGGCGCGAAATACGCATCAGCGATGCTGAACGCGCCAAACAGCAGGGCCCCGGCCGGCTGGGCCGCCAGCAGCTCGCTCCACAGGCCGCACAGGCGGGCCACGTCGGCGCGCACGTCCGGCTTGTCGCGCCAGATCAGGCGGCCGATCTCGGGCAATGAGGCCTCGATGTTCATGGGGCAGTGGTTGCGCAGCGCGCCAAAACCGCTGTGCATCTCGGCGCAGACGCTGCGCGCCCGCGCCCGGGCGCGCACGTCCTGCGGCCAGAGCTGCTTCTCGGGAAAACGCTCGGCGAGGTACTCGGCGATCGCCAGCGTGTCCCAGATCGCGAAGCCGTCGTCGACCAGCACCGGCACCTTGGCCACCGGGCTGACCGCGCGCAGCTCCTTCTTGAAGACCGAATTCACGTCGAACGAGTCGAACCGGATCATCTTCTCTTCGAACGCAATGCCTGCCTGCTTCATCAGCACCCAGGGGCGCATGGACCAGGACGAGTAGTTCTTGTTGCCGACGTAGAGCTGCAGTGCCATGAAATGGATCTCCTGAAAGAACTGCCCATGGTAAGGCGTCGTCGGCCGCGCATTGATGCGAAAACGCCGCGCGATTGATTCGCGCGGAAGGCCGCCCGCCTCAGGCCGGTGCGTTGGCCAGATACGTCTTGCGCATGGCATGCACCGTCTGGGCGTACAGGTCTTTCGAGGTGGTGAGCCAGCCCTGCGGCTCAGGCCATTGCTGGTGGTCGACAACGGTCGGGTAGACCTCGTTTTTCAGGTACTGGTGCAGGGCGTAAAACCCTGCTTCGCCCGCATCGCCCAACAGTTTGTGCAGCTGGGTGCGAAAACCGGTGAAATTCCCCTGTGCCATCTGCTCCTCAAGCCGGTCAAAACGCTCCCGCATTTGCTCGATGTAGGCCGTCAGGCACTCCACCAGAAGCGTGTTGTTCAGCCTGCACATGCGCTCCAGCTGCTCTGCATGGATCAAAGGGACGCCGGTATCGGTGGCCGCCGGCGCGCCGTTCTGCTCGCCCGAACCGATGGAATGTGCACCCCGGCGGGTCAGCACCTTGACCAGCTTCGCACGCAGGTCCTCGACCGAGAAGGGCTTGGAAATGAAGTCGTCCATGCCCGCCTCCAGCACTTTTGCCACATGTTCGTCGCCAGAATGGCCGGTCAGGGCAATGATGGGCAGGCGCCGACCTCCCGTTTCGCCGTTGCGCAGTTCACGCGCGGCCTGCATGCCGTCCATCACGGGCATTTCCATGTCGATCAGGAGCACGTCGATGCTGTCGTCCTGGCTCAACCGCTCCACCGCCGCCCGCCCGTTCTCCGCTTCCTCGGCCTCGATGCCCATGGTGCGCAGATGGGCGATGGCGATCTTCCGGTTGAAAGCGCAGTCGTCGGTGACCAACACCTTTTTGCCCAGCAGCACGTGGGCGGCGGCACCATGCAGCCGGGCCCTCTCCGCAGCCGCCTCCATGCCCGTCTGCAAGGCCTTGATGAGTTCCAGCTGGGTGCAGGGCTTGCTCACAAAGCCGTTCATGCCGACCTTCTCGGTTTTCACGTGCGCCATGTAGGCCGACTCGGCGGTGTAGGCCACGATGGCCACGTCCTCTCGCCCGGGCGCTGCGCCTTGGCGAATCTGCTCGGCTGCCGCATAGCCGTCGAGCACGGGCATGTCGAGGTCCATGATGACCAGGTCGTAGGTGCCTTCCCTGAGCTTGGCAATGGCCTGCAAGCCGTCTTCGGCCTCGTCGTGCTGGGCGCCCAGGCCCGAGAGCATGGCGCGCGTCGATTTGCGCAGGAGGGGCTGGTCGTCCACCACCAGGATGCGCCTGCCCTGGAAGAAGGGCACCGCCCGGCTGAATACCTCGCGCTCCTGCTGCTCGATTTCAGCCTCGTCGATGGGCGGGAAGAGCAAGGTGAACTCGGTGTATTGCCCCAGCACCGAAGCGCAAACGATGTCACCGCCAAAAGCCTGCATGGTGCGCTGGCAGTACGCCAGGCCCAGGCCCGTGCCACCGGCCTTGCCCGAGGTGACGAAAGAGCCAAAGAGCGTGGCCAGCACCTCGGGGGGAATGCCTGGCCCGGTGTCGCGCACCGTCACGCAGGGCGCATCCACCGTGATCGTGATGGTGGCCTGCGGGGGCTGCTTGAAGAAGTAGAGCGCGCTCTTGATGAGGGTGA
>JAGKSX010000025.1 GCA_018993155.1 Hydrogenophaga sp.
CATCATGATGAACGCCGCGCGCTACGCCGTGGGTGTGCAAGGCATCGCCATCGCCGAACGCGCCTACCAGAAGGCCGTGGGCTACGCGAAGGACCGCGTGCAAAGCCGCCCGGTCGATGGCTCGATGAGCACGGCCGCGCCCATCATCCACCACCCGGATGTGAAGCGCATGCTCATGACCATGCGCGCGTCCACCGAAGGCTGTCGCGCCATGGCCAGCGTGGCCGCCGCGGCGTACGACGCCACCCACCACCACCCTGATGCCGAGGTGCGCAAGCAGAACGCGGCCTTCTACGAATTCCTGGTGCCCCTGGTCAAGGGCTACAGCACCGAGATGAGCCTGGAGGTCACCAGCCTGGGCGTGCAGGTGCACGGCGGCATGGGCTTCATCGAGGAGACGGGTGCGGCGCAGTACTACCGCGACGCCAAGATCCTCACCATCTACGAAGGCACGACCGCCATCCAGGCCAACGACCTCGTGGGCCGCAAGACCGCGCGCGACGGCGGCACCGGCGCCAAGGCCATCGCGGCCCAGATCGAGAAGACCGAAGCCGAGCTGGCCAAGCGCGGCAGCGCCAACGCCAAGGCCGTGCATGCGCGCCTGAAGGCCGCGCGCGAGGCCTTTGTGGACGTGGTCGAGTTCATCGCCGCCAACACGCGCGCCAACCCCAACGCGGCCTTCGCCGGCAGCGTGCCCTACCTCATGCTCGCGGGCAATCTCGTGGCGGGCTGGCAGATGGCGCGCGCGCTGATGGTGGCCGAGGACCAGCTGGCCCAAGGCAAGGACACGGCCTTCATGCAGGCCAAGGTCACCACTGCGCGCTTCTACGCCGACCACCTGCTCAGCCGCGCCCCGGGCGTGCGCGACAGCATCGTGGACGGCGCCGAGGCCGTGACCGCGCTCGCCATCGAGGCCTTCTGATCGCGGTTTTCGCGGGCCCTGTCGCCGCATCGACAGGGCCTCGCCCCGCGCTGCCCCCAGAATCCTGACGAACCCCAACGGAGACACCATGACCGCACCCGCCCGCAGCCTGCCGCCCGTTCTCAAGAACCTGAAGTTCCCGGTGATCGGCTCGCCGCTGTTCATCATCAGCAACCCCAAGCTCGTGATCGCGCAGTGCAAGGCCGGGGTTGTGGGCTCCATGCCCGCGCTCAACGCCCGCCCGGCCTCGCAGCTCGACGAATGGCTGGCCGAAATCACCGAGGCCCTGGCCGCGCACGACAAGGCGAACCCCGACAACAAGGCCGCGCCGTTCGCGATCAACCAGATCGTGCACAAGAGCAACGACCGGCTGGAGCACGACATGCAGCTGTGCGCCAAGTACAAGGTGCCGATCGTGATCACCAGCCTGGGCGCGCGCGAAGACGTGAACCAGGCGGTGCACGCCTGGGGTGGCATCGTGCTGCACGATGTGATCAACAACGTGTTCGCGCACAAGGCGATCGACAAGGGCGCCGACGGCCTGATCCCCGTGGCCGCCGGTGCCGGTGGCCACGCCAGCGTGAAGAGCCCGTTCGCGATGGTGCAGGAAATCCGCGAGTGGTTCGGCGGCCCGATCGCGCTCTCGGGCGCCATCGCCTCGGGCGGCGCCATCCTGGCCGCGCAGGCCATGGGTGCCGACCTGGCCTACATCGGCTCGGCCTTCATCGCCACCGAGGAAGCGCGCGCGGTGGACGGCTACAAGGAGATGATCACCGCGTCGAACTCCGACGACATCGTCTACAGCAACTTCTACACCGGCATCCACGGCAACTACCTCAAGGGCAGCATCAAGAACGCCGGCATGGACCCGGACAACCTGCCGCAGAGCGACCCGAGCAAGATGAACTTCGCCACCGGCGAGGGCGCCAACGCAGCCAAGGCGTGGCGCGACATCTGGGGCTGCGGTCAGGGCATCGGCGCGATCCGCGAGGTGCTGCCCGCCGCCGACCTGGTGGCGCGCTTCAAGCGCGAGTACGCCGAGGCCAAGGCGCGCATCTGCGCGGGCTGAGCGCTTCAGGCGCGCTCGCGCATCACCAGGGTCTGGATCGCGACGCCGATGGGGCCGCGCACGTCGTAGAGACGTGACAAGGTGGTGCCCACGCCGCCACCGTGGGCCTGGGTTTCCGAGCGCAGCCCGATCCACTCGCCTTCGGGTGGGCGGTGCAGGTGCAGACTGAGGTCGGCGTTCGAGAACAGGTAGCGCTCGGCCGGCAGCACCCAGCTCAGGCCGTTGCCGAAATCGGCGGCTGCCGCCGCCCGCATGGCGGGGGAGTTGGGCTGACCGTGCACCAGCGGCACACTCAGGCGAAACCAGGCGGCGGCCGGGCCGGGCTGCGCGGCATCGCCCTGAGCCATCCGGTGGTCCATGGCGGACTGGTAGAACGAGACACCATCCGGCAGGCCTGGAATGCGCAGCCGCTCGTGGCATTCGTCGGGCAGCGGCTGCAGCCGTTGCGGCGACCAGCCCGGCAGGCCGGACGGCAACTCGAACGGCTGCCCACGCACCAGGAGCGCATGGCCCCGGGCCACCAGAACATCGTCAGCGAAGAGGTCGATCGTCATGCGCGTGGTGGAGCGACCCGGGTGGGTGTCCAGGCGCGAGGTCAGCGGCGCCACCGGCACCGGCTTGATCAGCTCGACGCTCAGGCGCGAGAGCTGCCAGGCCGGGTCGGGCAGGGCGCTTTCGGCCAGATGCACCAGCAGGGCACAAGGCGCGCCGCCGTGCTGGGCGCGGGCATCCCAGGGGCCGCGGGCCAGCACGCTGGGCTGCCAGCGGGTGCCGTCCTGTTCGAACACGGCGGTGGGAAGGGCGTCGGCGTCGGAAGAGAGGGCGGCAGGGCTCATGGTGAGCCGATGATAGGTGCGCGGTCCGCGTGGGGCTGTCGCCGCTGTGCAGCGCTCAGGGGCCTTCGCTCAGGGCCTGGATTCGCCGCGCAGCCAGGCGCCGAACGAGTTGAACACCTTGCCGATCTCGCTGCCGATGTGGGTCTTGTATTGCACCCCGCTGGTGTCCGAGATCTGCGACACCCAGCCGCCGTCGTGCCATTCGGCGTACAGCCAGTCCTCGCCATCGCGCACCAGGCCTTCCGGCGGGGCGGGCGGTTGCGCCACCGGCACGCCCTTGAGCGCCGCGCCCATGTAGTCGATCCAGATCGGCAGCGCGATGCGCCCGCCCGACTCGCCGCCGCCCAGGCTGCGCGGCTTGTCGTAGCCCACCCACACGGCCGCGGCCAGCGAGGGCTGGTAGCCCGCGAACCAGGCGTCCACCGCGTCGTTGGTGGTGCCGGTCTTGCCGTAGATGTCGGGTCGCTTGAGCAGGGCCTGGGCCCGCGCGGCGGTGCCGGCGCGCGCCACGTCGTTGAGCAGGCTGCCGACCACGTAGGCGTTGCGCGCGGGAATGGCACGGGTCTCTTCGGTCAGCGCGGGCGCGGGCGGGGCTTCGAACAGCACCTTGCCCTGCGCGTCGGTGATCTTCTCGATCACCACCGGCGCCACCGGCCAGCCACCGTTGGCCAGGGTGGCGTAGGCCTGGGCCATCTGCAGCGGCGTCGCGCTGCCGGTGCCCAGGGCCAGGGTGAGGTCGTTGGGCTGGCGCGCCACGTCCAGGCCGAAGCGGCCGGTCCATTCGCGCGCGGGTTGCGTGCCGGTGTGCTGCAGCACGCGCACGCTGGCCAGGTTGCTCGAGCGCTTGAGCGCTTCGCGCACCGAGATCGGGCCCTGGTGTTCGCCGTTGGCGTTGTTCGGGCTCCAGCCGTTGGCGGCGGTGAAGGGCAGGTCGTCCACCATCGTGGCCGGCATCACACGCGCTTCCAGCGCGGCGGAGTAGAGCAGGGGCTTCAGCGCCGAGCCCGGCTGGCGCCAGCCTTGAGTCACGTGGTTGAACGGCTGGTTGGTGAAGTCGAAGCCGCCCACCAGCGCGCGCACGCGGCCGGTCTGCGGGTCCAGCGCCACGAGCGCGGCCTCGGCCTCGGGCCACTGCGAGATGGCCCACAGCGGCGTCTTCTTGTCCTTGGCCTTGCCGTTGGCGACCACGCGCACGATGGCGCCGCGCGTGATCTTCAGGGGCGCCTTGGCCTTGGCGTCCAGCGCCTTCTGTGCCCAGCGCAGGCCTTCGCCCTGGATGGTGAGGCGTTCGCCGCTGGCCAGCTGCACCTCCAGCGCCGTCGGGCTGGCCGCGAGCACGATGCCCACGCGCAGGGTTTCGTCGTCGCGGTGGTCCTTGAGCGCCTCGGCGGCGGCGCGCTCCAGCTCGGCGCCGTTGCCCGAGGGCAGCGATTCGGTGTCTTCCGGGCCGCGCCACGCGCCCCGGCGCTCGAAGGCCAGCACGCCGCGCTGCACGGCGGTGTGCGCCGCGCGCTGGTCGGCCGCGCGCAGCGAGGTGGTCACGCGCAGCCCGCTCGAATAGGCCTCGGTGCCGAAGCGCTCGACCACGGCGCGCCGGGCCATCTCGGCCACGTGGGCCGCGTGCACGCTGCGCGTGCCCGGGGTGCGGATGACCAGCTTCTCGGCGCGCGCGGCGGCGAGTTGCTTGTCGTTGATCGCATCGACGGCGCGCATGCGCTCGAGCACCACGCGCTGGCGCTGCGTGGCGCGCTCGAAGTTGGCCACCGGGTTGGCGTAGTACGGGTTCTGCGGCAGGCCCGCGAGCATGGCGGTCTCGGCCAGCGAGAGCTTGTCCAGTGGCTTGCCGAAGTAGATCTGCGAGGCGGCGGCGAAGCCATAGGCGCGCTGGCCCAGAAAGATCTCGTTCATGTAGATCTCCAGGATGCGGTCCTTGGAGATCTCGTCTTCCAGCTTGAGGGCCAGCCAGATTTCCTTGGCCTTGCGCTCGGCCGAGAACTCGCGCGTGAGCAGCATGGTGCGCACCAGCTGCTGCGTGATGGTGGAGGCGCCTTGCTTGCGCCCCCCGGTGATCACGGCCAGCACCGCGCGCGCCATGCCCTTGGGGTCCACGCCCGAGTGTTCGCGAAAGCGCGCGTCTTCCACCGCCAGCACGGCCTGCTGCAGCTGCATCGGCATGCGCGAGAGCGGCACGTAGTCGCGCCGCTCGGTGCCGAACTGCGCGATCTCTTCGCCGTCGGCGGTGTAGACCTGCAGCGGCAGCTTGGGCTGGTAGTGGACGATGCGGTCGAGCGAGGGCAGGTCGAAGGTCGACGCCGGGACCGGGAACGCCACGATGAGGGCGGCGGAGAACGCCAGGGCGAGAGCCGTCCTGCGTGGGGTGAGCTGAAGCATGGGGTGGAATTATCCCGCCCCCGTGTGAAGCCGGCGTGTGGTCAAAGGTCGTGCTCGTAACCAGCTGTGACTGGCTTTCAGGCCATTCCAGTGCCTTGGTTAAGATGGCCCGCTCCATCCGAACGCCCCCTCTACGCCATGCGCAAGCGCATCCTGCTGCTGGAAGACGAACAGGCCATCGCCGACACCTTGCTGTACGCGCTGCAGAGCGAGGGCTTCGAGGTGCGCCACGTGGGGCTGGCGCGCGAGGCGCTGTCGGCCTTCGAAGAGGCACCGCCGGACCTCGCCATCCTGGACGTGGGCGTGCCCGACGGCAACGGCTTCGACGTGTGCCGCGCGATCCGCAAGACCAGCGAGCTGCCCATCGTGTTCCTGACCGCGCGCCACGAGGAGATCGACCGCGTGCTGGGCCTGGAACTGGGCGCCGACGACTATGTGGTCAAACCGTTCTCGCCGCGCGAGGTGTGCGCCCGCGTGCGCGCCATCCTGCGCCGCAGCGCGGCCGGTGGCGCCCCGGCCGCCGTGGCCGCGCCCACCCCGGTGGTCCCGGGCCTGCTCACGCTGGACGAGAAGGCGCAGCGCATCGCCTGCGAAGGCGAACTGCTGGCGCTCACGCGCTACGAGTTCCTGCTGCTGGCCACGCTGCTGCGGCGGCCGCAGCGCATCTTCTCGCGCGCCGAACTCATGGAGCTGGTCTGGGGCGGTGCACCACACACCTCGGAGCGCACCGTGGACGCGCACATCAAGCTGCTGCGCGCCAAGCTGCGTGAGCGGGGCCTGGTGGCGGACGTGATCCAGACCCACCGGCACATGGGTTATTCCCTGCGGTTGCCCTGACGATGCGCATCGGCCTGCGCCTGCTCGTCGGGTTCTTCCTGGTGCTGGGCCTGGCGCTGTTCGTGGTGCTGCGCGTGCTGCTGGACGAGGTCAAACCCGGCACCCGCCTGGCCATGGAGGACAGCCTGATCGACGCCGCCTACACGCTGGCGCAACTGGCCACGCCCGACATGAAGGCCGGCACCATCGCCGAGGGCTTCTTCGCCCGCTCGCTGCAGGGCCTGGACACCGCGCGGCCCGGCGCCAACATCGGGGGCTTTCGCAAGGACCGCATCGACTACCGCATCACCATCACCGATGCCGAAGGCATCGTGCGCTTCGACACGCAGCCGCAGGCCATCGGCCAGGACCATTCGCGCTGGAACGACGTGGTGCGCACGCTGCGCGGCGAGTACGGCGCGCGCTCCAGCCCCGCCAGTCCCTACGACCCCGACAACACGGTGATGCACGTGGCCGCGCCGATCCGCGATGGCGACCGCGTCATCGGTGTGCTCACCGTCTCGCGCCCCAACCAGCGCCTGCAGCCCTACATCGACCGCAGCGAGCAGCGCATCCTGCGTTGGTCCTGGGCGCTGCTGGGCCTGTCCCTGCTCATCGGCCTGCTGTTCAGCTGGTGGATCGCGAGCTCGCTCTCGCGCCTGCGCGGGTATGCGAACGCGGTCTCGCGCGGCGAGCGCGCGCCGCTGCCGGTGCTCGGTCGCTTGAGCGGCAGCACCGAGTTCGCCGACCTGGCGGTGGCGCTGGAGCGCATGCGGCTCAAGCTGGAGGACAAGGCCTATGTGGAGAGCTACGTGCACACGCTCACGCACGAGCTCAAGAGCCCGCTGGCCGCGATCCGGGGCGCGGCGGAGCTGCTGCAGGAAGACCTGCCCGCGCCGGATCGGCAGCGCTTCGCCGGCAACGTGCAGCGGCAGGCCGAGCGCCTGCACCTGCTGGTGGACAAGCTGCTGCAGCTGGCCCACGTGGAGCAGATGCAAGGCCTGGGCACGCGCGAGCCGGTGGACCTGAGCGCGCTCACGCGCGAGCTGCTGCAGCGGCTCGAACCGCGCCTGCGCCGCAAGTCGCTGCGCGTGCGCGACGAACTCGGGCAGGGCCTGGTGGTGCAGGGCGATGCCTTCCTCATCGGCCAGGCCCTGCAGAACCTGCTGGACAACGCGATCGACTTCTCGCCGCCGCAGGGCGAGCTCTGGCTGCGCCTGCACAAGGAAGGAGGCCAGGTGGAGTGGTCGGTGCGCGACCAGGGACCGGGCATTCCCGACTACGCGCGAGAGCGCCTGTTCGAGCGCTTCTACTCGCTGCCGCGCGGCGAGGGGCAGGACAAGGGCTCGGGCCTGGGCCTGTGCCTGGTCAAGGAGGTGAGCGACCTGCACGGCGGCCAGGTGGTGGTGGAGAACGTGTCCTCCCCCGGCGGCTGCATCGCCCGCTGGCGCCTGCCGGCCTGAGGGTTTCACACCCACTGCACAAAACGCTGCCGCAGCGCACGGCCGCTTCGCACGGCGGGGCCAGACTGGCCGGGTTCTCACCACGGAGCCCGACTTGAACAAATACCCCCTGCTGAGCAAAGTCCTGGTCATCGGCCTGCTGATGCTGCTGCTCTCGATTCCCCTCCTGATGGTGCGCGACCTGATCCAGGAGCGCAGCCAGAACCGCGAAGCCGCCACCGAAGAGGTGGCGCGCGCGCACGCCGGCGCGCAGACCCTCACCGGACCGGTGCTGTACGTGCCCTACACCGAGACCTTCACGCGCACCGTGAGCGTGGGCGAGACCGGCCACACGCGCGAGGAGCGCGTGACGCAGTCGCACGCGGTGATCCGCTTTCCCACGGTGATGGAGACCCGCAGCGAACTCGCGACCGAGACGCGCTGGCGCGGCGTCTTTCCGATCACGGTCTACACCAGCGTGAACCAGAGCAGCGGCCGCTTCGTGTGGACCGAGGTCGAGCCGCGCGAGAAGAACGGCCAGATCAGCCTGGGCCAGCCACGCCTGCTCATGGGCGTGAGCGATTTGCGCGGCCTGCTCAACGCGCCTCAGCTCAAGGTCAACGGCGGCGCGCTGGCCGTGGCGCCCGGGCCGGCCGCGCAGCGGCTGCCCCTGCCGCTGGCCGCCTCGCTCGACGCGGCCCAGCTGCGGCCCGGCGCGGTGCTGTCCTTCGAACTGCAGCTCGAACTCGCCGGCACGGGCCGCATCGGCTGGGTGCCGCTGGCCGACGAGAACCGCGTGCAATTGCAATCGAGCTGGCCGCACCCCAGCTTCGACGGCGACTTTCTGCCGCGCACGCGCAGCGTGAGCGCCTCGGGCTTCGATGCCGCGTGGAGCGTGCCCTCGCTCTCGACCCAGGCGCAGCAGCAGTTCGTGCAGCAGGGCGGCGAGCCGCGGCGTGCGCCCGAGAGCTTCTCCGTCTCGCTCGGCAACCCGGTGGACGTCTACCGCATGACCGAGCGCGCGACCAAGTACGGGATGATGTTCATCGTGCTCACCTTCGCCGCCTTCTTCGTGCTGGAGATGGTGAAACGCTGGCGCATCCACCCCATGCAGTACCTGATGATCGGCGCCGCGCTGGTGCTGTTCTTCCTGCTGTTGCTGTCGATCGCCGAGCACCTGGACTTCGTCTGGGCCTACCTCGTGGCCAGCGCGGCCTGCATCGGTCTGCTGGCGCACTACCTGCGCCACGTGCTGGGCGGCTGGGCGCCGGGTCTGCTCATGAGCGGCCTGCTGGTGGCGCTCTATGGCGTGCTCTACGGCATCCTGATCTCGGAAGACAACGCGCTGATGATGGGCTCGCTGCTGATGTTCGGCGTGCTGGCCGCCATCATGGTCGCGACGCGCAAGGTCGACTGGTACAGCGTGATGGGGGCATCCGCCCCGCCTCAATAGCCTTCGATGGCGAACAGCGTGCCGCTGGCGGCGCGCTGCCGGATCGCCACCAGGCGCTGGTACTCGGGCGAGTGGTAGAAGGCCTCGAGCCGCGCCATGTCGGGGAATTCGAGGATCACCTGGCGGTTTGGCACGCCGTGGCCTTCGAGCACCTTCACCGCGCCGCCACGCACCAGGTAGCGGCCACCGTGTGCGGCGATGAGGGCGGGCACCTCGCGGCGGTATTCCTCGTAGAGGGCCGGGTCGGTGATGTCGATGTTGCCGTAGAGGTAGGCGGGCATGGTGTCTCCTGGTGGGGCCTGTCATGCAGCTTACCGTTGATCAGGAATATTCAATCACTCGGTTGACTATCTGGGGGGTGCTGGATATATTCAATCACATGGTTGAATATAAAACGTCCCCTCTCGACGCGGTGTTCCACGCGCTGGCCGACCCGACCCGGCGCGCCATGTTGCGCACGCTGTGCGCTCAGCCCTTGCCTGTGGGCGAGCTGGCGGCCCCGTTCGAGATTTCGCTGGCGGCGGTGTCCAAGCACATCCAGGTGCTCGAACGCGCCGGGCTCATCCGGCGCACCGTCACCGGCCGCACGCACCTGTGCGAGCTCGACGCGGCGCCGCTGCACGCCGGCATGGAATGGATTCGCCACTACGAACAGTTCTGGCAGCAACGCGTCGATGCACTCGAGGCGCTGCTCAAGACCGAGGACCTGTCCCGCTCCCCCCGCAAACCCAGGAGAAAACCATGACCGACGACCATGGCGTGCGCACCGCCGCCGACACCGTGCGCATCGAACGCCTGCTGCCCGGCCCTATTGAACGGCTGTGGGCGTACCTGACCGAATCCGACAAGCGCGCCCAGTGGATGGCGGCGGGCGACATGGCGCTGTCACCGGGCGGGCCGGTGGAACTGGTTTTTCGCCATCAGGATTTCGCTGCCGTTGACGATCCGGTGCCCGAGAAGTACCGCAGCGCCAGCGGCGAACACCGCCTGCGGGGTCGCATCACGGCTTGCGAGCCACCGCATGTGCTGGCTTACACCTGGGACGCGCATTCCGAGGTGCGCTTCGAACTCCATCCGCGTGGCGGGCAGGTGCTGCTGGAGATCACGCATACGCGTCTGCCCGATGTGGACGAGGTTCTCAGCGTGTCCGCCGGCTGGCATGCCCATCTCGCCATCCTGCGCGCGCGGCTGGAAGGACGCTCGCTGACCGAGGGCTTCTGGGCTCTGCACACCCGGCTGGAAGCGGAGTACGCCGCGCGCCTCATGGGCTGAGGCGAAGCGCGCGAGCGCTCAGCTGCTGCCGCGGATCAGGGGCTCGAAGCCCAGGTCCAGCGAGGGCTTGGGCGGCAGCTCGCCGCGCATCAGGCTCAGCAGCATCTGCGCGCTGGCCTCGCCGATGGCGCGGCGCGGCGTGCGCACCGTGGTCAGGGGCGGCACCATCTGGTCGCTGCCCGAGAGGTCGTTGAAGCCCGCCACCGCGATGCGCGCGGGCACCTCGATCTTCAGGCGCAGCGCGCACAGCAGGCCGCCCTGCGCCAGGTCGTCGTTGCAGAAGAACACCGCGTCCACCTCGGGGCGGGTGCGCAGCAGGTCTTCGAGCAGCTCACCGCCCAGTTGCATGGACGAAGGCTGCGGGCTCAGCAGCTCCAGCTTCGCGTCGTACAGGCCGTGCTGGCGCAGGCAGCGGCGGTAGCCCTCGGCGCGCTGCATGGTGCGTGGGTCCAGCTGCGCGGCCACGAAGGCGATGCGCCGGCGCCCGCGTTGCACCAGGTGCTCGGTGATCGCATGGCCGGCTTCCACCTGCGAGAAGCCCACGCAGTACACGCCGGGCGCCTGCGTCAGTTCCATCAGGTGCACGCAGGGCACACCGCTGCCGGCGATGAGCTGGCGCGCGGCCTCGGTGCGATCGAAGCCGGTGAGCAGCAGGCCCGCCGGCCGGTGCGCGAGGTAGCTGCGCAGCAACTGCTCTTCCTCGCGTGGCTCGTAGTGCGTCACGCCGATCAGGGTTTGGTAGCCGTGGGGCAGCAGGGTGCGGTGCACGGCCTCCAGCACATCGACGAAGAGCGCGTTGGACAGCAGCGGCACCAGCACCGGCACCTGCGTGCTGCGCTGGGAGGCAAGGGCGCGCGCCGCCGGGTCGGGCACATAGCCCAGCTGCTCGGCGGCGAGCTTGACGCGCTCCACCAGCTCGGCCGCCACGCTGCGCTCGCCGCGCAGCGCGCGCGAGGCGGTGATGGGGCTCACGTCGGCCGCGCGGGCCACGTCGCTGAGGGTGGTGCGGCCGCTGTGGCGGCGCTTGCGTTCGGTCGGTTCCAAGGGTTTTCCCGGTGTTGGAGGCGGTGAGGCTGGCGTTAGGATAGCGCTGTCCAAGGCCATGGACACCCGAATTTACCCTGAATCGTGCCACAGGCCGACCAATGTCCCAGCCAGGAAGGCGGGCACGGTCGGACATGAGGACCGGTTTTCTTTTTCATCCTGTTGGGACAGCGCTACCAAATGAATGCATCGCCCCCGAACACCTCCCTCGTCGTCATGGGCGTGGCGGGTTGCGGCAAGTCCAGCCTGGGCCAGTTGTGCGCCCGGACGCTGGGCGTGCCCTTGCTGGAGGGAGACGATTTCCACTCCGCCAGCAACGTCGCCAAGATGCGCGGCGGCATCCCCCTGAGCGACGACGACCGCGCGGTGTGGCTCGACACCCTGGCCGAGCAGTTGCAGGTGCACGCGGACGGCGTGGTGCTGACCTGTTCGGCGCTCAAGCTGCGCTACCGCGACCGCCTGCGCGCCGCCGTGCCGGGCCTGCGCTTCGTGTTTCTCGAACTCACGCAGGCGCAGGCGCGCGACCGCGTGGCCGCGCGCCCGGCCCATCTGTTCCCGGTGAGCCTGGTGGCCAGCCAGTTCGCCACGCTGGAAGACCCACGCCGCGAGCCCGGTGTGCTGCCGCTGGACGCCACGCGCCCGCTGGCCGAACTCGGTGAGGCCGTGGTGCACTGGGTGCACGGCAACGCCACCCCCCATTCCCTGGAGCTTCGCTCATGAAACCATCGCAAGTCTTGAAACACGGGGCCGAGGCCCTGCTCGCGCTGTGCCTGGCGGGCATGGTGGTCTGCGTGTTCGCCAACGTGGTGTTGCGCTACGGCTTCGACAGCGGCATCAACGCCACCGAAGAACTCTCGCGCCTGCTGTTCGTGTGGATGGTGTTCCTGGGCGCGACCGCCGCCTACCCGCTGGGCCAGCACATGGCCTTCACCAGCCTGGTCGGCGCGCTGCGCGACCGGCCTCGCGCGTTCGCCTTCGCCACGCTGGCCATCCGCCTGCTGGTGCTGCTGGCCTGCGTGCTGCTGGGCCGGGGCGCGTGGCAGCAGGTGGTGGTGGGCATGGACAGCCACTCCGTGGTGCTGGGTTACCCGGTGGCGCTGCTGCCCCTGCCGGCGCTGCTGTGCTCGCTGGCCATCGGCGCCATGGTGCTGGTCGAGATCGTGCGCCGCACGCCGCTCGACCTGGGCCACGCGGTGGACATGGAGTGACACGATGAGCGTTGAAGCATTGGCCTTCGTGGTCTTCATCGCCGGCATGCTGGTGCTCATGGGCATCGGCATGAACATGGCCTTCGCGCTGCTGCTCACCGGGGCCGCCATGGCCTGGGTCATGGACTTCTGGGACACCCAGCTGCTGGCGCAGAACATGGTGGCCGGCATCGACAGCTTCCCGCTGCTGGCCGTGCCCTTCTTCATCCTCGCTGGCGAGCTCATGAACTCGGGCGGCATCAGCAAGCGCATCATCGACATGGCGCAGGCCTGGGTCGGCCACGTGCGCGGCGGGCTGGGTTATGTGGCCATCGGCGCGGCGGTGCTGCTCTCGGCCATGTCGGGCTCGGCGCTGGCCGACGCGGCGGCGATGTCCGCCATCCTGCTGCCCATGATGCGCAAGCACGGCTACCCGGTGGCCTCGTCGGCCGGGCTCATCGCTGCCGGCAGCGTCATCGGGCCGATCATTCCGCCGTCCATGGCCTTCGTGATCTACGGCGTGACCACCAACACCTCGATCTCGGCGCTGTTCATCTCGGGCATCGTGCCCGGCCTGGTGATGGGCGTGGCGCTGGTCGTGGCCTGGCGCGTGGTGCTGCGCAAGATGACGCTGACCAGCTCGCCGCCGGTGCCCATGGCCGAGCGCCTGCGCCTCACGGGCCGCGCGGTCTGGGCATTGGTGATGCCGGTGATCATCATCGGCGGCATGAAGAGCGGCATCTTCACGCCCACCGAGGCCGCCGTGGTGGCCGCGTTCTATGCGCTGGTGATCGCGCTCTTCGTGCACCGCGAGATGCGCCTGCCCGAGCTGTACAGCGCGCTGGTGCGCGCCGCGAGCACCACCTCGGTGGTGATGTTCCTGTGCGCCGGTGCCGCCGTGGCCAGCTACATGATCACGCTGGCCGACCTGCCGTCCACGCTCACCGGCTGGCTGGGCCCGCTGGTGGAACACCCGCGCGTGCTGATGGTGGTGATGATGCTGGTGCTGGTGGCGATCGGCACCGCGCTGGACCTCACGCCCACCATCCTGATCTTCGCGCCGGTGATGCTGCCCATCGCCGTGAAGGCCGGCATCGACCCGGTGTACTTCGGCCTGATGTTCGTGCTCAACGGCGCCATCGGCCTGGTCACGCCGCCCGTGGGCACCGTGCTCAACGTGGTGGCCGGTGTCGGGCGCCTGCCCATGCACCAGGTCATCAAGGGCGTGAACCCTTTCCTGATCACCTACCTCATCGTTCTCGGCCTGTTCATCGTGTTCCCGCAGATCGTCACCGCGCCCGTGGCCTGGATGCGCTGACGCCTCAATTCACCCACTTCAAGGAGACAACCATGACCCTCTTGCGCCGCACCCTCATCGCCGCCACCGCGGCCGCCGCGCTCGCCACTCCCTTCGCCGCCAGCTGGGCGCAGGACATCAAGCCGCGCATCATCCGCTTCGGCTACGGCCTCAACGAGATCTCCAACCAGGGCCGCGCCACCAAGCTGTTCGTCGAAGAGGTGGAAAAGGCCTCGGGCGGCAAGATGAAGATCCGCGCCATCGGCGCCGCCGCGCTCGGCTCGGACGTGCAGATGCAGCAGGCGCTGATCGGCGGCGCACAGGAAATGATGGTGGGCTCCACCGCCACCCTGGTGGGCATCACCAAGGAAATGGCGATCTGGGACACGCCCTTCCTGTTCGACAACGCCAGGGAAGCCGACGTGGTGCTCGACGGCCCTGTGGGCCAGAAGGTGATGGACAAGCTGCAGGAGAAAGGCCTGGTCGGCCTGGTGTACTGGGAGAACGGTTTCCGCAACCTCACCAACAACAAGCGCGCGGTCACCAAGCTCGAGGACATGGACGGCATCAAGCTGCGCGTGATGCAGAACAACGTGTTCATCGACAGCTTCAAGACCCTGGGCGCCAACGCCGTGCCGCTGCCGTTCTCCGAGCTGTTCACTGCGCTGGAGACCAAGACCGTGGACGGCCAGGAGAACCCGTACAACACGATCCTCTCGAGCAAGTTCTACGAGGTGCAGAAGTACCTCACGGTGACCAACCACGTCTACAGCCCGTGGATCGTGCTGGTGAGCAAGAAGTACTGGGACGGCCTGAGCAAGGACGAGCACAAGGTGCTGCTGGACGCCGCGAAGAAGAGCCGCGACTTCGAGCGCCAGGACACGCGCGCCGAGGCCGACAAGGCGCTGGCCGATCTCAAGAGCAAGGGCATGCAGATCAACCAGCTCTCGCCGGCCGAAGCCAACCGCATGCGCGAAAAACTCGCCGGCGTGAACTCGGGCATCGCCGCCAACGTGGGCGAGGACCTGTGGAAGGAAACGCAGGCTGCCGTGGCCAAGGCGCGCGCCGCGAAGTAAGCCGGGTTCATCAGCGCGCGCCCGACACCCGGCTGCCCAGCACGAGGCGCCGGTCGATCTGCGTGGCTTGCGGCAGGTGCATGGCGCCGCCGAAGAAACTGGTGGTGCGCCGCTGACCCAGTGGGTGCTCAGGTGACTGTGTCGAACAGCTCACCCAGCCACTGCGCGAAGGCGCGCACGCGCACGGAGAGCTGGCGGTTCTGTGGATACAGCACCGACACCGGCAGCGGCGGCGGTGGCAGGTCCGCCAGCACCTCGCGCAACTGGCCCGAGGCCAGTTCGTCGGCCACGCGGTAGCGGGGGACCTGCACCAGGCCCAGGCCGGCGATCGCCGCGCCGGCGTAGACGTCGGCCCCCGTCACCGAGACCGGGCCGTTCAGGTTCAGCGTGCGCACTTCGCCGTTCACCGTGAACTCCATCGGCAGGGCCTGGCCCGTGGCGCTGGAGAGGTAGTTCACCGCGCGGTGGCCGGCCAGGTCGACCAGGGTCCGAGGCTCGCCGAATTGCGCGAGATAGCTCGCGCTGGCGCAGGTGAGCTGCGGCAGCAGCGCCACCCGACGCGCCACCAGGGACGAGTCGCGCAGCTGCCCGGCGCGCAGCACGCAGTCCACGCCTTCGCGCACCAGGTCGACCAGGCGGTCATCCTCACCGATCTGCAGTTCCAGCAGCGGGTGCCGCGCGAGGAAGGCGGGCAGGGCGGGTACGACGAAGCGGCGCGCCAGCGTGCCCTGCAGGTTCACCCGCAGCAGGCCCTTGGGCACGGCCTGGCGGAACAGGCCGTCGGCTTCTTCGAGGTCGGCCAGCAGGCCCACGCAGCGCTGGCGGTAGGCCTCGCCATCGGGCGTGAGCCGCACCGTGCGCGTGGTGCGCTCCAGCAGGCGCACGCCCAGGCGCGCCTCCAGCCGCTGGATCAGGTTGCTCACCGTCGCGCGGGGCAGCTGCAGGTCGTCCGCCGCCTGCGTGAAGCTGCCCCGCTCGGCGATGCGCACGAACACCTGCATTTCCTGGAATCGGTCCATGGGCGCTATTGTTGATGAAATTCGAACGATGTTGCCAATTTCCAGGCAATGATCTTTCAGGGAGAACGATCCATCATCGGGCCATCGTTTCAACTTTCAGGAAAAACCCATGAGCTCCAACGCCTCCTCCCCCGTCGCCATCGTCACCGGCGCCTCGCGCGGCATCGGTGCCGCGTTGGCCCGCCGCCTGGCCGCCGACGGTTGCGCCGTGGTGGTGAACCACGCCCACAGCGCCCCCGAGGCCGATGCCCTGGTGGCCGAGCTGCGCGCTGGCGGCGCCCGGGCCATCGCGGTGCGGGCCGACGTGTCGAAGGCCGACGAAGTGCGGGCCCTTTTCGACATCACCGAGCGCGAACTCGGCCCGGTGGACGTGCTGGTGAACAACGCCGGGGTGCTCCAGACGGTGCCGCTGGCGCAGACCAGCGATGCCCTGTACGACCGCACCTTCGACACCAACGTGCGCGGCACCTTCAACACGCTGCGCGAGGCCGCCACGCGGCTGAACGAGGGCGGGCGCATCGTCAACTTCTCCAGCACCACGGTGGCGATGAACCTGCCGGGCTACAGCGTGTACATCGCCTCCAAGGCGGCGGTGGAGTCGCTGACCCAGGTGTTCGCCAAGGAACTGCGCGGGCGCCGCATCACGGTCAACGCGGTGGCGCCCGGCCCGGTGGCCACTGCGCTGTTCTTCGACGGCAAGACGCCCGAACAGATCCAGGCGCTGGCCCAGATGCCGCCGCTGCAGCGGCTGGGCGAACCGGACGACATCGCTTCGGTGGTGGGGTTTCTGGTGAGCCCGGCCGGCGGCTGGGTCAATGGCCAGGTGCTGCGCGCCAATGGCGGCCTGGTGTGAGGAAGGAGGCACCCCCTGCGCCGCTTCGCGGCTTCCCCCTCTCTGGCGCCTTCGGCTGGGAGGGGGACGGCATCTGGGGCCGGCGGAGCCGGACCCTCGATGCCCCTGGGGGGCGTGGCTTCAGGCGTGACGGGGGGCGCTTGGCGCCACCTCGTGGGTCGTTCAGCGGCGTTGGCCGCGCTGGAAGGACTGCAGCTGCGCCTTGGAGACGTTGCCCTCGAAGAGGGGCGTGAGGTCGGAGACGGCCGCCAGGGCGCTGGATTCGTCGCGCTGCAGGCACAGGGCCTGGGCCAGGTCGGCGCGCAGGAACCAGAGGGCCTCGATGCTGGAGGCGTAGCGGATGCGGTGTTCCAGCTGGGGGTTGAGTTCGGCGCCTCGCACACCCAGCAGGCGGAGCATCGATTTCTGGATCAGGACCATCGCCCTCGGGTCGGGCGCCTTGGGCGCGGACTCCGAATTCGGCGTGAGGATCGACGTCAGGCTGCTGAGGAAGGTCTTGACTCTTTGCATGCTGGTGGATGCTGTCCGTGTGTGCCGAACCTGATGGAATAGCGCCTGCCCTTTCGGGAACTTTTGCGTTTATACCCGATACGGTATTTTTTGCCGCATTTTTGCGCGACAAGGCACGGTTTGGGCCCGCTTACGCCCCGTTGCTGCCACCAGGCTCAGCGGGCGGCCTGCTCCATCGCCTTGGCCATGGTCTTGCCCAGCTCCACGCCCCACTGGTCGAAGGCGTTGATGCGCCAGATCGCGGCCTGGGTGAACACCTTGTGCTCGTACAGGGCGATCAGCGCCCCCAGGCGCGAGGGATCCAGCCGGTCGAGCCAGAGGATGTGGCTCGGGATGTTGCCCTCGAAACTGCGGTGCGGCGCCGTGGCCCGGGCATCGGCTTCGCTCATGCCGTCCTTCTGCAGCAGCGCCTGCGTGTCGGCCAGCGAACGCCCGCGCGCCATCGCTTCGGCCTGGGCGCGCAGGTTGAGGTTGACCACTTCGTGGTGCGTCGCGGCCAGCGGCAGGGGCGTGTCCTCGTTCTGCACGCCGATGAAGTCCACCGGCACGGTGTGCCGGCCCTGGTGGATCAGCTGGAAGTAGGCGTGTTGCCCGTCGATGCCCAGCCCGCCCCAGACGATGGGGCCGGTGTCCACCGTGGCGGGCGTGCCGTCGGTGTGGGTGCGCTTGCCGTTGGACTCCATGTCCATCTGCTGCACGAAGGGCGTGAAGCGCACGAGGCGCGACGCGTAGGGCACGATCAACTGCGTCGGCAGGCCCAGGAAGTTGCGGTTCCAGATGCCGTTCAGGGCCAGCTGCACCGGCAGGTTTTGCGCCAGCGGCGCGCTGCAGAAGTGCTCGTCCATCGCCCGCGCGCCGGCCAGGAAGAGGCGGAAGTGCTCGGTGCCGATGGCGATGGCCAGCGGCAGGCCCAGCGCCGACCACACGGAATAGCGCCCGCCCACCCAGTCCCAGAACAGGAAGGTGCGCTCGGCCGGGTAACCCAGCTTCGCGGCCTGCGCCGGGCTGGCGGTGATGGCCACCAGGTGCCGGCCCACCGCCTCGGCGGGGCAGCCGTGGTCGCTCAGCCAGCGCCGCGCGCTGGCGGCGTTGGTGAGCGTTTCCTGGGTGGTGAAGGTCTTGCTGGAGACGATGAACAGCGTGCGCGCCGCGTCCAGCCCGCGCAGCACGCTCCACAGCGCCCAGGCATCGGGGTTGGAGACATAGTGGACTCGCACGCCGGGGTGGGCCAGGTGTGCCAGTGCGTCGGCCGCCATGCGCGGGCCGAGGTCGGAGCCGCCGATGCCGATGTTCACCACGTCGGTGATGGCCTCGCCGCTGTGCCCGCGCACCGTGCCCGCGCGCAGGGCCTCGGCGAAGTCGCAGACGCGGGCCAGTTCGACCTGCACGGCCTTCTGCACGTCCGCGCCCCAGGGCCCGGTGTGCAGCGGGTCGCCGCGCAGCGCCACGTGCAGCACGGGTCGGCCTTCGGTGGTGTTGATGGGCTCGCCGCGGAACATGGCGTCGCGCCGGGCCGCCACGCCGGCCTGCTCGGCCAGCGCCAGCAGCGCCTGCTGGATGGCGGGCGAGACGCGCTGGCGGCTCGCGTCCAGCGTGATGCCTGCGGCGCGCAGCGCCATGCGCTCGGCGCGGCCGGTGTCGGCGGGCAGCAGCTCGCGCAGATGGGGCTGCGCTGCCCCGGCCAGGGATTGCAGTTGGGCCCAGGCGGGCAGGGGGGTGGGCAGGGTCATGGGTTGGTGGCGTGCGGTGGCGTCAGACGGCGGTGGCCAGTGTGGTGGCTTCGCGCGCGAGGCGGGCGATGCGTTTCCAGTCGCCCTGGCGCAGCGCGTCCGAGGGCGTGAGCCAGGAGCCGCCGGCCATCGCCACGTTGGGCAGGGCCAGGATCTCGCGCAGGTTCTCAGGGCTCACGCCGCCAGTGGGGCAGAAGCGCACGTCGGGCAGCGGCGCGCCCAATGCCTTGAGCATGCCGATGCCGCCGGCCTGCGCGGCGGGGAACAGCTTCATGAGGGTGAAGCCGTGGTCGCGCGCGCGCATCACCTCGCTGGGCGTCATCACGCCGGGAATGAAGGGCAGTTTCGCGGCCTTGACCGCGTCCACGAGAGACTCGGAACATCCCGGTGAGAGGGCAAATTTCGCGCCTGCGTTCACCACCTGGGTCACCTCGGCCGCGCGCGTGACGGTGCCGGCGCCCAGGTGCATCCTGGGCACGGCGCGCGCCACGGCCTCGATGGCGCGCAGCGCGACGCCCGAGCGCAGGGTGATCTCCATCACGTCGATGCCGCCTTCGAGCAGCGCATGCGCCAGCGGCACGGCCTGGGCCTCGTCGCTCAGGACGATGACGGGCACGACACGGGCGGTGAAAGCAGGGCGGGTGAAGCAGGTGGTCGTCATGGTGTCTGGGTTCAGGCGGTGGGGGTTGCAACGGGGGCCACGGGGCGGTTCACCGCCAGCGGGGCGAACAGGGGCGAGGCGCCCGATTCGGCCGCGCCCGCATTTTCGCGGAACAGGCCGAACAGTTCGCGCCCGCTGCCGTGTTCGTTGGCGCTGAGGTCGGGGTGTTTGATGCGGCGGCGGGCCAGGGTGCGGGCATTGACCTCGAGTTCGAGCACGCCGCGCTCGCAATCGAGCGTGATCCAGTCGCCGTCGCGCACGCGCGCGATCGGTCCATTGGACAGGGCCTCGGGGCTGAGGTGGATGGCCGCGGGCACTTTGCCCGAGGCGCCGGACATGCGGCCGTCGGTGACCAGCGCCACCTTGAAGCCCTTGTCCTGCAGCACGGCCAGCGGCGGCGTGAGCTTGTGCAGCTCGGGCATGCCGTTGGCGCGCGGGCCCTGGTAGCGCACCACGGCGATCAGGTCGCGTTCCAGCTTGCCTTCGTTGAACAGGGTCAGCAGGTCCTGCTGGTCGCTCACGACCACGGCCTGGGCGCGCACCACGCGGTGCTCGGGCTTCACCGCCGAGACCTTCACCACGCTGCGCCCCAGGTTGCCCTGCAGCAGGCGCAGCCCGCCGTCGGCGCTGAAGGGCGCGCTCACCGGCCGCAGCACCGAGAGGTCGCCGCTCTGTTCGGGCACCGGGCGCCAGGCGAGCTGGCCGCTGTCGAGCCAGGGCTCGCGCGTGTAGCTGTCCAGGCCCGCGCCCATCACGGTGTTCACGTCGGCGTGCAGCAGGCCGGCGGTCAGCAGCTGATGCATCAGGTAACCCATGCCGCCGGCCGCATGGAAGTGGTTCACGTCCGCGCTGCCGTTGGGGTAGACGCGCGCCAGCAGCGGCACCACGTGTGAGAGCTCGGCGAAATCGTCCCAGTCGATCAGCACGCCGGCGGCGCGCGCCATGGCCACCAGGTGCAGCGTGTGGTTGGTCGAGCCGCCCGTGGCCAGCAGGCCGACGATGCCGTTGACCAGGGTCTTCTCGGTCACGATGTCGGCCAGGCTCAGTGCGGGTTCGCCGGTGCGGCCGGTGTTGGCCACCGCGCGCTTGACCGCGCCCAGGGTGAGCGCCTCGCGCAGCGGCGTGCCTGGGTTGACGAAGGACGCGCCGGGCAGGTGCAGGCCCATGATCTCCATCAGCATCTGGTTGCTGTTGGCCGTGCCGTAGAAGGTGCAGGTGCCGGGGCTGTGGTAGGCCTGGGCCTCCGATTCGAGCAGCGCGTCGCGGCCCACCAGGCCTTGCGCGTACTGCTGGCGCACCTTGGCCTTGGCGTCGTTCGAGAGGCCCGAGGTCATGGGGCCGGCGGGCACGAACACGGTGCTCAGGTGGCCGAACTGCAGCGCGCCCATGAACAGGCCGGGCACGATCTTGTCGCAGATGCCGAGCATGAGCGCGGCGTCGAACACGTTGTGCGAGAGCGCGACGGCGGTGGAGAGCGCGATCACGTCGCGCGAGAACAGCGAGAGCTCCATGCCCGCCGCGCCCTGCGTGATGCCGTCGCACATGGCGGGCACACCGCCGGCCACTTGCACCGTGGCGCCCAGGCCGTGCGCGTGGTCGCGGATCTTCTGCGGGTAGGTCTCGTAGGGCTGGTGCGCCGAGAGCATGTCGTTGTACGCGGTGACGATGCCCAGGTGCGGCGCGCGTTCGGCGTGGATCTGGAGCTTGTCGGCCAGGGGCAGCGCGGCCGTCGTGTGGGCCATGTTGGCGCAGCCCATGCCGGTGCGCTGCGTGCCCTTCTTGCGCTGAGCGGCCATGGCGGCCAGGTAGGTGGCGCGGGTGGCGGCGCTGCGCTCGGTGATGCGCTCGGTGACGCGGGCCAGGGTGGGGTGCAGGGGGGTGTTCGTGGTGGTCATTTTGGGATCTCGTTCAGGCCAGCCAGACACTGACCGGCGTGAGGTGCTGGTTCAGCACCAGTGAAACGGGCAGGCTTTCGTCGGCGGCGAGCCGGGCCTGCTGGTACACGGCGAGCTTGCTCGCGCCGCTGAGGGACAGGGCCAGCTCGCGCGTGGCCAGCAGGGCGGGCAGGGTGAGGGTGAGGCGCGCGTGCGGCGCGCGCGACGCTTCGGCCGGGCGCTGCCAGGTGACCGGCCCGCTGCCGTGCAGCGCGCGGGCCAGGCCGGGTGCGCCCGGAAAGATCGAGGCGGTGTGGCCGTCTTCGCCCATGCCGAGCACGGCCAGGTCCATGGGCCAGGGCTGGGTGGCCAGGCGGTGGTTGGCGCCGTCGGCCAGGGCCGCGAGCGCGGCGTCGTCGAGCACGGTGGGCAGGCGATCGAAGAAGGGCACGAAGCGGGCGGCGGCGGCGGCGCCCTGCAGCAGGTGGGTGCGCACCAGGGCGGTGTTGCTCTCGGGGTGATCGTGGGGCACGCAGCGCTCGTCCACCAGCAGCACGCTCACATGGGCCCATTCCACCGGCTGCTCGCGCAGGCGTTCGAACATCGCCACCGGCGACTTGCCGCCCGAGACCGCGAGCACCGCGTGGCCGCGCGCACCGATCGCCTCGCGCAGGCGCTGCGCGGCATGCAGGGCCAGTTGCGCCGCGAGTTCGGCCGCGTTGCGGGCGGGGTGCACCTGCAGCGGGTTGGGTGGGGGGCGGTCGAGCGCGTTCATGGGGTCAGGCTTCTTCCACCCAGGCCGAGCCTTCGCGCGCCATCAGCGCGGACGAGGCCGCAGGGCCCCAGCTGCCGGCGGTGTAGGGGCGGGGCTTCTCGTTCAGGTTGCTCCAGCCTTCGAGGATGGGCTCGACCCAGGTCCAGGCGGCTTCGAGTTCATCGCGCCGCATGAAGTGCGTCAGGCGGCCCTTGATCACGTCCATGAGCAGGCGCTCGTAGGCTTCGGCGCGGCGCGCGCTGAAGGCCGATTCGAGGTCCAGGTTCAGGCTCACCGGGCGCAGGCGCATGCCGCTGCCGGGTTCCTTGGCCATCATCTGCAGCTGCACGTGTTCTTCGGGTTGCAGGCGGATCATCAGGCGGTTGACCGGCTGGCGCGGTGCGTCGGGGAAGATGGTGTACGGCAGGTCGGCGAACTCGATGACGATCTCCGAGCGGCGCTCGGCCATGCGCTTGCCGGTGCGCAGGAAGATCGGCACGTTGGCCCAGCGCCAGTTGTTGATGTGCGCGCGCAGGGCCACGAAGGTTTCGGTCGTGCTGTCGGCGGGCACGTTCGCTTCCTGCAGGTAGCCCGCGGCCTTGTCGCCGTTGGAGGCGCCGGCGGTGTACTGGCCGCGCACGGTGTCGCGCGCCACGTCGGCCTCGGTCATGGGGCGCAGCGAGCGCAGCACCTTGAGTTTCTCGTCGCGCACGGCATCGGGGTCGAGCGAGACCGGCGGCTCCATGGCCACGATGCACAGCAGCTGCAGCAGGTGGTTCTGCACCATGTCGCGCAGGGCGCCGGTGCCGTCGTAGAAACCGGCGCGGCTGCCCACACCGACCGACTCGGCCACCGTGATCTGCACGCTCTTGATGTACGGGCTGCGCCAGAGCGGCTCGAAGATGGTGTTGCCAAAGCGCAGCACCATCATGTTCTGCACCGTCTCCTTGCCCAGGTAGTGGTCGATGCGGAAGGTCTGCCCCTCGCTGAAGTAGCGGCCCACCTCGTCGTTGATGGCGCGCGCCGAGGCGAGGTCGTGGCCCAGCGGCTTTTCCAGCACCACGCGCGAGCGCTCGTCGATCAGGCCGGCGCCGTGCAGGTGGGCGCAGATGCCGGTGAACAGCGTGGGCGCGGTGGCGAGGTAGTACACGCGGTCCGAGCCCGGTTGCAGCGCGCCGGCCAGGGCGGCGAAGTCGGCCGGCTGCGTGGCGTCGAGGCACACGTAGCCCAGGCGCGCCACGAAGCCTTGCCAGGCGGTCTCGTCCAGCGTCTCGGGGGGGATGAAGCCGCGCACCTTCTCGTGGATGAAGGCGGTGAAGGTCTCACGGTCCCAGGGCTGGCGGCCCAGCGCGTGGATGCGCGTGGCCTCGGGCAGGTTGCGGTGCAGGTGCGCCATGTAGAGCGCGGGCAGCAGCTTGCGCACCGAGAGGTCGCCCACACCGCCGAAGATCACCAGATCGAGCGGTTCGGCGGGAGTGGGGGCGGGATTCGTTGTGACCATGATCTAATTTAGTTACTTGTGATTTTGGATTTTATTGTAATTAAGTTACATGGCGGGTTCTTTTCACCCGGCCACGCCTGACCTTACCGCGATGCCCCGCGCCGTGCACGCGGAAAACGTGTCAGGTGGTGAGCGCGGGCTGCAGGCCCGAGGCGGTGAGGTGCAGCACGCGGTGCGCGCGCGCCGCGGCCGCGCGGGAGTGCGTGACCAGCACGAGCGCCGCGCCACTCTCGGTGGCCTGTTGCTGCAGCACGTCCATGACCTGGGCGGCGGTGCTGGGGTCGAGGTTGCCGGTGGGCTCGTCGGCCAGCAGCAGGCCGGGGCGGTGCACGAGCGCGCGCGCGATCGCCACGCGCTGCAACTGGCCACCCGAGAGTTCGGCCGGCAGCCGCGCACCCAGCCCGCCCAGGCCCACGGCGTCGAGCATCTGCTGCACGCGCGCCGGGTCGGGGCGGCCCAGCAGCAGCAGGGGCAGGCCGACGTTCTGCGCCACGTCCAGGTGCGGCAGCACGTGGAAGGCCTGGAACACGAAGCCCAGGTGCTCGCGCCGCCAGTGCGCGCGCTGCGTCTCGTCGAGCGTGCCGAGGTCCACGCCCTGGTGGGTGATGTGGCCTTCGCTCCAGTCGTCGAGCGCGGCCAGGCAGTTGAGCAGGCTGGACTTGCCCACGCCCGACTCGCCCACGATGGCGACGAACTCGCCCGGGGCCACGCGCAGGCTCACCTGGCTGAACACGGGCGTGTCGCCGTAGCGCTTGCCGAGTTCGTGGACCACCAGGGCCGGCGTGCTCATGCGGCCGGGCCCAGCAGGGTGTCGACGGTGTGCAGCACCTGGGCCAGCGCGTCGGGCGCGTCGCAGGCGATCACGCGGCGCTGCGGCATGGAGCGCAGCCAGGTGAGCTGGCGCTTGCCGAGCTGGCGGGTGGCGAAGATGCCGAGGTCGCGCAGCTCGGCGAGCTGTTCGCGCGTGAGCGCGTCGCCATGGGCCTGCAGCATGTCCCAGGCCTGGCGGTAGCCCACGCAGCGCATGGACGGCAGCTCGGTCGAGAGGTCGCCGCGCGCGCGCAGCGCGCGCACCTCGTCGAGAAAACCGGCGGCAAGCATGTCGTCGAAGCGCTGGGCGATGCGCGCGTGCAGCCAGGCGCGGTCCTGCGGTTCAAGCGAGATCAGGTGCTCGGGTGCGAGCGGGCTGTCCGGGTTGTGGGTGCGGCCGGTCTGGAAACTGGAGATCGGTCTGCCCGACACCTCGTGCACCTCCAGCGCGCGCTGGATGCGCTGCGAGTCGTTGGGTGGCAGGCGCGCGGCGGTGGCCGGGTCCACGCGAGCGAGTTCGGCGTGCAGCGCGGGCCAGCCCAGTTCGAGCGCGCGCGCTTCGATGCGTTCGCGCACGCGGGCGTCGGCCTGGGGCATCTCGTCCAGGCCCACCAGCAGGGCCTTGAAATACAGCATGGTGCCGCCCACCAGCAGCGCGGTGCGGCCGCGCGCGGCGATCTCGTCCACCAGGCGCGTGGTGTCGCGCACGAAGTCGGCGGCGCTGTAGCTCTGCAGCGGGTCGAGGATGTCGATCAGGTGGTGCGGCACCAGGGCGCGTTCTTGCGCGCTGGGCTTGGCGCTGCCGATGTCCATGCCGCGGTAGACCAGGGCCGAGTCGACGCTGATGATCTCCACCGGCCAGCGCAACGCGATGGCCAGCGAGGCCGCGCTCTTGCCGCTGGCCGTGGGGCCGGCGAGTGCGATGCAACGGGGAGCGACTGGCATGGTGAGGGGTGTCAACGGGCCGGTGTGCTCACGCGCTGCGGCGCGGTGTGCGCCTCGCCATGGCGCTGCACCAGCGTCCAGGCCACGAGGGCGATGAGCACGCTCCAGAACCACAGGCCATTGGTCAGCGGCAGCACCGAACCGCGCCCTTCACCGATGCCGGCCAGGCTCACACCGAGCCAGCCGCCCATGGCGAAGGCGGTGACCATCGACAGGAAACCGCTGAGCGCCGAGGCCGCGCCAGCGGCCTGCGGAAACGGTCCCACCGCGCCGCTCTGGCCGCAGGGCTGGTGCACACCGTGCGCGAGCATGAAGAGCCAGAACGGCACCAGGATGGCCCAGGTGTTCTGCACGCCCAGCAGCCCCAGGACGCCCATGCTGGTGCCGGCGGCCAGCGTGATGACCCCGGCCACGGCCACCGTGCGGCGCAGGCCCAGGCGCGGCAGCAGCTGGCGGCACAGGAAGGTGCCCAGAATGTAGACGAGTGACATGCTGAACATCACCACGCCATAGGCCGTGGTGGACAGGCCGAGCACGCGGATGAACACGAAGGACGAGGCCGCGAGAAAGGTGAACAGGCCGCCGTAGGACGCGGTGGACAGCAGCGCGAAGGCCCAGAACGTGGGGTGGCGCGCGATCTGCACCCAGTTGCTGAACAGGGTGCCGGGCGAGAGCGCGCGCGGGTTCTTCTGAGCGAGGGTCTCTTCGAAACGCAGGGCCACGACCAGCAGGGTGATGGCGCCGAACACCGCGAGCGCCATGAGCGAGACGCGCCAGCCGAACAGGTCCGACAGCAGGCCGCCGGTGGGCGACGCGGCACAGGCGATCACGCCCAGGCCGGTGAGGCCCTTGGACATGACGCGCGCGCCTTCGCTGGGTGCGTACAGGTCGCGCACGATGGCGCGTGCACACATCACGCCCGCGCCCATGGCCGCGCCCTGCACCGCGCGCCAGACGATGAGCTGTTCCATCGACGGCGCGAAGGTGCTGCCGATGGATGCCGCGACGAAGGCGCCCATGCCCACCAGCAGCACGGGCCGGCGGCCGAAGCGGTCCGAGAGCGGGCCCCACACCAGCTGCGACAGGCCGAAACACAGCAGCAGCGCGGTGAGCGTGAGCTGGGCCTGCGACATGGGCGCGCCGAAGCCGGTGGTGAGCGCCGGCAGCGCGGGCAGGTAGAGATCGGTGGCGATGGGTTGCAGACCCAGCAACAGGGACAGCACCAGCACGATCAGGCCGGGCGACATGGCGGAAGAAGGGGGCGGGGCGGGCATCCGGTCGAGGGTAGCAGAACACCCCGGCCGCGGCGCCGCGCGCGGGTCTACTTCTCGACCACCTTGAGGGTGTCTGCGGCGTCGTCGCGCATGCCGAACAGGCTGGAGAGCGCGGCGCGGTACTGCGCCTGCCCGACCGAGTTGGTGTTGTGGTGCGAGCCGCCTTCGACCAGCACGAACGCCTTGCGGCCCTTGGCAGCCTCGTACAGCCTGCGGCCCAGCTCGGGCTGGATCAGGCGGTCGTCCCCGCCATGCACCACGAGCAGCGGCGAGCCGATCTCGGGCACGCGCTTGACGGCCTCGAAGCGCTGCGTGATCAGCAGCGAGATGGGCAGCCAGCCCCATTTGAAGGTGCTCACCACGTCGGGGATGGAGGTGAAGGTGCCTTCGACCACGGTGCCGGCCTCGTCGTCCACCTGAGCCGCGAGTTCGATGGCGATGGCGCCGCCCAGTGAATGGCCGAAGATGTAACGGGGGCGGCCAGGGTACTTCTCACCGAGCCAGTCCCAGGCCGCGCGGGCGTCTTCGTAGGCGGAGGTTTCGGAGGGCAGCTCGTTGGTGCTCTTGCCGAAGCCCCGGTAGTCGATGGCCAGCACCGAGAAACCCAGGTCTTCCATGCGCCGGGCGCGGAAGGCCGAGCCGGTGACGTTGAAGCGCGCGCCGTGCAGGTAGAGCAGCACGGGCGCGTCCTTGCGGCGCTCGAAGTTCTCGTGTGCCGCCCACAGGCCATGCAGCTTGACCGGCTTGCCGGTCTTGGGGGAGTCGAAATCGATCCACACGTCGTCCATGCCCTCGGCGGCGCTGAGGCCGCCGGCCCAGGTGCGGTCGGAGGGCTGGAAGATCCAGAAGCGCTGCTTCTCATCCAGTGTGGCGCACCCGGCCAGCAGGGCCAGGGCGGCGAGCAGGGTGACAATGAGGCGCTTCATGGCGGTAATGGATGCACCAGAAGGGGAAAAAGTTCAGGTACTTTCCACCTTCCGCAGGTTCCATGCCACACCGCCGGGCCCTTGCACAGTGTGTGCGTGGCGCACATCACGCCGAGCGCCAGGCCCATGCAACCAGAGGCACCGAGGGTCCGGCTTCGCCGGCCCCAGGTGCCGTCCCCCTTCAGGGGGAAGCCGCGTCAGCGGCGCAGGGGGTGCTCTAGATGACGCCCTGGGCGAGCATCGCGTCGGCCACTTTGACGAAGCCGGCGATGTTCGCGCCGTCCACGTAACTCACCGTGCCGTCGGCGCGGCGGCCGTGCAGCAGGCAGGCTTCGTGGATGCCGCGCATGATGGTGTGCAGGCGCGCGTCGACCTCGTCGCGCGGCCAGGACAGGCGCATGGCGTTCTGGCTCATCTCCAGGCCGGAGGTGGCCACGCCGCCGGCGTTGCTGGCCTTGCCGGGCGCGTACAGCACGCCGGCTTCCTCGAAACGCTGCACCGCCTCCATGGTGGTGGGCATGTTGGCGCCCTCGGCCACGCAGATCACGCCGTTGCGGATCAGGGTGGCCGCGTCCTCGGCGTTGAGCTCGTTCTGCGTGGCGCAGGGCAGGGCCACGTCCACCGGCACGGCCCAGGGGTTCTTGCCAGGCTCGAAGCGCGTCTTGGTGCGCTCGGCATAGTCGCTCACGCGGCCGTAGAGGTGGTTCTTCACCTCCATCAGCTCGGCGAGCTTGGCGGGGCTGAAGCCGTCTTCATCGATCACGGTGCCGCTGGAGTCGGAGACCGTGACCACCTTGGCGCCCAGCGCCATGGCCTTTTCCACCGCGTACTGCGCCACGTTGCCCGAGCCGGACACGCTCACGCGCAGGCCCTGGAAGCTCATGCCGCGCTGCTTGAGCATCTCTTCGGCGAAGTACACCGTGCCGTAGCCCGTGGCCTCGGGGCGGATCAGCGAGCCGCCGAAGGACAGGCCCTTGCCGGTGAAGACGCAGTCGGCGCGGTTGCTGAGCTTTTTCATCATGCCGGCCATGAAGCCGACCTCGCGCCCGCCCACGCCGATGTCGCCGGCCGGCACGTCCGTGTCGCTGCCGACATGGCGGAACAGCTCGCTCACCAGGGCCTGGCAGAAGCGCATCACCTCGCCCGGGCTCTTGCCCTTGGGGTCGAAGTCGGAGCCGCCCTTGCCGCCGCCCATGGGCAGCGTGGTCAGCGCGTTCTTGAAGGTCTGCTCGAAGGCCAGGAATTTCAGGATCGACAGGTTCACCGAGGGGTGGAAGCGCATGCCGCCCTTGTAGGGGCCGATGGCCGAGCTGTGCTGGATGCGGTAGCCGCGGTTGACCTGCACATCACCGTGGTCGTTGACCCAGGAAATGCGGAACATCACCACGCGCTCGGGCTCGACCAGGCGGTCCAGCAGGCCGTGTTCGGCGTACTTGGGGTGGGCGGCAATGAAAGGCCAGAGGCTTTCCATGACCTCCGAGACGGCCTGGTGGAATTCGGGTTGACCGGGGTTCTGCTGCGCGACGTGTTCGAGGAAATGGTGGGCCGAGGTGTATTTCATGTGTCTCATGCTTTAAAAAAGTGCATGAGATTATGCGCAACCTGCATTTCGTGACGCAAAACGCCCTGTTTTGGCGCGACGGACGATGGACGTCCTCCGCGTTTACCCGAGGGTCTCGCCTGCTTTTGGTGCGGAAAAGCGGTCGCGCGTCAGCGGCCGCGCAGAAACAGGGCGTCCAGTTCCTTCATGCCCATCTGCCGCCAGGTGGGGCGGCCATGGTTGCACTGGTCGGAGCGCTCGGTCACTTCCATCTGGCGCAGCAGCGCATTCATCTCGTCCAGCGTGAGGCGCCGGTTGGCGCGCACCGCGCCGTGGCAGGCCATGGTGGCCAGCAGTTCGTTGCGGGCGCGCTGTACCACGGTGCTGGCCTCGTGCTGGCCCAGCTCCGCGAGCACGCTGCGCGCGAGTTCCACCGGGTCGCCCTGGGCCAGCGTGGTCGGCACGGCGCGCACGGCCAGCGTTTTGGGCGAGAGGGCGGTGATCTCCAGGCCCAGCGTGGTCAGCACCTCGGCGCCGTCCTCGGCGGTGGCCACCTCGTCGGGGGTGGCGGAGAAGGTGGCCGGGATCAGCAGCGGCTGGCTGGCCAGCTGCTGCTCGTCGAGCTGCTGCTTGAGCCGCTCGTAGACGATGCGCTCGTGGGCCGCGTGCATGTCCACGACCACCAGACCGTGCGCGTTCTCGGCCAGGATGTACACGCCCTGCAGCTGCGCGATGGCGCGGCCCAGCGGCCAGTCGCCCTCGGGCAAGGCCTGGGGTGGCGCAGGGTCGGCGCTGCGCGCGGGCGGGGCCCAGGCATTGGCATTGGCGTTGATGCTGGCCGTGGTCGGGGGGGGCGCGGCCGGCGCGGTGGCCCACAGGGCCCCCACGTCGCTCACGCGGTGGCCCACCTCGGGCTCGCGCGGCGCGAATGCAAACGGGGCCTGCCTGGTCGGAGGGGTCCAGGCCGGGGCGGCGGGCGCGGCCACCGGCATGGGGGCCGCATCTGCTGCGCTGTTGCCCGAGCGGGGTACCGCGAGCGCGGCTTCCACTGCATGGTGCACGCCCTGGTGCACCTCGCGGCTGTCGCGGAAGCGCACCTCGATCTTGGTGGGGTGCACGTTCACATCCACGCGCGTGGGGTCGAGTGAAATGAACAGGGCGTAGACCGGCTGGCGGTGGCCGTGCAGCACGTCTTCGTAGGCGCTGCGCGCGGCGTGGGTGATGACCTTGTCGCGCACGTAGCGACCGTTCACGTAGGCGAACTGCCAGTCAGCGCGCGAGCGCGCGGCGTCGGGCACGCCGGCGAAACCCCACACGCGCAGGCGCTGCTGGCCGTTGGCCACCAGGACGGGGGCCTCGATGGGCCAGTCCACCGCCACCGCCTGTGCCACGAAGTCCTCGCCCAGCACATCGGCCAGGCGCTGGCGCAGCGCGGCGATGCCGCTGTCGCCGGCCACTGCGCGCCATTGCGCCACCAGCTTGCCCTCGTGCCAGATGGCAAAGCCCACGTCGGGCCGGGCCAGCGCGTGGCGGCGCACGGCCTCGATGCAGTGGGCGAGTTCGGTCGCGTCGGTCTTGAGGAACTTGCGCCGAGCGGGTGTGGCGAAGAACAGTTCGCGCACTTCCACCGTGGTGCCGGGGGCGCGGGCGGTGGGCTGCAGCTCGCCGCTGCGGCCGTCGAGCAGCCAGCCGTGGGGCTCATCGGGGGTGTCCACGCGCGTGAGCAGCGAGACCTCGGCGATCGAGCAGATGGCGGCCAGCGCCTCGCCGCGAAAGCCCATGGTGCCCACCGACTCTAGGTCGGAGAGGCTGGCGATCTTGCTGGTCGCATGGCGCTTGAGCGCGTGGGGCAACTCGCTGCGCAGGATGCCGCAGCCGTTGTCCTCCACACTGATGAGCCGCACGCCACCGGCCTGCAGCCGCACCGTGATCTGCGTCGCGCCGGCGTCCAGCGCGTTGTCCACCAGTTCGCGCACCACCGAGGCGGGCCGCTCGACCACTTCGCCCGCGGCGATCTGGCTGATCAGCTCATCGGGGAGTTCGCGGATGGGGCGGCGGGGGAGGGGGGGAAGACTTGTCACGGGCAAATTGTAGGCCGCAGGGATAATGCCCCCACCATGGAAATCGTTACCTTCCTCATCGACTTCATCCTGAATGTGGACCAGCACCTTCAGGCCTTCGTGCAGACCTACGGGGCCTGGGTGTATGCCCTGCTGTTCCTGATCATCTTCACCGAGACCGGTGTGGTGGTGATGCCCTTCCTGCCCGGGGACTCGCTGCTGTTCGTGGTGGGCGCGCTGTGCGGTGTCGGCCTGATGAGCCTGCCGCTGGCGATGGCGCTGCTGGTCATCGCCGCGATCCTGGGCGACCAGACCAACTACACCATCGGCCGCTACTTCGGCCCCAAGGTGTTTCAGTGGGAGAACTCGCGCCTGTTCAACCGCAACGCCTTCAACCAGGCGCACGCCTTCTACGAGAAGTACGGCGGCATCACCATCATCCTGGCGCGCTTCATGCCCTTCATCCGAACCTTCGCGCCCTTCGTGGCCGGCGTGGCCGAGATGACGCGCGTGAAGTTCACCGCGTACAACGTGATCGGCGCGCTGATCTGGGTGGTGGGCCTGACGACGGCGGGTTACCTGTTCGGCAACCTGCCCTGGGTGCAGGAGAACCTGAGCATGATCATCTGGGCGCTGATCATCGTGCCCGGCCTGATCGCGGTCTTTGGCGCCTGGAAGGCCAGCCGCGAGGCCAAGCGCAACCCGGCCTGAGCCTCGGTCACGAGGGCAGGCCGCCGCCATCGGCGTGCAGCTCGAAGACCAGGTTGCGCAGCCACTGGTTGGCCGG
>JAGKSX010000026.1 GCA_018993155.1 Hydrogenophaga sp.
GATCTTCGGCAACTCGACCGGGTGCGGCAGCTGCCGCAGGCCGAACGGCTGGACCATGCGCTCGGCCAGGCGCTCGGGCACGGTGGCGATCAGGTCGGTCGATTGCAGGATGTGGCCGATGGCCACGAAATGAGGCACCTTGAGCTTCACCCGCCGCCGTGGTGAATGGTTATCGAGGATTTCATCGACCTGACCGTGGCCCGTGCCCGCCGACACGACAGCCAGGTGGTCGGCCGCAAAAAAATCACTGGTCTTCATGCGCTTGAGGTCCAGCCGGTGGCCCTGCCGGAACAGGCAGACGTAGCGCTGTTCGAACAGGCGGCGCTGGAAGAACCCGGCCTTGAGCTGGGGCAGCAGGCCGATGGCCAGGTCGATCTGGCCCGCTTCCATGGCGTCGCGCAGGTGCAGGCCGCTGTTGCGCACCGTGCTGATGGTGACACCGGGCGCCAGCTGCTGGATGCGCTGCATCAGCTGCGGCAGGAAATAGATCTCGCCGATGTCGGTCATGCCGATGGAGAAGCTGCGCTGGCTGGTGGCGGGGTCGAAGCTGCTGCGCGCGTTCACCGCGCTGTGGATCATGCCCAGGGCATAGCCGACCGACTCGGCCAACTGCTCGGCGAAGGGCGTGGGCTGCATGCCCTGCGCGGTGCGCAGGAACAGCTCGTCGTCGAACAGCTTGCGCAGCCGGGCCAGGGCGTTGCTCACGGCGGGCTGGCCCAGGCCGAGGTTCTCGGCGACCCGGGACACCTTGCGTTCGGTCAGCAACTGGTTGAACACCACGAGCAGGTTCAGGTCGATGTCTTCGAGCTTCATGGGGCGTCTTCGGTCAGTTCATCAATATTGATTTGAATGATATTTTGAATTGATGCCATTGCATTGACTGATTTTCCTGGGGCGATGATCATCGCCGCCATCGCTCCCCACGAGCGCCGATAACCACAAAGACGAGACAAGCCCCCATGGACATCCACGTACGCCCGTTGCAGCGCACCCTGAGCGTCGAGGCCGGGGTGAACCTGCTGGATGCGCTCCGGGCCCACGACATCCCGGTGTCGTACAGCTGCATGGCCGGCCGTTGTGGCACCTGCCGTTGCAAGGTGGTCTCGGGTCAGGTGCTGGCGTCGGGCCGCGAGCAGCGGCCGCCCCAGGCGAACGAGGACGAGGGCTGCGTGCTGGCCTGTCAGACCTTTGTCACCGAGTCCTGCACCATCGAGATCCCCGAGCCCGACGAGGTGGTGGTTCACACCGCGCGCATTGTCAAGGCCACCGTGGTGGCGATCGAGGCGCCCACGCACGACATCCGGCGCCTGCGGCTCAAGCCCGCCAAGCCGATCGAGTTCTCCCCCGGGCAGTACGCGCAGCTGCAGTTCACGCCCGACCACATCCGCCCGTATTCCATGGCAGGCCTCTGCACCGACGGTGAGCTGGAGTTCCATGTGCGCTGCGTGCCCGACGGCCGCGTGAGCGGCTACATCAAGAACCAGCTGAAGGTGGGCGACGCGGTGCGCGTGAGCGGCCCGCTGGGCGCGGCCTACCTGCGCCGCAAGCACACCGGCCCCATGCTGTGCGTGGCCGGCGGCACCGGGCTGGCGCCCATCCTGTCCATCGTGCGCGGCGTGGTGGCGGCCGGCATGCACAGCCCCATCCACCTGTACTTCGGTGTGCGCTCCGAGCGCGACGTCTATGGCCTCGACTGGTTGGACGAGCTGCGCCAGCGGTACCCGAAGCTGCAGGTCCACACCGTGCTGGCGTCCGGGACGGCGGCGGGTTGTCGCACCGGTCTGGTCACCGACGCCATCCGGCAGGACTGGCGCGACCTGGCCGGTTTCCGCGCCTACCTCTGCGGCGCGCCGCCGATGGTGGAGGCCACCTCGATGCTGATCCGCCAGATGGGCGTGTTGCCCGAACAGATTTACGCCGACGCTTTCTACGCCAGCGGCACCTAAGGAGACCCCCATGAGTACCTTTCCCGAGCAACTGCGCTGGGAATCCGACGGCACCAGCCGGATTCCCTTCATGGCCTACACCGATGCCGAGCTGCACAAGAAGGAGCTGGAGCGCTTCTTCTACACCCGGCACTGGAACTACGTGGGCCTGGAGGCCGAGGTGCCCAACGCCGGCGACTACAAGCGCACGGTGGTGGGCGAGCGCTCGGTGATCATGGTGCGCGATGCCGACGGCGGCATCAGCGTGGTGGAGAACGTCTGCGCCCACCGGGGCATGCAGTTCTGCCGCGAGCGCCACGGCAACAAGAAGGAATTCGTCTGCCCGTACCACCAGTGGAGCTACACCTTGAAGGGCGACCTCCAGGGCGTGCCGTTCCGGCGCGGCGTGAAGCAGGACGGCAAGGTCAACGGCGGCATGCCGGCGGACTTCAAGACCGCTGACCACGGGCTGAACAAGCTCAAGGTGGCCACGCGCGGCGGCGTGGTGTTTGCCAGTTTCGACCACGGCGTCGAGTCGCTGGAAGACTTCATGGGCCCGGCCATTCTGGGCTACTTCGACCGCCTCTTCAACGGCCGCAAGCTCACCATCCTCGGGTACAACCGCCAGCGCATTCCGGGCAACTGGAAGCTGATGCAGGAGAACATCAAGGACCCGTACCACCCGGGCCTGCTGCACACCTGGTTCGTGACCTTCGGCCTCTGGCGCGCCGACAACAAGAGCGAGTTGAAGATGGACGCTCGCCACCGCCACGCGGCCATGATCTCCACGCGTGGCCAGTCGGGCAAGGCCGAGCAGGTCACGCAGGTCTCCAGTTTCAAGGAGAGCATGCAGCTGCACGACCCGCGCTTCCTGGACATCGTGCCCGAACCCTGGTGGGAGGGCCCGACGGCGGTGATGATGACGCTCTTCCCCAGCGTCATCCTGCAGCAGCAGGTCAACAGCGTCTCGACCCGCCACATCCAGCCCGACGGCCATGGCGCCTTCGATTTCGTCTGGACCCACTTCGGCTTCGAGGACGACAGCGAAGAGATGACGCAGCGCCGCCTGCGCCAGGCCAACCTGTTCGGCCCGGCCGGCTTCGTCTCGGCCGACGACGGCGAGGTGATCGAGTTCTCGCAACAGGGCTTCGAGCAGAAGCCCTATCACCGCACGCTGGCCGAGCTGGGCGGGCGCGAGGTGGGCGACACCGACCACATGGTCACCGAGACCCTGATCCGCGGCATGTACGCCTACTGGCGCGAAGTGATGGAGGCCTGAGCATGAGCCACACCACCGCGCTCCGCTTCGAGGACCACATGGCCATCTCCCGGCTCTATGCCGATTACGCCCAGGCGGTCGATTCGGGCGACTGGGATCTCTGGCCCGAGTTCTTCATCGACGATTGCGTCTACAAGCTGATTCCGCGCGAGAACCACGAGCGCGGCTTCCCGCTGGCCACGCTGTCCTTCGAGAGCAAGGGCATGCTCAAGGACCGCGCCTACGGCATCAAGGAAACGCTGTTCCACGACCCGTACTACCAGCGCCACGTGGTGGGTGCGCCGCTGGTGCACAAGGCCGAGGCCGACCGCTTCGAGGTCGAGGCCAACTACGCGGTCTTTCGCACCAAGCTCTCGCGCGAATCGACGGTGTTCAACGTCGGCCGCTACATCGACGTGATCGTGCGCACGCCCGACGGGCTCAAGTTCGCCTCGCGCCTGTGCGTGTACGACAGCGAAATGATCCCGAATTCCATCATCTATCCGATCTGACCCCATGGCCCACGAACCCCAGACCGAACCCGACACCCACGCGCCACCGCTGCGCCGCTTCATTGACCCGGCGTACGTGCCCCTGTGCGAGAACCTCGCCCAGGTGCGCGAGCACATCGACGCGCTCGATGCGCAGATCGTGGCCCTGCTGGCCGAGCGCGGCCGCTACGTGAAAGACGCGGCGCGCTTCAAGCGCGATGCGTTCCAGGTGTCCGCGCCGCAACGCCAGCAGCAAGTCTTCGACAAGGTGCGGCAGCTGGCCGAACAGACCGGCGCCTACCCCGAAGTGGTGGACGCCTGTTACCGCGCGATGGTCGCGGGCTTCATCGCGCGCGAACAGCGCGACCATCTTGAAATGAAAAACATCGAGGAGAACCCATGAAAACCTTCCGCCTGATGGCTTGTGCGCTGATCGCGCTGTCCGGTACCGCCGCCCACGCACAGGACTGGCCGGCGCGCGTCGTGCGCATCGTCGTGCCCTTCGGCGCCGGCTCGTCGCCCGACATCCTGGCGCGCGTCATCAACGACAAGCTCGCCGCGCGCCTGGGCCAGCCGGTGATCGTGGAGAACAAACCCGGTGCCGGCGGCAACAGCGGCACCGACCTGGTGGCCAAGGCCGCGCCGGACGGCTACACCTTCCTGCTGTCGGTGAACGCGCCCCTGGTCTACAACACCGTGCTCTACAAGCGCCTGCCGTACGACCCCTTCCGAGACCTCGCGCCGGTGACGCTGGCCGCCACCACGCCCAACGTCTGCGCCGTCTCCAACAGCATGGGCGTGGACACCGTGAAGGGCTGGCTCGACGCGCTCAAGCGCAACCCGGGCCAGTACAACTTCGCGTCCACCGGCAGCGGCTCGATCGCACACCTGGGTGTGGAACTGATCAAGGCCCGGACCAAGTCGTTCGCGGTCCACATTCCCTACGCGTCCTCGGGCCAGGCGGTCACGGCGATCATCGCGGGCGACGTGCATTTCGCCTGCCTGCCGCCGGTGGCGATCATGCCGCAGGCCAAGGCCGGGCGCCTCAAGGCGCTGGCCGTCACGTCGGCCGAGCGTTTCGACCTGCTGCCCGAGCTGCCGACCCTGCGCGAATCGGGCATCGCCGACATCCAGGCCGAGCCCTGGTTCGCCTACATGGCGCCGCAGGGCACGCCGCCCGAGGTCGTCCAGCGCATGAGCCGGGAGATCTCCGCCGTGCTCAAGGACCCGGAGACCCGCCAGCGCCTGCAGGGCGCGTACTTCAATCCCGTGGGCGGCACGCCGCAGGAGCTGGCGAAGTTCATGAAAGAGGAGCTCGCCCGCTGGAAGCCGGTGATCGAACGCGCCGGCCTCAAGCCCGAGAACTGACACGGAGCCACTGCCATGACCACCGACAGCAGCCTGCCCTGGACCGACGCGACCGCGCTCGACGATGTGCCCGACGACGACGTGACCAGCGTGGAGGTCGACGGACTCGACATCGCCCTCTACAAGGTGGAGGGCAGCGTGTACGCCACCGACAACATCTGCACCCACGGCCACGCGCGCCTGTGCGACGGCTTCCTGGAAGGCCACGAAATCGAATGCCCGCTGCACCAGGGCAAGTTCGACGTGCGCGACGGCAGCCCGACCTGCGCGCCGGTCACCGAGGCCTTGCGCAGCTACCCGGTGCGCATCGAGAACGGGCGGGTGTTCCTGCAGCTGCCCGTCTGAGCTCAGATCTGGCGGTTGCGCGCCAGCGGCGGGTTCTTCGAGAAGTAGGCGACGATGCCGCGCACCAGCGCGTCGGCCAGGTCGTCCTGGTACTTCGGGTCGTTCAGGCGCTTTTCTTCATCGGGGTTGCTGATGAAGGCCGTTTCCACCAGCACGCTGGGGATGTCGGGCGCGCGCAGCACGGCGAAGTTGGCCTGCTCCACCTGGGGCTTGTGCAGCTTGCCGATTTTCTTCACGTGGCCCAGCATGGCCGAGCCCAGTTTGAGGCTGTCGTTGATCTGGGCCGTGGTGCTCATGTCGAACAAGGCGCGCCGCACATGGGCGTCGGCTGCCTTCACGTTCAGGCCACCCACCAGGTCCGCGGCGTTCTCCTTGTCGGCCATCCACTTCGCGGCGGTGCTGGTGGCACCGCGCGTGCTCAGCGCGTACACGCTCGCGCCCTGGGGCCTGGGCGTGAGGAAGGCGTCGGCGTGGATGCTGATGAAGAGATCGGCCTGCACGCGCTGCGCCTTCTGCACGCGCACCTGCAGCGGCACGAAGAAGTCCTTGTCGCGCGTCATGTAGGCGCGCATGGGGTTGCCGTTGACGCGGGTCTCGTTGATGCGCTCGCGCAGCTTGTGCGCGATCTGCAGCACCACGCGTTTTTCCTGTGTGCCGTTGGGGCCGATGGCACCGGGATCCTCGCCGCCATGGCCGGGGTCGAGCGCGATGATGATGAGGCGCTCGGTCTTGCCCTTGCCGCCGGGCGGCTGCTTGGCCGGGCTGCCCTTGGGGCCAGCGCCGGCGACCGTGGTGTCGTCGCTGCCACCGGGTGGCTTGGCCGCCGGCAGCGGCGGGCCCTGGTCGGGGTTGGCAGGGGCCTTGGGCCGCTCGCGGCCCGCGATCAGCTCGCCCAGCGGGTCGTCGGCCGGCGTGGCCGGTTTGGTGACCTTGTCGGCTTCCAGGCCCAGCAGGCGCGCGGCGCGTTCGCTGGCCGCGTCCATGTCCTTCATGCGCTGGGCGATCAGCTGCTCCAGCGGGTCGGGCGGGTTGAGGGGGTAGAGGTCGAACACCAGCCGGTGCTGGTAGGCCGCCACCGGCTCCAGGTTGAACACCTGGGGTTTGATCGGTTTCTTGAGGTCGATCACCAGGCGCACCACGTTGGGCGCGTTCTGCGCGGCGCGGATGCCGGCGATGTTGGGGTCGTCCGACTTGAGCTTGCCCACCAGCTCGCGCAGGCCGGGCAGCAGGTCGATGCCTTCGATGTCCACCGCCAGCCGGGGCGGGTCGGTCACGAAGAACTGCTTGGCCTGCAGCAGCGCGTCGGATTCGATGGTCACGCGCGTGTAGTCCTCGGCCGGCCAGATGCGCACCGCCACCACACTGGCGCCGCGCGCGATCTGCTGCGCGCCCAGCAGCAGCACCAGCGAGCCGGTGCGCAGCAGGGTGCGGCGGCTGAGGTGGCCGCTCACGCCAGTGCCTCCAGCAACAGGCGGCCAGTGGCGGTGAGCGCCGTGGCGTGCACGGTGCGCTGGGTGTCCTGGTCCGGGTCGGTGTGGGCTTGGGGTGTGATCATGTCGTCGGGTTGAATGTCGATCTGGAGATCGACCACCGGCAGAAACTCACCGGCGCGCTCGGGCCATTCCACCAGCTTGAGGCCGGGGCTGGCGAAAAGTTCGCGAAAGCCCGCGTCTTCCCATTCGCGCGGGTCGTTGAAGCGGTAGAAGTCGAAGTGCCAGATCTGCAGCGGCTCGCCCTCGGGCATCACCGCGCAGTCGATCGCGCTGTGCGGCTCGACCACCGCGTAGGTGGGGCTCTTGATGCGACCGCGCACGCCCAGCGCGCGCAGCAGGTGGCGCACCAGCGTGGTCTTGCCCGCGCCCAGGTCGCCCTGCAGGGTCAGCGTGGCGTGGGCGATGGCCGGGGTGGTGGCGAGGCGGCGCGCGAAGGCCTGGGTGTCTTCTTCGGTGGCCCACTGGCCCTGCCAGCGTTCGACAGGGGGCACAAGGCCTGCAGAAACCGGTTCGGTTCCTACAATCGGCTTGCCATGAAGTTCGCTTTTGATGCCGCTCAACTCGTCTCGCAGATACAGGCCTGGGGCCAGGAGCTTGCATTTTCCCAAATTGGCGTGGCTGGTGTGGATTTGTCGGCCGCGGAACCGGGTTTGCAGGCCTGGTTGTCGGCTGGATGGCACGGTGACATGGCCTACATGGCCGCGCATGGCATGAAGCGTGCCCGCCCCGCCGAGCTGGTGCCGGGCACGCTGAGCGTGATCACCGCGCGCATGGACTACCTGCCGCGTGGCACACCCGAGGACTGGCAGGCCCGGGAATTGCGGCGCCTGGAGCGCCCGGACGAGGCCATCGTGTCGGTCTATGCCCGGGGGCGCGACTACCACAAGGTGCTGCGCAACCGGCTGCAGACCCTGACCGAGCGCATCCAGGCCGCCGCCGGGCCGCTGGGCCACCGCGTGTTCACCGACTCGGCGCCGGTGCTCGAGGCCGAGCTCGCACAGCGCAGCGGCCAGGGCTGGCGCGGCAAGCACACGCTGCTGCTGCACCGCGAAGCCGGCTCGATGTTCTTCCTGGGCGAGATCTACACCGACCTGCCCCTGCCACCCACCGAGCCCATCAGCGCGCACTGCGGCGCCTGCAGCGCCTGCATCGACATCTGCCCCACCCAGGCCATCACCGCACCGCACCGGCTGGACGCACGCCGTTGCATCAGTTACCTGACCATCGAACATGCCGGCCCGGTTCCCGAGGCCCTGCGTCCCTTGATCGGCAACCGCATCTACGGCTGCGACGACTGCCAGCTGATCTGCCCCTGGAACAAGTTCGCCCGGCGCAGCCCCTTGCCCGACTTCGACGCGCGCGAGGGCCTGAGTGGTGCCACGCTGGTGGAGCTGTTTGCCTGGAGCGAGCCGGAGTTCCTGCGCCGCACCGAGGGCAGTCCGATCCGGCGCATCGGACACGAGCGCTGGTTGCGCAACATCGCGGTCTCGCTCGGCAATGCGCTGCGCGCCGGGCCCGATGAAGCGGTGCTTCAGGCCTTGCAGGCCCGCGCCGACCACCCCAGCGAACTGGTGCGCGAGCACGTGGCCTGGGCGATGGCGCAAGGGGCCGCCGCCCACTGAGCGTTCGCCTCAGGCTTCGCCCACGTTGTCCTCCAGCCGGCCGAGCAGGGCGAGCAGGGTGGTGCGCTCGTTGTCGGTGAGGCCGGCCATCATGGTCTTCTCGAAGCGCACCCGGTGCTGCTGCATCTTGCGCTGCAGCGCCTGACCTTCGGCGGTCACGCCCACGCGCTGGCTGCGGCCGTCGTCGGGGTCGGGGCGGCTGTGCAGCAGGCCGCGCTCGTGCAGGGCTTTGACGATGCGCGCGATCTGCGCCTTGTCGCGGCCCGAGTGCTGCACCAGGTCGCTCTGCGTGGCGCCATCGTGGCGCATGAAGTAGCCCAGGCAGCGCGCCTCCATCGGTCCCAGGCCCTCGCCGTCGTGGCGCATGGCCTCCTGCAGGTGGCGCCGCAGGCCGTGCATGAGGCTGTGCAGGCGGTCCAGCACCTCGGTGTTCGAATTTCTTGTCATCGTGGGTTGTCCATGTTGTTGACAGTGTCATCCAATCAAGGCATGATGGTTGTCATTATCAACCAAATAGAGCCATGAACACAAGCATTCCCAACCCACTGGCCGTGGAGCGCGTGCGCCACGAGATCAAGGTGCGCCGCCTGACCGTGCAGCGCATCGACGCGGTCAGCCCGCACTTTCTTCGCATCCGTTTTTTCAGTGAGGCCCTGCGCGATTTCGTCAGCGCTTCGTTCGACGACCACGCCAAGCTCATGCTGCCGGCCCAGCCCGGCCAGCCGCTGGTGCTGCCCCGGCCCGGTCCCGACGGGCTGGCCCTGCCGCCGGGTGCCGAAAAGCCCGTGATGCGCGACTACACGCCGCGCCAGTTCGACCGCGCCGCCGGCACGCTGGACATCGAGTTTGTGCTGCACGGCGACGGCGTGGCCTCGCGCTGGGCCGAGGCGGCCCGACCCGGCGACGAAGTCGGCCTGGGCGGCCCCCGGGGCTCCTTCGTCGTGCCCACAGGCTTCGACTGGCACCTGCTGGTGGGCGACGAGTCCGCCGTGCCCGCGATCGCGCGGCGCCTGGAGGAACTGCCCGAAACGGCCCAGGCCATCACCGTCATCGAAACTGCCGAAGCGGCCGACCGCCGCACTTTCACCAGCCGCGCGCGCCTGCAGACGCACTGGATTCAGACCGGCGCCACCGACGCGCTCGCGCAGGTCGTGGCCGCATTGACGCTGCCCGCCGGCGAAGGTTTTGCCTGGGCCGGTGGCGAAGCCGCCAGCATCGCGGCCGTGCGGCAGGCCCTGGTGGATGGCCACGGCCTGGACAAGGGCCGCGTGCGCGCCTCCGCCTACTGGAAGCGCGGTGCCGTCGGCCACCACGAAACGCTGGGCGGCTGAAGACGCTCAGCCGGTGTAGCGCTGGCGCAGTTCGCGCTTGAGCAGCTTGCCGCTGGGGTTCTTGGGCAGGCTGTCGCTGAACACCACGCGCTTCGGTGCCTTGAACGCCGCCATGTGCCGGTTGCAGTGCGCGATCACCTCGTCCTCGGTGAGCGCCTGGCCGGCCTTGACCACGATCACCGCCGTCACCGCCTCGACCCACTTCGGGTCGGGCAGGCCGATCACCGCGACCTCGCTCACGGCCGGCAGGCGGTAGACCATTTCCTCCACCTCGCGGCTGGCCACGTTCTCGCCGCCGGTCTTGATCATGTCCTTCTTGCGGTCCACCACGGTGATGAAGCCTTCCTCGTCGATCACCGCGAGGTCGCCGCTGTGGAACCAGTCGCCCTCGAACGCGGAGCGCGTGCGCTCGGGGTCGTTGAAGTAGCCCAGCATGAGGTGGGGCGAGCGGTGCACGATCTCGCCGACCTCGCCCACGGCCACGTCGCGCAGGTCGTCGGTGACCACGCGGGTCTCCACGTTGATGACCGCCTTGCCGCAGGAGCCGGGCTTGCGCAGCTGGTCGTCCGGGCCGAGCATGGTGGCCAGCGGCGCGATCTCGGTCTGGCCGTACAGGTTCCACAGCCGCACCGAGGGCAGGCGCGAGGCCAGTTCCTTGAGCACCTCCACCGGCATGATGGACGCGCCGTAGTAGCCCTTGCTCAGGCTCTGCAGCCTGGCCGCATCGAAGAGCGGCGAGCGCAGCAGCGCGATCCACACCGTGGGCGGCGCGAAGAAGCTGGTGATGCGGTACTTCTCGATCAGCGCGATCAGGTTGTCCGGCACCGGCTTGGCGGTGATCACGTTGCTGCTGCCGATGTAGACCGCCGGGCCGAAGAACACGTCGAGCTGCGCGCAGTGGTAGAGCGGCAGCGCGTGCAGGGCGTGGTCGTCTTCGGCGATCTCGGCGTTGATCACGCAGCTCACGTACTGCCACAGCACCGCGTCGTGCGTGAGCATGGCGCCCTTGGGCGTCGATTCGGTGCCGCTGGTGTAGACGATCTGCGCGAGGTCGTAACTGCCGAGGGTGACTTCGGGCAGCGGGTCGGTGCAGGCCGCGAGTTCGTCGAAGCGGTGCATGCCGGGCACCGGCTCGCTCGGGTCTTCCGAGGGCAGCCAGACGTATTGCTGGACCTGGGTGTCCAGCGCCGCCGCCGCGCGCGCCAGTTCGGCCAGCCCGCTGTCGGTGGCCAGGGTGCGCGCACCCGCGTGGCGCAGGATGTAGGCCACCTCGTCGGCCTTGAGCATGAAGTTGATCGGCACCATCACCGCGCCGCGTCGGGCCAGCGCGAAGCGCAGCGCCGCAAAGCCGTGCGAGTTGCGCGCCAGCACCGCCACCTTGTCGCCCTGGGCGACGCCGATGCGCGCCAGGCCGGCGGCCAGGCGGCTGACCAGGGCGTCGAACTCGGCGTAGGTCCATTGCGTGTCGCCGCAGACCACGGCGGACTTGGCGGGCAGGCGCTGCGCGGTGCGGCGCAGCGCGTCGGCGATGGTCTGGCGGCGGACCACGGGGTGGACGGAAGCGGTCATGGCGGGTCTCCTGTCGGCGGATGGCTTGCGCACGGATTCTGACCGTTGCGGCCGCTGCATGCTGTCACATTTGCCGGTGGCCGCACCTCTGGCTTGGCGAAGACCCACGGCTATCATGGCCCCATGAACCCCGTGAACGCTGCAAACGATACCCTGGGCCGCTGGGGCCGGGGCCTGCGCGCTAGCTGGAACGCCTGGTGGCACACCCTGTTCGTGGGCGCCCAGATCCTGGTGCTGGCGCTGTCGCCGGCCAGTTACCGCGCGCCCACGCACCGCCAGGCGGTGCTCGGCAGCCTGTACCGCGCCACCGCGCCGCTGCTCACCTGGTTCCTGGTGCTCTCGGCGCTGGTGAGCCTGGTGCTGATCCGCATCGTGGTGGCCACGGCCTACAGCTACGGCCTGTCTCAGTACGCGCTGGAGGTGCTGGTGCGCACGCTGGTGCTCGAACTCATTCCGCTCTACGTGGCCATGTTCGTGGCGGTGCGCTACGCGATGCCGGGCGCGCAGGAGGTGCGCAAGCAGCTGGCGCTGCAGCAGCGCGAGGGCAGCCTGCCGGAGCGGCAGTCGCTGCTGGCCAACCAGCTGCTGCCGCGCGCGCTGGGCAGCATGTTCTCGGTGCTGCTGCTCGCGGGCCTGAGCTCGGTGGTGGCGCTGGTGCTGACCTACCTCACGGTCTACGGCTTCTCGCCGTGGGGGCTGCCGGGCTACACGCGCGCCGTGGGCGGCGTGTTCTCGCCGGCGGTCACGCTGATCTTCGGCCTCAAGACCGTGTTCTTCAGCCTCGCGGTGGCCGTGGTGCCGCTGGCCGGAGCGGCGCAGGCCGACCGCGACGGCCGCTACAGCCGGCGCAGCGACATGAGCGAATTTGCCCGCCTGTTCTCGGTGGTGCTGCTGATCGAGGTGGTGTCGCTGGTCGGCAACTACTATTGACACCATGAACCCCACGCCCCCTCCGCCACCGCCGCCCGAAGCCCCGCCGGTGAAGAACCTGGAATTCAAGGCCGGGCTGCTGCTGATGCTCATGGCCGTGCTGCTCGTAGGCTCGGCGGGCTACATCCTGTTCGCGCGCGGCGTGCTCGAACCCACGCAGCGCCTGGTGCTGATCTCCGACGATTCCGAGGGCGTGGTCGTGGGCATGGACATGACCTTCGCTGGCTTCGCCATCGGGCGCGTGGCGCGCATCGAATTGGGCGACGACGGCAACGCGCGCATCCTGATCGACGTGCCGCGCAAGGACGCGAAATGGCTGCGCACCTCCAGCATCTTCACCATGGAGCGGGGCCTGGTGGGCGGCACGCGCATCCGCGCCTACAGCGGCGTGCTCGAAGACCCCGCCTTGCCCGACGGCGCCGAGCGCACCGTGCTGCGCGGCGACACCGCGGCCGAGATCCCCAAGCTGGCCGCCAGCATGCGCGATGTGCTCGACAACCTGGCCGCGCTCACGGCCAGCGACGGCGCGGTCGCCGGCACCCTGGGTGGCGTGAAGGTGGCCACCGAGCGCCTCCAGGGGCCGCACGGCGGCCTGGGCGTGCTGATGGGGAACGACGAGGACGCGAAGAAGCTCGTCGCCACCATCGACCGCACCAATGCCCTGCTGCTGCGCGCGGACTCGCTGGCCCGGCGGCTGGACAGCCTGGCCGCCAATGCCGACCGCCAGGTCTTCGGCCAGGGAGGCGCACCTGGCGAGGCCGGCCTGGTGGGCGATGCGCGCGCGACGGTGCAGCAGCTCAACGGCCTGCTGGCGGAGACGCGCACCAGCCTCAAGAAGGTGGACGCGGTGCTGGTGGAGGTGCAGGGCATCGCCGGCAACACGCGCGAGGCCACCAGCGACCTGGGTTACCTGCGCGGCGAGGTCGAGGCCAGCCTGCGCAAGGTGGACTCGATGATCAACGACATCAACCGCAAGTGGCCCTTCGCCCGCGACACGGAGTTGAAGTTGCCATGACGCCGCGTTTTTTTCTCCTCGCATGCGCTGTCGTGGCATTGACCGCTTGCGGCAGCAAGCCCCCCACGCCCGAATGGCAGCTGAACGCCAAGGACGGCAGCGAGCGCGCGGCCGAGGCCTGGTTGCGCGGTGACTCGGCCGTCGAGGCCGCGGAGTTCGCGCGCGTGCGCCGCGAGCTCACGAGCACCGGCCGGCCCGATCTGCTGGCGCGCGCCGAGCTGCTGCGTTGTGCCACGCGCGTGGCCGCGCTGGTGTTCGAGCCTTGCACCGGTTTCGAGGCGCTCGCGCCCGACGCGGCACCGGCCGAGCAGGCGTATGCGCGCTACCTCGCGGGCAATGCGCAGCCGGCCGATGCGACCCTGCTGCCCGAGGCGCAGCGCGCGCTGCTGGGCGGCGGGTCGCCCGAAGCCGCCCTGGCCGGCGTGAAGGATCCTTTGTCGCGGCTGGTGGCGGCCGGCGTGCTGCTGCGCAGCGGCCGCGCCACACCGGCCGTGCTCACGCAGGCGGTGGACACCGCCTCGGCGCAGGGCTGGCGCCGCCCCCTGGGGGCCTGGCTCGGCCTGCAATTGCAACGCGCCCAGGCCGCGGGCGCCACCGAAGAGGCGGCGCGCCTGCAGCGGCGCATCGACCTCGTGTTGGGCACCGCCGTGCGCTGAGCGCCTGCGGGGGCCCGTTCTTCCCGAAAAGGAGAAACCCCATGCAGACAATGACCTTCACCGTCCACATCCAGGCACCGCGCGAGCGGGTGTGGAACACCATGCTCGATGCCGACAGCTACCGCGAATGGACCCGCCCTTTCATGGAGGGTTCGTACTACGAAGGCTCGTGGGACGAGGGCGCCACCATCCGCTTTCTCTCACCCAGCGGCGAGGGCATGGTGGCCACCATCGAGCGCAACCAGCCGCACGAGTTCATCTCGATCCGGCACCTGGGCTTCGTGGCCCACGGCAAGGACGACACCACCAGCGAGGCCGTGACCTCGTGGGCCCCGGCCCACGAGAACTACCGCTTCGAAGCCGTGGGTGGGGGCACGCAGCTCACCGTCGAGCAGGACATGCTGGACGACTATGTGCCGATGATGGAAGCCGCGTGGCCCAAGGCGCTGGAGGCCCTGCGCGCCTTGTGCGAGGCCAAAGCCTAATCCACCTTGCCGATCTTCTGCACCACGGCCGCCATGGCCTTGGCGTCGCTCTGCACGAACTTGTCGAAGTCCGCCGCGTCCTGGAACTGGAACGAGGTGCCGGCGGTGGTCATCACCTGGACCGTCTTCGGGTCCTGCGCGGCCATGCGCGCAGCCTCGCGCAGCTTGTTCACCACCGCGGGTGGGGTGCCCGCCGGCACGAAGATGCCCGCCCACTGCGAGTAGTTGATGGGCACACCGAGCTCCCGGAAGCTCGGCACATCCGGCAGCAGGGCGAGGCGGCCCTCGCCCCAGTGCGCGAGCGCGCGCAGCTTGCCGGCCTTGATCTGACCCACCGCGCTGGCCGGCCCTGTGGCCACGGCATCGACCTGGCCGCTGAGCATGCCCAGGATGGCCGGGCCGGCGCCGGTGTAAGGCACGTGCAGCATGTAGCTGCCGGTGGCGGCCTTGAGCTGTTCCATGGGCACGTGCATGGTGCCGTAGTTGCCCGATGAACCGAAGGTGATGCGGCCCGGGTGGGCCTTGGCGTGCGCGATGAACTCGGCATACGTCTTCCAGGGGCTGTCCGCGCGCACCACCAGCACCGTGGGGTCGGCCGTCATGCGGGCGATGGGCAGCAGCTGCGAGAGTTCGAACATCGGCGCGCGGCCAAGGATCTTGTCGGCCTCGGGCAGCACCACGATGGAGGACAGCGCCATCAACACGTTGTAGCCATCGGGCGCGGCCTTGGCCACCTGCGCCATGCCGATGCCGCCGCCCGCACCGGCGCGGTTGACCACCACCACCGACTGGTTGAGGTGGCGCGCCATGGCCTCGGCCACCGGGCGGCCCACCACGTCGGCCACCCCGCCGGGCGGGAAGGGCACGACCATGGTCACGGGTTTGCTGGGGTAGGCGTCCTGCGCCTGGGCCAGGCCCAGGGTGGCGGCCAGCGCCAGCGCGAGGCTGCACAGTCTGAGTGCGGTTCGGTTCATCCTGTTTGTCTCCTGTCGTTGGTTGCGGGGCTCAGACGAAGCGGTTCTGCAGCGTGCCGATGCCGTCGATCTCGATGCGCACCACGTCGCCGCTTTTCAGGAAGGTGGGCGGCGTCATGCCCAGGCCCACGCCGGCCGGCGTGCCGGTGGCGATCACGTCGCCGGGGTAGAGCGTGATGCCGCGAGAGATGGTCTCGATCAGCGTGGGGATGTCGAAGATGAGGTCTTCGGTGCGGCCGTCCTGGCGCGGCTCGCCGTTGACCCAGCAGCGCACGCGCGTGTGCTGGCCATCGAGCTCGTCGGCCGTGACGATCCACGGACCCATGGGGCAGAAGGTGTCGAAGCTCTTGCCCATGTCCCACTGCTGGTGGCGCATCTGCACGTCGCGCGCGGTGACGTCGTTGACGATGGTGTAGCCGTAGATGTGCTTCATGGCATCGGCCTTGGCGATGTTCTTGCCGCCGGTGCCGATGACCACGGCCAGCTCGGCTTCGTAGTCGATCTGGGGCGAGATGTCGTCGCCGGGCAGCACCACATCGGCGCCGTCGGCGATCACGCATTCGGGCACCTTGGTGAAGACGATGGGCCAGACGGCGGGGTTGGCGTTGTTGTTCTTGAACACCGAGCCTTGCAGTTCCTTGGCGTGCTCGTGGTAGTTGCGGCCCACGCACCAGAGGTTGCGCCGGGGCAGGGGCAGCGGGGCGTCGAGCTTCACGTCGGCCAGTTTCAGCGCCGCGCCGGTGGTGGCGGGCAGGGGCTGGCCGGCGGCCGCAGCCTCGATCAGCGGCAGCACGCCGCGCTGGGCATCGGCGGGGTTCAGGGCGAGGGGGGTAACGGTCTGGCCGTCGGCCGAAACGAGGCCGACCTGGCGTTGGCCCTGATGAACGAAAGTGGCGAGGCGCACGCAAACTCCTTGTTGAAATCCAGATGAAATACCAAAAAATACCAATTGGTACCAGAGCCATGATGGTAGGCGATGAGAGCGGTTTTAGACCTGGGGAAATCACCTAATTGGTATGGTGTTGCCTGATTGGTCTGTTTTGGTACATTCGTCACCCATGAGCATGTCAACGCCTTTGCGCGAATCGATCCTGGACCAGCTGCGCTCGGGGCATTGGCGCGCCGGTGACCGTCTGCCGACCGAGCGCGAGCTCTCGGAGCGGTTCGGTGTGAGCCGCACCACGGTGCGCAAGGCTTTGCTGGAGCTGAAGCAGCAGGGCCTGATCGAGCAGACCGTGGGCAGTGGCACCTATGTGGCCGAGCAGGTGGGGGCGCGGTTGGGTCAGCGGGTGCAGCAGGACTCGTCGCAGCACACGAGCCCGGCCGAGTTGATGGAGGCGCGGCTGGCGATGGAGCCGGCGATCATCGACATGGCGATCCGCAACGCGAACCAGGCGGATCTGCAGCGCATGGAGGCCTGTTGCGCCAACGCGGAGGCCGCCGAGACGCTGGAGGCTTTCGAGCATTGGGACGCGGAGTTGCACCAGGCGATCGCGGACGCGGCGCACAACAGTTTCGTGGCGAATGTGTTCACGCTGATGAAGACGGTGCGGGCGCAGGGGGACTGGGGGCAGCTCAAGAAGAAGAGCGTCACGTCGGAACGCCGGTTGGCCTATCAGGCCGAGCACCGCGCGATCGTGGGGGCGCTGCGGGATCGGGATGCGGTGCGCGCGCGTGAGTTGACCTTGGCGCATCTGCTGCATGTGCGGCAGAACCTTTTGGGGTACTAAGTCCATTCCCCGGCGCTCCGCTCCGCAGAACGTCTCACCCTCGCATCAATGGCAAGAGCGTTCCGCAACGGGCGAGGGTGACCGCGGGACGCGGATTTTGGCGTTCCTGTCCCTTGCCGCCCTGGAGCTGGCGATGAGTGGATGAACTGGAGCGATCGACCCTTTCACTGATCTTTGTAACGGGACTCCTTGCTTGAGGTGCATCGGGCGGTGGTGACAACCATGGCTTTTGATCGTGGAACTCGCCAACGTGTGCTTTTCGTGTGTATGGGTCCCGTCCACGGGGCCAACCATTTGAAAGGACCGTCATGATCCCGACGATTTCCCGAAGCATGATCTTCCACAAAGACAGCTCGTTCGAAAATAACAACTCTGTTAAAGGCAATCAGACTTTGCCAGAGCAAAAGAGAGAAAGCCATGACGCCATTCTGCAAATCACCGATCAAGGGCAGGACCGAAAAGAATTGTCCACTCTCGATAACGCAGTATTGAGTACCAACAATGTGTCTGACACTGTTAACGAAATCGAGACGGCACTGGGTGCAAGTTGGAGCGACACGCTGAAGGTCGCTCTCGCGCAGACAATCAAGGATGCTGTGGTCACTTTCGGGGCGTCTTGCGTGGGGTTCTCGGTGCAAACCGCACTCAAATACCTGCTTGCTGCCTCGGGTGGGATCGGCGCTGGGGTTGGTGTTGGGGTTGTGGTCACGTTGCTCAATATGGGTTGCGCGATATACCAAGGTCAGCGCCTGGGCATGTGTGGCGGTACGATGGGGCGTGTGATCGGTGGCTGCATCGGGAGCTTTGTCGGTATCGCTCCGGGGCTCTCCAGCCTTTTGACCACTTATGGCGATGCAGAAAAAATGACCAAGGAGGCCATAGGATTGGTAACCTCCACCGCTTATTCCATCAGCCGTGATGCCTTCAATACCCATGGGAAAGCGTATGTCCCGAAGCTCAGTGGGTCACCCAATGTGGTGACCTGCACCGACGAGGGGACGTTGGAGTTCAATCGCAAAGCGCTCAAGCGTCTGACCGTCAACACATTCGCCTACGGTGGACTTTCTTACGCCAGTGCGGGCTTTGGCGAAAACGCCGTGCCCATGCTGAAAAACCCGGAGGCCAGTTGGTCCGAATTCTTGGTGGAATCTCTCAAGGTGGCTGGCCTGCGTTCAGGGATCGAGGGGGCGGATGCTTTCATCGGCAATGTCACGCAAAAAGTGTTTTTCCCCGAAGTGAAAAAAACGAATCCGGAGGCTGACACTGCGAAACAATTTTTCGACAATACGACGCTTCGCGTCGCTTTGAATCAGATCACGTCCTTGACTGGCCTGAAAAGCAATGCTTGGGGTTCGGGCGCCGTGAACACCCTCACGGAGGGGCGCAGCGCTTTGGTGGGCACGGGAGATGCCGTAGAGAAAAAATATCAGTTTCAATTGAGAGACGATGATGTTCCCAACAAAGTCTGAGTTCGATTTTTTTACCCATGTGGCAAAGATCGCTGAACTGCTTGGCTCATCTTCCGTGGCGGTTCCAGCGGGTTGTCTGCCTGAAGCGAAGGCATCCTTTGTAATCGATGAGTGCCCGATCGACATAATTTGTGCGCCGGAAAAATCATCGCTGGGTATTTTTCGCTGTGCCTTTGGTGCGCCTCCATCGACATCTTTTTTGCAGTCCTATGGCTCTCTGTTGAGGTTCAATTTCCAGCACTACTCACCGGGGGGATGTTCAACGTTCGGTCTGGATCCCGCCACTGGCCATGTGATGTTTCATAGTGAATTGCTGTTGGAGATGCTGACGCCACAAATGACGCTGGACTACATGGCGGGCGTCGCTGCCATGCGTCGACTTTGGCGCGAAGGTCGCCTTTGATTTCCAACGTGCTGCACGAAAACTTTTGATTTGTGAATTCTTCCATTGCCCTTCTCTCCAATTATTTCGGCTTTTACCCACCCGAGGAGCCTGTATCTATCGCTACGCAGTTCGGAAGATATATCCCGCCGTCCATTCATGATGAGCGGCGACAGCATGTCAATCAATTCCAAGAGCACATCCGTGCGAGCGTGCAGTCAGGCTCAGTATTCCTCGTGCCGGAGGAGATACTTTCATCTGTCGGTCGAACTGACGGCCAATGCTGGTTGCTGGATCAATCCCGCTCCATCAGCACGGAGATCGATGTGTACACCGCCATCATTTTTCTCAAGCACTATGGTGACGCGCATACGTTCAAGCTGTACGGTGCAAATTGGCCTGGGTTGACCGCATTTGCCTTAATGAATGCAACGGTATCCAACGAGTCGAACGGAGAGCTTCTTGACACGCTCGCTGAATCCGTGATCCTCAAGGCCGATCAACTGAACTTCGAGATCGAAGCGAAGGCCGATTTGGCGAGCACATGCGCTGGGGCTCTGTGTCAGTTGTTGTTGCTGGCCCATGTCACGGAGCAGATCTCCGCCGGCCATCCAATCTTTGAAAAGCTCCAAAAACTGCACATCCCGAGAATTTGGCGAGGCTCCTTGAGTGAAGCGTCGGCTCAATGTCTGGAGCAATTGAAGGAACAAGACAGCTTTCGCGGGCAGGTTGCTAGGTTGATCCAGCTGTTTTGATCGCGCGCCAGACGGCATGCTCGGAGGGGTCTGTTCGCTCGGTGGCGGGTGCAAATGGAGCTGGCGCTGGTGAGGGCGCGAGTGGAGTACCGACGTCACCTGCATCGCCACCGACGGCGGCTGGCCGCGCCTGGTGCTCCCGCTGTCGCGGAGCCGATCAATCGCCCCAGCGGCTCCGCAGAAAAACAGCCCTCAGGGCATTCCCCCCAACACCCCCAAGGCAAAGGGAAGACTCACGATCCCCAGCAAGGTGGACAAGGTGACCAGCCCCGCCACATAAGGCCCGTTGTAGCCCATGCGCGCCGCCAGCACATAACAGCTCGACGCGGTCGGCACCGCGGAGAACATCAGCAACACCGTGGTCTGCGTCGGGTCCAGACGGAACAGCTTCGCCAGACCAAACGCCAGCAAGGGCATGCCCAGGTGCTTGCAGGCCAGCACCATGCCACCCAGCAGCTTGGCCGACGCCAGCATGCCGAACTGCATGCCTGCGCCGGCAGCGAGCAGGCCCAAGGCCAGCGAAGCCTGGCCGATGCGGTTCACCGTCGGCTCCAGCCAGAACGGAATCGAGAACCCCAGCAGGTTGGCGATCAGGCCGCCGAGCGTGCCGATGATCAGCGGATTGCGCAGCAGCTCGCGCCCAAAACCCTTGTTCGCGTGGCGCGCCATCGGCCAGACCGCACCCACGTTGAACAGCGGCACACACACGCCGATCAGCACCGCGATCATCAGCAGGCCTTGCGGGCCGGCCACCTTGTCGGCCAGGGCCAGGGCGATGAACGAATTGAAACGGAAACCCACCTGCGCGCTCGCGGCGTGCAGCCGCACGTCCAGCTTCGGGCCCAGCCAGGGCCAGTGCGGCAGCGAATAACTCAGCGCGATGCCCAGCAGACCCAGCGTGATGCCCGCGCCCATCAGGCTGGAGGCCGCGCTCAGGTCCAGCGGGCTTTTCACGATCGAGTGGAACAGCAGGACCGGGAACAGGAAGTAGTACACCAGACTCTCGACCTGCTCCCACACCTTGCGGTTGAGCGCGGTGAAGCGGCAGACGAGGTACCCGCAAAAAATCAGCGAGAAATCGGGGAAGAGAAGCTGGGCGAAATTCACCGCCCGAGCATAGCCGCAGGCCGGTGCCGTTTCCGGGTTAATACGTATGTAGTCTCCCCATGTTCACTTCGGGCCACCCCGTCTAAAGTGCGGGGCTGGTCAGGGTGGACCGGGCGGTTAGCATGGGCGCCACCCTGGAATTTTTTCGATGTTTCAACGTCAAGGAGTACACGTCATGGTTTCTCGTCGTCAGCTGGTTGCGATCGGTCTGGCCACCGCCTCGGTGGCCGTGGCAGGCAGCGCCTGGGCACAGGCCTACCCCAACAAGATCATCAAGTTGCAAGTGCCCTTCGCACCGGGCGGCACGACGGACATCATCGCGCGCGTCATGTCCGACTCCCTGGGCAAGGCCCTGGGCCAGAGCATGGTGGTCGAGAACAAGGCCGGTGGCGGCGGTGTGGTCGGCGCGACCGAATTGGCCCGCACGCCGGCCGACGGTTACGTGCTGGGCATGGCCACGGTGTCCACCACCGCCGCCAACCCGGCGATCAACGACAAGATCCCGTACAACACGCTCACGGACTTCACGCCCATCATCAACATCGCCGCCACGCCCAACGTGATCGCGGTGCACCCCAGCTTCCCGGCCAAGGACTACAAGTCCTTCGTCGCCGAGCTCAAGAAGAACCCCGGCAAGTACAGCTACTCCAGCTCGGGCACCGGCGGCATCGGCCACCTGCAGACCGAGCTTTTCAAGAGCCTGACCAACACCTTCATCACCCACATTCCGTACCGTGGCGCGGGCCCGGCGCTCAACGACACCGTGGGCGGCACCGTGCCCATCATCTTCGACAACCTGCCCTCGGCGCTGCCCTTCATCAAGTCGGGCCGCCTGGTCGCCATCGTGGTGGCCGCACCGCAGCGCCTGGCCGTGCTGCCCGACGTGCCGACCTTCAAGGAAGTCGGCCTGGAGCCGGTGAACCGCATGGCCTACTACGGCCTGATCGGTCCCAAGGGCCTGCCGCAGGAGGTGGTGGACAAGGTCTACAACGCGACCAAGCAGGCCCTGACCGACCCGGCCGTGAAGAAGCGCATCGAGGACACCGGCTCGCTGGTCGTGGGCAACACGCCGGCCGAGTTCACCGCGCAGATCAAGGCCGAGTTCGAGGTCTACAAGGAAGTGGTCGCCAAGCAGAAGCTCAAGCTGGAGTGATGGACCAGGCCCTGGCATCGGCCAGCGAAGGCATCGCCGGGGCCTTCATCGACAGTCTCTGGCTGGAGGAAGGCCTCTCGCGCAACACGCTCGACGCCTACCGGCGCGACCTCGTGCTGCTCGGCCAGTGGCTGGCCGGGCGCGGCAAGACCCTGCCCGAGACCAGCGAGGCCGACCTGAACCAGTACTTCAGCGACCGCCACGCCGAAACCCGCGCCACCACCGCCAACCGGCGGCTCACGGTGTTCAAGCGCTATTTCCGCTGGGCGCTGCGCGAGCGCGCCATCCAGGCCGATCCCACGCTGCGCCTGGTGCCCGCGCGCCAGCCGCTGCGCGTGCCCAAGACCATGTCCGAGGCCCAGGTGGAGGCGCTGCTGAACGCGCCCGACGTGGGCACGCCCCTGGGTCTGCGCGACCGCTGCATGCTCGAACTCATCTACGCCAGCGGCCTGCGCGTGAGCGAGCTGGTCACGCTCAAGACCTGGCACGTGGGCATGAACGAGCACGTGCTGCGCATCACCGGCAAGGGCAACAAGGAGCGCCTGGTGCCCTTCGGCCAGCTGGCGGGGCAGTGGCTGCAGCGCTACCTGGGCCAGGCGCGCGGCGAGATCCTCCACGGCCAGCAGAGCGAAGACCTGTTCGTCACCTCGCGCGGCTCGCGCCCGGGCGAGGCCATGACGCGCGCGATGTTCTGGCACCTGGTGAAGAAGTACGCGCTGCAGGCCGGCATCACCTCGCCGCTGTCGCCCCACACGCTGCGCCATGCCTTTGCCACCCATCTGCTCAACCACGGCGCCGACCTGCGCGCGGTGCAGATGCTGCTCGGCCACGCCGACATCTCCACCACCACGATCTACACCCATGTGGCCCGCGAGCGCCTCAAGAGCATCGTGGCTCAGCACCACCCACGCGGTTGAAGCTCATCAGAGCGGCTTGAGCACCAGGCCGACCACCAGGCCGTTGCGCGTGACGGTGATGGCGCCGGGCTGCATGCCCATGGCGTCCACGGCGGCCAGGTCCTTGGCGGTCAGTTCGTGCACCACCACCTCTTTCAGCGACTGGTCCGCCAGCAGGGGCGCGTAGGCATTGAGCATCTCCACCACCCGGGGCTGCAGGGTGGGGAAGTCGAGCCGGGCCAGGCGCAGGTCATGGGCGCGCAGGGTGCGGTCGCTGGCTTCGTAGCGCAGGCCGAACTCCACGTCGAAACGGCCCTGGTGTGCCCGGTTGAGCGCCGGGCCGGCGGCCTCCACGGCCATCTCGGCGCGCAGGCGGTTCTGCTCGGGCAGCAGCCGCAGGCGCGGGGTCTGCAGGTCCAGGTTGAGCAGGCCTTGCACCGGGTAGCGGCGGGGGAAGCGCTGCGCCACCGCCTGTTGCATCTGCTCGAGCGAGACCGGGTAGCCCGCCGGCTGGTCGGGCCGGTCTTCGGTGTCGGCCGCCAGGCCCAGCGCCGGGCCGCCGAGCGCCAGCGGAAGGGAGAAGAGGAGAAGGGTTCTGCGTCGCATGGGTACCGGTTGGAGCCCAAGGCGCGCCGCAGGTTCAGGGCAAGTCGTCTCTATTTGTAGAAGGCTTCCACCGTGCCCTTGAGCTGGATCAGCAGCGGGTTGCCCTTGCGGTCCAGGGTCTTGCCCGAAGGCACCTTCACCCAGCCGGCGCTGATGCAGTACTCGGTCACGTCGAAGCGTTCCTTGCCGTTGAAGCGGATGCCGATGTCGTGTTCGAACACGGCGGCCACGTGGTGCGGGCTGCGCGGGTCGATGGACAGGTGGTCGGGCAGGGGGGGGCGGTTGGGGGTGGAGGCGGTAGCGTCGTTCATGGGGGAGATTGTCGGTCAACCGCCGAGGCCGGCAAAGACGTTCTGCACGTCCTCGTTCGCGTCCAGCGCGGCGAGGAAGGCCTCCACCTCTTCCAGGTGCTCGGCGCTCAGGCTGGCCGGGTCGATCGGGTTCCTGGGCTTGTAGCCCAGCTTGGACGACAGCACCGTGAAGCCCTGCGCTGGCAGGGCCCGGCTCACCAGGTCCAGGTCGGTCGGGTCGGTCAGGAACACCGTCACGCCTTCCTCGTGGCCGGGGTGGAAGTCCTGTGCGCCGGCCTCGATGGCGGCCACTTCGGGGTCCGCGTCCTTGCGGGTGGGTTCGGCTTCGATCATGCCCACGTGGTCGAAGTCCCAGGCCACCGTGCCCGAGCTGCCCAGTTGCCCCTTGCGGAACAGCACCCGCATTTCCGAGGCCGCTCGGTTGACGTTGTCGGTGAGGCATTCCACCATCACCGGCACGCGGTGCGGTGCGAAGCCTTCGTAGACCACATGTTCGTAGTGCACGGCCTCGCCCGTGAGGCCGGCGCCCTTCTTGATCGCGCGGTCCAGCGTGTCCTTGGGCATCGACACCTTGCGCGCCTGCTCCATCACCAGCCGCAGCCGGGCGTTGGAGGCCGGGTCGGCGCCGTGCCGGGCGGCGATCACGATGTCCTTGACCAGCTTGCCGAAGAGCCGCCCTTTGGCGTTCGCCGCGAGGTCCTTGTGTTTGGCTTTCCACTGTGCGCCCATGGCGTGTTCCTTTTGGTGATGGTGGCGTTGACCGGCGAGCTTAGCGGCTGGCCGACGGGTTGGGGGTGCGCTCGAAGCGGTAGAACAGGTTGGGTTCGGACAGCACGTAGAGCGCGTTGTCGGGGCCGACGGCCAGGCCCTCGGGTTGCGGCACCTTGCGCTGGAGCCCATTAAACCCCCGCCAGAGCGGCAGCATGCCGATGGGCTGACCGTCGGGCGCGTACTCCACCACCAGGGCCGACTCGTCGCTGAGCAGCAGCAGGTGGCCGGTGGGCTCGTGCAGGGTGAGGGAAGAGAGGTCGCTCATGAAGAGCGAGGCCGCGCTGGACGACTTCCATTCGCTGATGTCGATGTTGAAGCCGGTGGAGGCGTTGAACACGTCCAACCCGCGGATGACCAGCACGCGCAGGGGCAGCTTCTCCTTCACCACGAACAGGCGGTCCTGCTCGCTGTCCCAGGACACCCCCTCGAAGCTGCTGTTGTGCACGCTGTCGATGCGGATGCCCAGGCTGGACTTGCCGGTGACCGAGACGCGCGAAGTCTGCGGCCCGATCTGCACCCAGTACATGCTGTGGCTGTCCTCGTCGGAGATCACGTAGGTGTCGCCCTGCACGTAGGTGATGCCCTCGGGGTCCTTCGCGCCCTGGAGTTCGATGATGCGCAGCAGCCGCCCATCGGTGGTGAGCTCGGCGATCTGCGGCGGGCGGTTGATCACCGTGAACAGGGTGCCGGTTTCCGAGTTGAAGGTGAGCCCCGAGGCGTTGCGCGACAGGCCCTCGATCGGAGCGCCTTCCACCGCCACCCGGTAGCCCGGCAGCCAGAGGGAGGAGCCTTCCCATTGCGCCGCGTTGACGGAGGTGCTGAGCCAGTAGTAGCCCAGGGCCAGCACCTTGAAGTACCAGATGCAGAGGAAACCGATGCCGGCCAGCGCCGTCCAGAGACAGGGTTTGCAGATTTTTACGCGGGCCATCGCACCGAGTTTAGTGGGCGGCCCCGGTAGGATGCCCTCTCTGTTTCACCCTTTCAAGCACAGGAGCGCACCATGGAGACCCAGGAACTGCACCGAGGCCGCCTGATCGACCACATCCAGCTCGTCGTCAAGGACCTGCCCGCCAGCCAGGCCTTTTACGAAGCCGTTTTCAAGGCGCTGAAGGTGCCCATGAGCGGCAAGGGCGACAACTACTTCTGGGCCGACGAACTGTTCGTCTCCACGGCCGACAGCGAAGCCGCGGACGGCCAGCTGACCGGCCGGCACCACCTGGCCTTCCAGGCGCAGGACCGGGCCATGGTCGATGCGTTCCACCAGGCCGCACTGGCCGCCGGGGGAAAGGACCACGGCGCACCCGGCGAGCGCAAGTACCACCCAGGCTACTACGCCGCTTTCGTGATCGACCCGGACGGCAACAACATCGAGGCCGTGTACCACGGCGAAGCGAAACGCAGCGCGCCCTCGGTGAAGGTCACGTTCTAGGCTTGCCGCCCGTGCGGCGGCGGCACTGAATCGCCATCACCGCCAGCTCCGCGCCCAGATCACCGAGTTCCGCGATCAGCCAGCCCAGGGCCTCGATGGCATCCGAGTCCACCGAACCGTCCTCGATCTGCGGCGCCGACGTGGCCAGCAGATGGCCGATGGCGCCCATGCCCATGTGCAGCGCCCGGGCGATGCTTTCCGCGTTCTGCCCCGCCGCGGCGACGATCGCATGGTCCGACTTGGCGTAGTCGGCATTTCCTTGACCGTCCTTTTGAAGGCGGGGCAACTGGCGCAACAGATCGCGCATGGGGCGAGCGCTTGCGCTGATGTCCGGCAAGAAGGCTGTCTTTTGCATGCCGCAAGTTTGGGTCGGCTGGTTTCGCGAGTCCACAGACGTTGAATCTACATGGCCCGTGTCCAGCGCGGGCACCTGGTCCCGCCAGCAGGCCGATGGCGAGTACCGGGGCGCGATCACGGCATCGGTCACGTTGTGCCGATCAAGCGGCCGAGGGCTTCTTCTCGATGGGGTTGGCGGTCAGCCCCTCCGCCGGATACGCCCGCATGAATTCGCGCGCTTTCTCCGGATGGGCCGCGCTCAGCCAGGCGCCATACGAACCTTCGTTCAAGATCGCCAACATGCGCTTTTCGCTGCCCGGTTGCCCGTAACGGTGCATCAGCGCGTGGCTGTTGGCGTTCACCGTGAGCAGGCAGAAACTGACGATCACCTCGCCTTCCGCCCCGGTCCAGCACTCCCACAGACCGGCCACGCCCATGGGTTTGCCGTCCACCCGCGCGACACGCGTGGGCACGGCTTTGCCGCTGCGCAGGTCGTCTTCCTGAAACGCCATCATGGGCACGATGCAACGCTGCGCACCCAGCCAGGCGCCGCGAAAGTTGTTGGACGTGCTCGCGGTCTCCGAGCGTGCGTTGACCAGCTTGGTCGAACGCAGTTTGGCGTCGGAAGCGGATTTCACCCAGGGCGGGACCAAGCCGAACTGCCCCACGACGAGCTCGCGCACGATCGCGCCAGGGTGCGGGTGTTCGGCGCCTTCGGCCGAAGGCGGTGCAGGTTGGTTGCGGATGAAAACGCCAGGGCGGCGGGGCCAAACCTGGCGACCCACCGCGGTGTCGCTCGGCGCGTCGACGTCAAAAATATCCCGATACAGGTGGTCGGGGCGCAGGCATTCGTATTGGGAGCTCATGGCGAGAATGTTAGACCGAGCGCTTCGGCGTTTTGTCGGTGTACGCGGGTGATGGCCCCGCTGCCGATCCAACACCCAAAAAAAGCGGCTGGCTGTTGCCACATTCCGCAAGAGATACCCAAGCACTGGCTCCTGCGGACGGTTTCGCCGCCCGCTGAGATTCACGTTGAACGACCGCTTCGGGCCCGCTCGAGCCTGAGCTAGCATGCTGCTTTCGGCCAGAAGCGGACGCCGCCGGCTTTCAATTTGCGGGCGAAATTCGCCTGAAGGCTTCCATGAAATACACCGTAGTCAAGCCTCACTTGAGTGAGTTTCCAAATCCCATGCGGTTGAACGCCGGTGACAAGTTTTCGGTCGGCGAAGTCTATGAAGGCCCTGAAGAATGGGCCCATTGGTACTTGTGCAGTGCACCCGGACAAGAGCCTGGGTGGGTGCCTATGCAAGTCATCTTGCTGCAAGATGATGGGAGTGGTGTGGCCGCGATGAACTACACCGCCCAGGAGCTGGATGTCACGGTAGGGGAAATCGTTGAGGGCGGAAGAAGGCTGAACGGATGGGTGTGGTGCTCTTCCATCACGACCGACAAAGAAGGATGGGTGCCAGAAGACAACTTGCAGACGGCAACGCCGTGAGCATGTAGTAGAGGTGGTGTCTCAGCATATTGGCGCCGGGCCCATCAGCGACTTTGGAGCTACCGATCTCCGCGCCTCGAGGCTGACTTTCAGACATCGAGCCATGCAAAGCGGATGACTGCAAGCGCAGCGTCGAGAGGAGCGCCGGATGAGGCTCGTCGGTCGATCACTCTGCGTCGCAAAGTTCCACAACTCTGCCGGCCTTCTGAATTGCTTTTCGCCCAGAGGGGGCCGCGCGTGCCATAGTAGAAGTCAACTCGTTTTTGCAGCCCGAGGTAGTGTGTTTGCTGCCCACAAATGTGTCTGCACAACGCAGTCGCGTTCGCTGTTGACTCACCGCAAGTTACCGAGACTCTGACATGACGCCCTCCACCCCGCCACGCCGCTTCACGATGATCCGCGGCTTTCATCTGGCCGACTTCATCACACTGGGCAATGCAGCCTGCGGCGTGTTGTCAGTGTTCCTGGCCATGATGTACATGGCCAGCGGCTCGCTCACGCACTTTCTGCTGTCGGCCTCAATGACACCGCTGGCCTTCGTCTTCGACGTCTGCGACGGGAAGGTGGCGCGCTGGCGGCATCAGCATTCGCCGCTGGGCCGCGAGCTTGATTCTCTGGCCGACGTCATCTCCTTCGGCGTCGGACCGGCAGCGCTGGGCTTTGCCGCGGGGCTGCAGGGCGGTTGGGACATCGTCATCCTGTGCTACTTCGTCTGCTGCGGCGTCAGCCGGTTGGCGCGCTTCAACGTCACGGCCGAAGGTCTGACCACCGACTCGGGCAAGGTGGCTTACTTTGAAGGCACGCCGATCCCCACGAGCGTGATCCTCACTGGGGTGCTGTCCTGCGCCGCGTGGCAGAGTGCGCTGAGTACGCAACTGTGGGGCGGAGTGTGGCAACTCGGGCCCTGCCAGCTACATCCCATGAGCCTGTTGTTCGCACTCTCAGGCACGGCCATGATCAGCAAGACCCTGCGCATCCCAAAGTTCTGACTGAGGCCAGCCATGCGTCGCACTGATGATCCCGGTGGCGATACAGCATGCCGTCGGGCCGAGGGAGTTACCTCAAACGGTCTCCGCAGCGCGTCACGGCTCAATCGCACAGGGCAGGACTGGGCTGTCGATGCCTCCATCTGAGAGGCACCGTGCTGGTGACCCCGCAATGACCTTCAGCACGACGTCGTTGAGACGCGCTGCTGCGAAGCTGCCTGTCGCCATCGACCGCTACTGGCCGATGACCGTCATGCCAGCTCAGGCAGGACCGGGCCCCAAAGCGGACGTTGCTGCGGCCTACGTTCGCATGCCGAATCGCGTCGTAGCCATCATCCTGATTTTTGTCGTGCTGTTCACCGATGGGGTGTGCAGCACACGCATGTCCATGAGGTAGACATCGCCAGCCTGCCCTGCCATCTCTACAACTTCAACGTCGAAGTCGCGCAAGGCCGCTCGAACATCACGCGACTCTCTGATCGCCACTCGAAGACGCTGCAATTCCAACGGCGCCATGCGATGCGAGCGCGCTAGGGCAAGCGTCGCACCGCCCTGTGCCTGAACATCGTCAACAAGATGAAAAGCCTGAACTTCTGTCTCGCGGTTGGTCGGCTGGGAGGATATGTCGACGTGCCAACTCAGTCCGTCTAAAGCCCATGTGCCTTGCCGACCTGGCGATAGCAGGAGTTGCGTTCCTTGCTCAGCGCGAGGCTCGCGCCCTGAAACTGAGCGAGCCGCTGCGAGAACGTCAGATGTGCAAAGAATCTCGTGCAAGTCCACTTTGACGAGCGAACCCAGCTTGGCGATCTGCTGAAAAGGCGTCAGGCCCTGCAGCGCGATACCCCGCTTCTTGCCATCCGGCGAGACACCGAGCCGTGACAGTTCGCCAGCGATCTTCTCTCTCGCTGAACTTAAGCGGGCCTTGGGATGTAGTTTGTGCAGCCGCACTACGCCTTGCCGATGAAAGCACTCAATCTCTGAGGTGTCGAGGGGCATCAAAGTACTCTCTGCTACGTCCGCTTCTGGCCGATGAGAGCCATCGTAGCCGACGCCCGAAACGGGTCGCAGCGATCGACGGATCAAGGGCGCCCTGCCGGCCAATCCGCTTTGCTTTCCAGAGACCAACGGATCAAACCAGGATCAACACTCGCACACACCGGCCCGCCATCTTTGGCCGTGCCGTGGATGCGGCCTGCAATGGCAACGTTCGCATCTCCCGCTGCGGTCTCCACCAAAGACCGGGGGATGCCGGCCAATTTGATCTTCGCCCTGCGCGCCCAGACCGTGTCTTGCTGACCGGCATAGGTGCCCGAGTTCAGATAGAGGAAGCGGTCGGCAGGTGTGCCGTGCGCGAAGGGGCCGCGGAAGTTGAACGACCTGTCCGGCAGTGCAGGCCCGAGACCCAAGGTCAAGGCGAATGACATGAGATCGGGCGCCGATGCGCAGGGCGGCAGCAGGCCATCGCGGCCGTGTTGCACGGCCCACCGGACGCCGGGCGGGGCTTCAGTGATGAGCAGGATGACCTGAACTTGCATGGTGGTTCACCCCTCGAACCGGCCCGTGTCTTCGCGATCGCGCTCATACCGTCTGCTGAGCGGAAACGGTGGCAGCCAGGCTTCGCGGCGCACGGTCCAGAGTTCGTAGGTGGGTTTGAACTGGTCCGGGGCATCGAGGGCGCCCAGGTTGACTTCGATTTCATCGCCGCTGCGGCCATACACCGAGGAGCCGCAGCGCGGGCAGAAGAAGCGGCCTTCGTAGTCGCGTGTCTCACCGTCGATGGTCACGGCGTTTTCCGAGAACACCGCCGAAGCATGAAAGAGCGTGCCGTGGTGTTTGCGGCAGTCGAGGCAATGGCACAGGCCCACCCGGAAGGGCCGGCCCGTCGCTTCGATCCGAACGTTGCCGCACAAGCAACCACCCGTGAATGTGTCCATGTGGTGTCTCTCATGGGTTGGAAACGGCTTCGTTATACCGTCTGCCTGCGTCTTGCTTGGTAACGGATTGATAAGTGCTTGTTTTTGCGCAAACCCGCCCACGCCCGCATGACCGTACGAACATCTGCGACACCCTGCGTGCCCGGTACGCCAATAGCCGAGCTGCGGTCACGGCACGGATCTTCGCTCCGCTCGGCCTGGCGCCCTGTCAGTCCTCGAGCACCCGCACCTTCACACTCTTGCCTTTGATGCGCCCGGCGTTGAGCCGGCTTGCGGCCTGCTGGGCGATGTCGCGGTCCACCGCGACGTAGGTGGACCACTCGTTCACGTTGATCTTGCCCACCTGCTCGCGGGCGTAGCCCAGGTCGGCGGTGAGCGCGCCCAGCACGTCGCCGGGGCGGATCTTTTCCTTGCGCCCGCCCTGGATGTGCAGCGTGACCATGGGGGGCACCAACGGGTCCTTGCTGGCAGGCTGGAGTTCGCTCAGCGGGTGCCATTGGGACTCGCGGCCTTGCAGGTGTTCGATCTTGCCGACGCTGCCCATCTCATCGAGGCTGGCGAGGTTGAGCGCGAGACCGCTTTCACCGGCGCGGCCGGTGCGGCCGATGCGGTGGATGTGCACTTCGGGGTCGGGCGTCACGTCCACGTTGATCACGGCGGCCAGGTTGGCGATGTCCAGCCCGCGCGCGGCCACGTCGGTGGCCACCAGCACCGAGCAGCTGCGGTTGGCGAAGCGCACCAGCACCTGGTCCCGTTCGCGCTGCTCCAGCTCGCCGAACAGCGCCAGCGCGCTGATGCCCTGGGCCTGCAGCACGGCCACGAGGTCGCGGCACTGCGCCTTGGTGTTGCAGAAGGCGAGCGTGCTGGCCGGGCGGAAGTGGAAGAGCAGCTTGCTCACCGCGTCGAGCCGCTCGTTTTCTGTCACCTCGTACCAGCGCTGCTCGATCTGCGCGCCCGCGTGCTGAGCCTCCACCTTCACGGTGAGCGGCTCGCACATGAACTGCGCGCTGAGCTTGGCGATGCCTTCGGGGTAGGTGGCCGAGAACAGCAGGGTCTGGCGCGCCTTGGGGCACTGGCGGGCGACGGTCACGATGTCGTCGAAGAAGCCCATGTCGAGCATGCGGTCGGCTTCGTCCAGCACCAGGGTGTTGAGCGCGTCGAGCTGCAGGCTGCCGCGCTCCAGGTGGTCCATGATGCGGCCGGGCGTGCCGACCACGATGTGCGCGCCGTGCTCCAGCGTGGCAAGCTGCCCGCGCAGCGGCACGCCGCCGCAGAGCGTGACGACCTTGATGTTGTCTTCGGCGCGCGCCAGGCGGCGGATTTCGGTGGTCACCTGGTCGGCCAGCTCGCGCGTGGGGCACAGCACCAGGGTCTGCACCGCGAAGCGGCGCGGGTTGAGATTGGCCAGCAGGGTGAGGGCGAAAGCGGCGGTCTTGCCGCTGCCGGTCTTGGCCTGGGCGATCAGGTCTTTGCCAAGCAGGGCGGGCGGCAGAGCGGCGGCCTGGATCGGCGTCATGGCCGTGTAGCCCAGCTGCTCCAGGTTGGCGAGCATGGCAGGGGAGAGCGGCAGGGCGCTGAAGGCGGTCGAGGGTGCGGAGGTCATCCCCGATTATCGGTGCTCACCCAACTGCAACTCGGTCAGTTCCGCTTCGCTGAACCCGGCCGCCAGCCGCGCCGCGTCATTGAAAGGCGGCTTCAGGCGCGGTGCCGAGTGTTCGCGCGCCAGGCGGCGGTAGTGGCCCAGGGGCTCGATGCCCTGTTGCGCGCACAGCCAGCCGTACCAGCGGTTGCCCACGGCCACATGGCCGATCTCGTCGCGCAGGATCACGTCCAGAATCTCGACCGCTCGCAGCGCTGGTGGCGTGCCCACCTTGCGCAGGCGCGCCTGCATGGGTGGCGTGGCATCCAGGCCCCGGGCCTCCAGGGTGCGCGGCACCAGCGCCATGCGGGCGGTCACGTCGCCCTGGGTCCGCACGCACATCTCCCACAGGCTGCCGTGCGCGGCGAATTCGCCGTAGTGGTGTCCCAGGCTTTGCAGGTGGCTCTGCAGCAGGCTGAAATGGATGGCTTCCTCGTGGGCCACGCGCAGCCAGTCGGTGTAGAAGTCGGGCGGCATGCCGGGGAAGCGCCAGACGGCGTCGAGCGCGAGGTTGATCGCGTTGAACTCGATGTGCGTCACCGCGTGCAGCAGCATGGCCAGGCCCGGCGGCGTGAAGGGCGAGCGCTGGGGCACGTCCACGGGGGGCAGCAGCACGGGCTGCTCAGGGCGGCCGGGCAGGGTGGCACCCGGGGCTGGCGCAAGGTGTTCGGTGGTGTCCAGCACGGTCTGGCCGGCCTGCCAGGCCTCGAACAGCGCATGGGTGGCCGCCACCTTGCGGCCGGGGTCGGTGAGGCACAGGGCGCTCAGGGCCTGCGCGCGCAGGGAGACCGGGGACGGTGGCGACAGGGGCGCGGGGGCTTGCATCCCTACAATTCTAGGTTTCAGGAACGACGGAGACTTCCCCCATGGCGATTTACGAACTCGATGGCGTCGCACCCCGCATGGCCGACTCGGCCTGGGTGGCCGACAGCGCGCAGGTGATGGGCAACGTGGTGCTGGGCGAAAACAGCAGTGTGTGGTTCGGTGCGGTGCTGCGGGGCGACACCGAGACCATCACGCTCGGCGAGGGCAGCAACATCCAGGACGGCAGCGTGATGCACGCCGACGTGGGCTTCCCGCTGACCGTGGGCAAGCACGTGACCGTGGGCCACCAGGTGATGCTGCACGGCTGCACCATCGGCGACGAGTCGCTCATCGGCATTGGGGCGACGGTGCTCAACGGCGCGAAGATCGGCAGAAACTGCCTGGTGGGCGCGGGTTCGCTGGTCACCGAGGGCAAGGAATTCCCCGATGGCAGCATGATCATCGGCAGCCCGGCGAAGGTGGTGCGGACGCTCACGCCGGAGCAGATCGAGGGCCTGCGCCGCAGCGCCGGGCATTACATCGAGAACGCCGCGCGTTACCGCCAGGGCTTGAAAAAGATCGCCTGACCCCGACCTGCTCTCCTTCGATTTTTTTGACCTGACCCTGAAAGCCCCGCGTGTCCGAACTCCACAAATTCGTCTTTGAAGGCCTGCCGGTGCGCGGCATGCTCGTGCGCCTGACCGACGCATGGCAGGAAATCCTGCAGCGCCACCGCGAGGCGGGGGGCTACCCTGCGGCGGTGACCGAGCTGCTGGGCGAGATGACGGCGGCGGCCACGCTGATGCAGGCCAACATCAAGTTCAACGGTGCGCTGATCATGCAGATCATGGGCGATGGCCCGGTGAAGCTGGCCGTGGCCGAAGTGCAACCCGACCTGAGCCTGCGCGCCACCGCCACCGTGGTGGGCGAGGTGGCGGCCGATGCGCCGCTCTCGCACATGGTGAACGTCACCAACCAGGGCCGTTGTGCCATCACGCTCGACCCCAAGGACCGCCTGCCGGGCCAGCAGCCCTACCAGGGCGTGGTGCCGCTGTTCGGCGACCGGCGCGAGAAGCTCGAAAAGCTCAGCGAGGTGATCGAGCACTACATGCTGCAGAGCGAGCAGCTCGACACGCGCCTGGTGCTCGCGGCCGACGACAAGATGGCCGCCGGCCTGCTGATCCAGCGCCTGCCGCTGCAGGGGGTGGACAACCTCGCGGGCCAATCGGGCGCGCGCGACGAGGACCAGATCGGCGTGAACGAAGACTACAACCGCATCGCCATCCTGGCTTCCAGCCTCAAGCGCGAGGAGCTGCTGAGCCTGGACGCCGACACCATCCTGCGCCGCCTGTTCTGGGAAGAGGACGTGCGCCGCTTCGAGCCGCTCACCGGCGAGCAGGGCCCGCGATTTGCCTGCACCTGCTCGCGCGAGCGCGTGGGCAGCATGCTGCGCAGCCTGGGGCGCGACGAGGTGGAGTCCATCCTCGAGGAGCAAGGCCAGGTGGAGGTGGGGTGCGAGTTCTGCGGCGCTCAGTACCGCTTCGATCCGGTGGATGCCGCTCAAGTCTTCCTGCAGCCAGCGCAGCAGGCACCGGCCAGCGACCAGAAGCATTGACCCCCCGCAGCGCTGCGCGCTACCCCCCAGGGTGCAACACCTGCGGCCTGGCGAAGCCAGTTCCGCGGTGTTCTGGACGGGGCTTCCCCTCTAGGCGTTGCGCGACAGCAGCCCGGTGAACAGCCGGTGCTCGCAGTCGGGGTCGCTGCAGTTGTCGCACGACCAGGGCCGCAGGCCGTTGGCCAGCGCCGGGTCGTCCTGCACCAGTGGCCTGCCCAGCGCCGTGCCCACGGCGCGCAGGGCCTGTTGCAGGCGCGCGTTGCCTTGCCCGTACACCGTCTGGAAGGCGATGCCCGCGCCCTGCAGCTCGCGGCGCAGCAGTTCGTCGGTGGCGTCGCGCACGGCCGGGCTGTCGCGGAACAGGCCGTCGGGCGTCCAGGGCAGGTCCAGGCCCATGAGCAGGGTGAGCTCGCAGGACCGTTGCGCGGCAAGCGAAGGCGCGAGCAGGGCGGTGTCCTGGAAGTACAGCGCGCTGTAGGCCGCGACCATCAGGGCTGTGGTGTCGGCGATCACGATGTCCACGCCGGGTGTCTGCCTGGCGCGCTGGATGAGCCGCGTCTGCTCGTCGGCAATGGCGGCCTGCTCATCGGCGTGCGGGGCCCGGCCCCGGGCCTCGCACCAGGCACGCAGATGCTCGGGCACACAGATGGCGTGCAGGCCGTGGTTTTCAGTGAGGTGCCGCTGGAGCGCCGTGGCCAGCGTGGACTTGCCGCTGGATTCGCCGCCGAGCAGCGCGACGCAGACCGCCATCGATCAGCGCTTGTTCTGCGCGATCTGGACGAAGATCTCGTTGGGCTTGACCATGCCCAGTTCCTGGCGGGCGAGTTCCTCGACCATGTCCAGGCCCTCCTGCAGGTCGCGCACCTCGCTCTGCAGCTGGTCGTTGCGCGACTGGGCTTCGCGGTTCATCTGCTCCTGCGCGGCCAGCTGCTGCTTCATGCTCGCGACCTGGGTCACGCTGCCGCGCCCGAACCAGAGCTGCGCGTGCACGATGAAGAGCAGCGCGATCAGCAGGGCGGGGATGAAGCGGCGGGCCATGACGGGTGATTGTTACCGAAGTGGCCGGCCGCCGCGCAGGGTCGCCACGCTTACTTGAGGTTGTAGAAGGCGTCGCGGCCGGGGTACACGGCCACATCACCCAGGTCTTCCTCGATGCGCAGCAGCTGGTTGTACTTGGCCATGCGGTCCGAGCGCGAGAGCGAACCGGTCTTGATCTGGCCGGCGTTGGTGCCCACGGCGATGTCGGAGATGGTGCTGTCTTCGGTTTCGCCCGAGCGGTGGCTGATCACGGCGGTGTAGCCGGCGCGCTTGGCCATTTCGATGGCGGCGAAGGTTTCGGTCAGCGTGCCGATCTGGTTGATCTTGATCAGGATCGAGTTGCCGATGCTCTTCTCGATGCCTTCCTTGAGGATCTTGGTGTTGGTGACGAACAGGTCGTCGCCCACCAGCTGCACCTTCTTGCCCAGGCGCTCGGTCAGCACCTTCCAGCCGTCCCAGTCGCCTTCGGCCATGCCGTCCTCGATGGAGACGATGGGGTACTTGTCGCACCAGGTGGCCAGCATGTCGGTCCACTGCTCGGCGGTGAGGGCAATGCCGCCTTCGCCTTCGAGCACGTATTTGCCGTCCTTGTAGAACTCACTGGCCGCGCAGTCCAGGCCCAGGGCGATCTGGTCCCCGGCGGTGTAGCCGGCCTTGTCGATCGCCTGCAGGATCAGCTGCAGCGCGGCTTCGTGGTTCTCGACCGACGGGGCAAAGCCGCCTTCATCGCCAACGGCGGTGCTGATGTGCTTGTCGTGCAGGATGGCCTTGAGGGCATGGAACACCTCGGCGCCCCAGCGCAGGGCTTCGCGGAAGCTCGGTGCGCCCACGGGAATGATCATCAGTTCCTGCAGGTCGAGCGAGTTGTTGGCGTGCGCGCCACCGTTGATGATGTTCATCATGGGCACGGGCATCTGCACCGCGCTCATGCCGCCGAAGTAGCGGTACAGGGGCAGGCCGGCTTCTTCGGCGGCGGCACGGGCCACGGCCATCGAGACGGCCAGCATGGCGTTGGCGCCCAGGCGGCCCTTGTTGTCGGTGCCGTCGAGGTCGATCAGGGTCTTGTCCAGGAAGGCCTGTTCGGAGGCGTCCAGGCCGAGCACGGCTTCGCTGATCTCGGTGTTGATGTTCTCCACCGCCTTGAGCACGCCCTTGCCGAGGTAGCGGCTCTTGTCACCGTCGCGCAGCTCGATGGCTTCGCGGCTGCCGGTGGAGGCGCCCGAGGGCACGGCCGCGCGGCCCATCACGCCGCTTTCCAGCAGCACGTCGCATTCGACGGTGGGGTTGCCGCGGCTGTCCAGCACTTCACGGCCAACGATGTCAACGATTGCACTCATGGATTCACTACCTTTGGGTCAGAGACAGAAAAGAAGAAAGGGGAGATCAGGTGTTGAAACGGTCTTCGAGGAAACCGTTCTTCTTGGTCACGGTGTCGAGCGCGAGCAGGGTTTCCAGCAGCGCCTTCATGTGCTTGAGCGGCACGGCGTTGGGCCCGTCGCTCAGGGCCTTGGCCGGGTCGGGGTGGGTTTCCATGAACAGGCCGGCCACGCCCACGGCGACCGCCGCGCGCGCCAGCACCGGCACCATCTCGCGCTGGCCGCCGCTGCTGGTGCCCTGCCCGCCGGGCAGCTGCACGCTGTGCGTGGCGTCGAACACCACCGGCGCACCGGTCTCGCGCATGATGGCCAGGCCGCGCATGTCGGAGACAAGGTTGTTGTAGCCGAAGCTGGCACCGCGCTCGCAGGCCATGAAGCTGTCTTCGTCCAGGCCGGCTTCCTTCGCGGCCGCGCGCGCCTTGTCGATCACGTTCTTCATGTCGTGCGGCGCGAGGAACTGGCCCTTCTTGATGTTCACCGGCTTGCCGCTCTGCGCGACGGCGCGGATGAAATCGGTCTGGCGGCACAGGAAGGCGGGGGTCTGCAACACATCGCAGACCTTGGCCGCATCGGCGATGTCGTCCTCGCTGTGCACGTCGGTGAGCACCGGCACGCCGAGCTCGCGCTTGACCTTGGCCAGGATCTCCAGGCCCTTGTCGCGGCCCGGGCCGCGGTAGCTGGTGCCGCTGCTGCGGTTGGCCTTGTCGAAGCTGCTCTTGAAGATGAAGGGCACGCCCAGGCTGCCCGTGATCTCCTTGAGCTGGCCCGCCACGTCCATCTGCAACTGCTCGGACTCGATCACGCAGGGCCCGGCGATCAGGAAGAAGGGCCGGTCCAGGCCGATGTCGAAGTCGCAGAGTTTCATGGGGTGCCTCTCGGTGGGGGTGCTCAGGCCGCGACCGGGGTCTTGGTGCTTGTCTGTCCCTGGTGGACCAGTGCCGCTTTCACATAGGCGTTGAACAGCGGGTGGCCGTCCCACGGGGTGGACTTGAACTCAGGGTGGAACTGCACGCCCACGTACCAGGGGTGCACCTTCTGCGGCAGCTCGATCATTTCGGTGAGCTGCTCGCGCTGGGTCAGCGCCGCGATCACCAGGCCGGCCGCGCGCAACTGGTCCAGGTAGTTCACGTTCGCTTCGTAGCGGTGGCGGTGGCGCTCGGTGACCACCGGGCCGTAGATCTGGTGGGCCAGGGTGTCGGGGGCCACGTCGGAGCTTTGCGAGCCCAGGCGCATGGTGCCGCCCAGGTCGGAGCTGGCGCTGCGCTGCTGGATGCTGCCGTCGGCGTCCTTCCACTCGGTGATCAGGGCGATCACGGGGTGCGGCGTGTCGGGCTCGAACTCGGTGCTGTTGGCGTTCTTGAGGCCGGCGACGTGGCGCGCGTACTCGATGGTGGCGACCTGCATGCCCAGGCAGATGCCGAGGTAGGGCACCTTCTGCTCGCGCGCATAGCGGGCCGCGCAGATCTTGCCTTCGATGCCGCGCTTGCCGAAGCCGCCGGGCACCAGGATGGCGTCGAACGCGCCCAGCGTCTTGGCGACGTTGGCCGGCGAGATGGTTTCCGAATCGATGTAGTCGATCTGCACCTTGGCATGGTTCTTCATGCCGGCGTGGCGCAGCGCTTCGTTGAGCGACTTGTAGCTGTCCGACAGGTCGACGTACTTGCCGACCATGGCGATCTTCACGATGTGCTTCGGGTGCTCGACTTCGTACACCAGGTCGTCCCAGCGCTGGAGCTTGGCCGGGGGCGTGTTGATGCGCAGCTTGTCGCAGATCAGGCCGTCCAGGCCCTGCTCGTGCAGCATGCGCGGCACCTTGTAGATGGTGTCCACGTCCCACATGGAGATCACGCCCCATTCGGGCACGTTGGAGAACAGCGAGATCTTGGCGCGCTCGTCGTCGGGAATGCGGCGGTCGGCGCGGCACAGCAGCGCGTCGGCCTGGATGCCGATGGCGCGCAGCTCCTTGGCGGTGTGCTGCGTGGGCTTGGTCTTGAGCTCGCCGGCGGCGGCGATCCAGGGCACGTAGCTCAGGTGCACGAAGGCCGAGTTGTTCGGGCCCAGGCGCAGGCTCATCTGGCGCACGGCCTCCAGGAAGGGCAGGGACTCGATGTCGCCCACGGTGCCGCCGATCTCGACGATGGCCACGTCCACCGCGTCGGGCGTGCCGATGCCCGCGCCGCGCTGGATGAACTCCTGGATTTCGTTGGTGACGTGCGGGATCACCTGCACCGTCTTGCCGAGGTAGTCGCCCCGGCGTTCCTTCTCCAGCACCGACTGGTAGATCTTGCCGGTGGTGAAGTTGTTGGTCTTCTTCATGCGCGTTTCGATGAAACGCTCATAGTGGCCCAGGTCCAGGTCGGTCTCGGCGCCGTCGTCGGTGACGAAAACCTCACCGTGCTGGAAGGGGGACATGGTGCCCGGATCCACGTTGATGTACGGGTCGAGCTTGATGAGGGTGACTTTGAGGCCGCGGGACTCGAGGAGAGCGGCCAGTGATGCGGAGGCAATGCCCTTGCCCAGGGAGGACACCACACCGCCGGTGACGAACACAAATTTGGTCATGTCTCGGGCGAGCCAGTTGCTCGCAGGAGGTGGAAATGGCGATTATAAAGGCCGCCTCTTCCCGGGCTGTCCCTGGGGTCTGTCGGGGCGGACCCGAACTGCTACATTGCGCCCATGAACGACCTCGCCGGAAAACACATCGTGCTGGGCCTCTCCGGGGGCATCGCCTGTTACAAAGCCGCCGAGCTCTGCCGGGCGCTGGTCAAGGAGGGCGCGACGGTGCAGGTCGTCATGACCGAGGCAGCCGAACAGTTCACCACCGCGGTGACCATGCAGGCGCTGTCGGGCCGGCCGGTGTTCACCTCGCAGTGGGACGCGCGCCCGGGCAACAACATGGCCCACATCAACCTCAGCCGCGAGGCCGACGCCATCATGGTGGCGCCGGCCAGCGCCGACTTCATGGCCAGGCTGGTGCATGGCCGGGCCGACGACCTGCTCAGCCTGATGTGCCTGGCGCGGCCGATCGATCGGGTGCCGCTGATCCTGGCGCCGGCCATGAACCGCGAGATGTGGGCCCACCCGGCGACCCAGCGCAACGTCAAGCAGCTGCGCGCCGACGGCGCCACCGTGCTGGACGTGGGCGCGGGCGAGCAGGCCTGTGGCGAAACCGGTGACGGCCGCATGCTCGAGCCCGACGAACTGCTCTACGACCTCACCCGCTTCTTCCAGCCCAAGCCGCTGGCCGGCCAGCATGTGCTGGTGAGCGCCGGCCCGACATTCGAAGCCATCGACCCGGTGCGGGGCCTGACCAACCTCTCCAGCGGCAAGATGGGGTTCGCCATCGCGCGCGCCGCCCACGAGGCGGGCGCCCAGGTCACGCTGGTGGCCGGCCCGGTGGGGCTGCCCACGCCGCGCGGCGTGGGGCGGGTGAACGTGAAATCGGCGCTGAACATGCAGAAAAGCCTGGACCTGCTGGTGCCGAGCGCCACGGTCTTCGTGTCCGCGGCGGCGGTGGCCGACTGGCGCCCCGCGACATCGGCGGAACACAAGATCAAGAAGGACGGCTCGGGCGAGGTGCCCACGCTGTCGTTCGTCGAGAACCCGGACATCCTGGTCGCCATCGCGGCCTCGCCACGTGCGAAGAGCGGCGAACTCTATTGCGTGGGTTTCGCCGCCGAAAGCCACGACCTGGAGGAACACGCCCAGGCCAAGCGCAAGCGCAAGGGTGTGCCGCTGCTGGTGGGCAACATCGGCCCGGCCACCTTCGGCCAGGACGACAACGCGCTGCTGCTGGTCGACGAGCGCGGCATGAAAGAGTTGCCCCGCGCGCCCAAGCTGGTGCTGGCGCGCCAACTGGTGGCCGAGATCGCGCGCCGCCTGTCGACCTAGGCTGGCTGGCCATGCGATCGATGGGTGCGCCGGTAGGCGATGCGTTGCTGGCGGGCTTGCTGAGCCGCTTCTCGGTGGGCGCCAGGCACCTGGAAGGGCCCGCCCCGTCCCTGGACGCGCTGCACCGCATGGCCGAGGCCGCTCTGCGCGCGCCGGATCACGCCGGTCTGGTGCCGTTCCGCTTCGCGGCGGTGCGGGGCGAGGCGCGCGAGCGCCTGGCCGACCTGTTCGAGCAGGCCGCTGTTCTGGCCGGGAAAAACCCGGCAGAGGCGTCGCTGGACCGGGGCCGTGCGCTGAACGCCCCGCTGCTGGTGGCGGTGATCGCGCGCATCGACCCCGGCCACCCGGTGGCCACGCTGCACGAACAGTGGATGACCGTGGGCGGCGCGCTCACCAACTTCCTGAACGCCGCGCACGCGCTGGGCTACGGCGGCAAGATGCTCTCGGGTGCCAAGGTGCGCGCCGCACCGGTGGTGGCCGCGTTCTGCGAGCCCGGGGAACAGCTGGTGGGCTGGGTGGTGCTGGGCACGCCGAGCAAGCCGGGTTCGCCCAAATTCAGCAAGCCCGATCCGGTGGCTGTCTTGCGGGACTGGTCGTCTGTCTGATCAGTCCCACCAGGGCAAGAGGCGCTTCATCGCTGCGACCTCGCCGCAATGGTCGGTCGCATAACCGGGCAGGGCGTTCAGCCGCTCCTGCCAGGCCCCGCTGCGCAGGCTTTTCAGCAGGCGCTGCATGGCGGGCTGCTCCAGTGCGCTCTTGAGGCACACCAGCAGGTACCGCTCCTCGGTCAGGGGCACGAAGTCCAGGCCCCGGGATCGCGCCGCGTACTCGGTGCCCAGGCCCACGTCCGCGCTGCCGCTGGCCACGGCCTGCGCCACGGCGGCATGCGAGCTTTCCACGTTGTGGTAGCCCACGACGTCCATGGGCAACAACATGGCCTGCGCCAGCAGCTCGTCGAGCAGCAGGCGCGTGCCGGTGCCGATGGCGCGGTTCACGAAGCGCGCCTGCAGGCGCGAGACGTCGCCGACGTCGTGCAGGCGCAGCGGGTTGTCCGGCGCCACCATCAGGCCCTGCGAGCGGCGCGCGAAACCGATGATCTTGTGCAGTCCGGGCTTGAGCAGCGGCCGGTAGGCGCGCGCACTCAGGCTGCCCGCGGCGGCGAAGGGCTGGGTGTGGAAACCCGCCAGCTCGCAGCGCCCTTCGTTGAGCGCGCGGATCGCGTCCACGCTGCCGCAGAAGCGGATGTCCAGGTGCAGGGGCGGCGCGGCGTTGCCCGCGTGCTGCTGCAGTTCGGTGAGCGCGTGGTCGTGGCTGGCGTAGAGCGTGAGCACATCGGCCGCACTGGCGTGCTGGCCTTCGTCGAAGGCCATGGCGAAGGCGCGCTCCAGCTCGGC
>JAGKSX010000147.1 GCA_018993155.1 Hydrogenophaga sp.
GCGCGACCCCCTCAAGGGGGCAGCCCCAGCGGCCCGGCAAAGCCGGTTCCGCGGCGCTTCTGGACTGAGTGCTCCGGGTGAAACCGCTGCGCTTCTCCTTCCAGCAGCTGCTGCTGGTCGCCTTCCTGCTGATCGGGGCGCTGCTCGGCGTGGCGGCGGTGCGCGCGCTGTTCTCGCTCGAGACCCTGATGGCACAGAGCCGCGAGAGCGCGGCGCAGGCGATCGCGCTGTCGACCGCCGCGCAGTCGCTCTCCGAGCGCAGCCTGACCATGGAGCGCGCGGCGCGCCAGTCGCTGGTGCTGCGCGACCGGCAGCTGCGCCAGCGCTTCGACGAGGCCGCCGGCAATGCGCGCGACATCCTGCGCCGGCTCGAGGACAACGAACTGCCGCCCGACTTCGCCACCAACTGGCGCGAACGGCTGGACGCGATCACCGTGCTGCTGGACGGCCCACCCGAAACCGCGCTGGACCGCGAGCGCGAGGTGGCGCAGGCCTTTCGCGAGATCGATGGCCACAGCGCGTCCATCGCGCAGAAGGTGCAGTCCATCATCACCGGCCGCAACGAGGCCCTGCAGGCCCGCTTCGAGACCAGCCGACAGGAGCTCACGCAGCAGGTGGTGGGCTCCATCGGCATCGCGGCCATCCTGGCGCTGGGCTTCGGCATCTGGCTCGCGCGGCCGTTCAAGCGGCTGGAGAAGGCCATCCAGGGCCTGGGCGAAAACCGGCTCGACGTGCCGATCGACATTCGCGGACCGTCCGACGTGCGCCGCGTGAGCCAGCAGCTCGAATGGCTGCGCCTGCGGTTGACCGAGCTCGATGCCGACAAGGCGCGCTTCCTGCGCCACATCTCGCACGAACTCAAGACGCCGCTGGCCTCGCTGCACGAAGGCGTGGCGGTGCTGGGCGACGGCGTGGCCGGCGCGCTCAACCCCAGCCAGGCCGAGGTGGTGAACATCCTGCAGCACAACACGCAGCTGCTGCAGCACCAGATCGAGGCGCTGCTGCGCTTCAACGCGGCGGCGTTCGAGGCGCGGCAACTCAAGCGCGAGCGCACCGACCTGCTCGCGCTGCTCGAAGACCAGGTAGAGACCCAGCGCCTGCAATGGCAGGCCCAGTCGCTGAACGTGCGCGTCGAGGGCGTGCCGACCACGATGCCACTGGACCGCGAGAAGATCGCCTCTGCGGTGGGCAACCTGCTGTCCAACGCGATCCGCTTCTCGCCGCACGGCGGCCACATCCGCCTGGTGCTGCTGGACCTGCCGGGCCGCGCCTGCATCGACATCGTGGACCAGGGCCCGGGCGTGGCCGAGGCCGACCGCGACCGCATCTTCGAACCCTTCTACCGTGGCGAGCGGCAACCGAGCGGCGCCGTGCGCGGCACCGGCATCGGCCTGTCCATCGTGCACGAGTACATTCTGGCCCACGGGGGCCGCATCACCCTGCTGCCCCAGCGCCAGGGTGCCCACTTCCGCATCGAACTGCCCCATGCCCATTAGCCCATCCCACCCCACCCACGCAGGGCGCCTCACCGGCCTGGTCGCCGCGCTGGCCCTGTCGCAGGCCGCCTGCGGCACGGCGCCGACCGCGCCCGAGACCGTCGGCAACGGCACGGTGACCATCCAGATGACCAACCCCACGGTCACCGTGGCCACCGCGCCGCCCCTGGTGACGCCGGTGACGGCCCCGCCCTCGCAACCCCCCATGGTGCTCAGCGGTGACACGACCCCGGTGCCCGACGTGGTCACGGCCCTGCTGAGCTACGCCGACCGCTTGCACGCGCTCAGCCCCGCCGACCTAGCCGCCGAGATCGTGGTGCAGGGCGACCCCGGCAACGTGGCGCTGCGCCAGATGCAGCTGGCCCTGGCGCTGACCCACCTGCGCCAGCCGGCCGACACCGCGCGCGCGCTCGGTCTGTTCCAACGCGTGATCGCCCACCCCGGCCCCGAGAGCCTGCCGCTCAAGCCGCTCGCCCGGCTGCTGGCCAACCGCCTGCTGGACCAGCGCAAGCTGGAGGAAACCACGGACCGCCAGGCCCAGCAGTTGCGCGACAGCCAGCGCCGCATCGACCAGCTCAACGAACGGCTGGAAGCCATGCGCGCCATCGAGCGCAGCCTCACCACGCGCCCACCGGCCGCCGCGCCCAACGGCGCGCGCCCCACCCCGCCATGAACGCCAGCCCCGAGCGGCCTTCGGCGCCGCGCGCACGGCTGCTGGTTGTCGACGACGACGCCGACATGCTGCGCCTGCTGGCCATGCGCCTGGGCGCGGCGGGCTACCAGGTGACCTCGGTCGGCTCGGCCGAGGCCGCGCTCAGCCAGCTCGACATCGAACGGCCCCAGCTGGTGCTCTCCGACGTGCGCCTGCCCGGGCGCGACGGCTTGGCGCTGTTCGACGAGATCCGCGCGCGCCACCCCTCGCTGCCGGTGATCCTGCTGACCGCGCACGGCACCATCCCCGATGCGGTGGAGGCCACGGCGCGTGGCGTCTTCACCTACCTCACCAAGCCCTACGACGCCAAGGAACTGCTCGAGAAGATCGCGCAGGCCCTGGCCCTGGGCGCGCCCGCGCACCAGAACACCCACGTGGACGAGGCCTGGCGCAGCGAGATCGTGAGCCGCTCCAACCGCATGGCCGACCTGCTGGCCGAGGCGCGCATGGTCGCGCAGTCCGACGCCAGCGTGCTGCTGCGCGGCGACTCGGGCACCGGCAAGGAAATGCTGGCGCGCGCCATCCACAAGGCCAGCGCGCGCGCCAACCGCCCCTTCATCGCGGTGAACTGCGGCGCGATCCCCGAGGCCCTGCTCGAATCCGAGCTGTTCGGCCACATGAAAGGCGCGTTCACCGACGCCGTGGCCAACCACAAGGGCCTGTTCCAGGCAGCCGACGGCGGCACGCTGCTGCTCGACGAGATCGGGGACATGCCGCCGGCCCTGCAGGTCAAGCTGCTGCGCGTGCTGCAGGAGCGCGCGGTGCGCCCGCTGGGCTCGAGCCAGTCGCTGCCGGTGGACGTGCGCATCATCTCGGCCACCCACCGCGACCTGGAAGACGCGATGGCCGCCGGCCAGTTCCGCGAGGACCTGTACTACCGGCTCAACGTGGTCACGCTCACGCTGCCCACCCTGGCCGAGCGGCGCGAGGACATCGCCCTGCTCGCCAACCACTTCCTGGCCCGGCTCGCGGCCAAGTACGGCAAGCGCAGCTCGGGTTTCGCGCCCGAGGCGCTCAAGGCGCTCACCATGGCGGCCTGGCCCGGCAACGTGCGCCAGCTCTACAACGTGGTCGAGCAGGTCTGCGCCCTGTCGACCACGCCGCTGGTCTCGCTCGCGCTGGTGCAGCGCGCGCTGCGCACGCCGTCGATCGAGGTGCTCAGCTTCGCCGACGCCAAGCAGCGCTTCGAGCGCGAGTACCTGGTGGACCTGCTCAAGATGACCGACGGCAACGTGGCCGACGCGGCCCGCCTGGCGCAACGCAACCGCACCGAGTTCTACCGCCTGCTGCAGAAACACGCCCTGACCCCGGGGCTGTTCAAAAGCGATGCGCCGGGCGCCGCCAGCGACGCTGTCGCCGATGAGTGACAAGGCCAAGCCCTTGTTTTTGCTGGTTTTTTTCTGAACGAAGGCCCAGCCTGTCGCCATTCGGCGACAAAAACGGGGCTTGAAACGCCCGCCAGCGCGGCGAAACGCAAAAAAACACATCTGGATACGGGAAAAGTCGTTGATCTGATTGGGTTTTTTCGGGTTGGCACAGGGTTTGCCCTTATACCGGCATGCCCTTCACGATTCGCCCGTTTTTCACCACCCGCCGCCTGCGCGGCTGGGGCGTGCTCGGCGCCCTGCTGGCCTCGTTCTGCGGGGCGTCGGCCCATGCACAGCGTGTGGACTGGGACCAGATCACCCAGCTCGCCAAGGCGCGTGCCCAGCAGCCCTATCAGGCAAACAGCGACAAGCTGCCCGCCGAGCTCGCCACCATCACCTACGACCAGCTGCGCGACATCCGGTTCAAGACCGACCAGTCCGTCTGGCGCGCGCAGAACCTGCCCTTCGAAGCCCAGTTTTTCCACCTCGGCCTGTACCAGACCGAGCCGGTGCGCATCCACGAACTGACGGCCGACGGCACCGTGAACCACCTGCCCTACCGGGGCGCCGATTTCGACTACGGCAAGAACAGCTTCGACACCAGCCGCTGGGGCGACCTGGGCCACGCGGGATTTCGCCTGCACTACCCGCTCAACGGCCAGGCCTACAAGGACGAGCTGATCGTGTTCCAGGGCGCGAGCTACTTCCGCGCGCTCGGCGCGGGCCAGCAGTACGGCCTGTCGGCGCGCGGCCTGGCGATCGACACCGTGGGCGGCAGCGGCGAGGAGTTCCCGCGCTTCTCCGAGTTCTGGCTGCAGCGCCCCGCAGCGGGCGCGACCGAGGTCACCGTGTTCGCGCTGCTCGAATCGCCGCGCGCCACCGGCGCCTACCGCTTCGTGATCCGCCCCGGCCAGCAGACCACCACCACGGTGACCACGCGCGTGTTCCTGCGCGCCGGCGCCGGCCCGGTGAACACCCTGGGCATCGCCCCGCTCACCAGCATGTTCCTCTCGGGCGAGAACCAGCCCATGCCCGGCGACTTCCGCCCCGAGGTGCACGACTCCGACGGCCTGATGATGGTCAGCGGTGAAGGCGAGTGGCTGTGGCGCCCGCTGCAGCGCCCCAAGGCGGTCACGGTCAGCTCCTTCACCCTGCAGAACCCGCGCGGTTTCGGCCTGATGCAGCGCGACCGCGCCTTCGCCAATTACGAAGACGTGGAAGCGCGCTACGAACGCCGCCCGAGCGCTTGGGTCAAGCCGGTGGGCGACTGGGGCGCGGGCCGTGTGGAACTGGTGCAGCTGCCCACGCCCGATGAGACGCACGACAACATCGTCGCCTACTGGGTGCCCGCCCAACTGCCTGCCGCCGGCCAGCCGCTGGAACTGAGCTACGAACTGGCTTGGCAGGGCGACACCCAGCAGCGCCCCCCATCGAGCTGGGTCACCCAGACCCGCAAGGGCTATGGCTTCACCCGCCTCTCGCCGGCCGAGCAGGCGCGCCAGCCGCAATACGTGATCGATTTCGCCGGCCCCGCGCTGGACAGCCTTCCCGCCGGCGCGCCCGTCAAGGCGGTGGTCACGGCCAACGCCAATGGCCGCGTGCTCGAAACCCTGGCCTACCCCAATCCCGCCACGCGCACCTGGCGCGTGACCGTGCGCGTCGAGCGCGTGGACCCGACCCAGCCGGTCGAGCTGCGCGCCTTTCTTCAACACCACAACGACACCGTGAGCGAAACATGGACACATCTGCTGCTTCCCGAATGAGCACGGCCCTCCCCAGTTCGCACCCCGGTGCGGCGCCCGAAAGCCTTCCCATGCCCCAGCATGCCCTGACCCAGCTGCGCGAAGAGCGCCATCCCAATTCCGTCACGGCGCCCCCGATCAACCGGGGTTCCATGGTGCCCCGCCCCTGGCGCGGCTTCTGGAACAGCATCGGCACCGCGCTGCTGAGCACGGCCAGCCGCGTGCTGCCCCCGCGCACGCCAGGCGGCGCGTCCACCGAAGACGCCGAAGCTCCCATGGCCTGGCAGAGCGCGGCCAACCGCCGCCGTCTCGTGTTCGCCCTGCTCACCGTGCTGAGCACCGCGTTCGCCACCAGCCTGTTCGCCGATGCACAGCCCGAGCACCACAACGCCTGGCTGCAGTACGGCCAGCTGGCGCTGTTCGGCCTGCTCTCGGCCTGGGTCGTCACCGGCTTCGTCACGGCGCTCATGGGCTTCTGGGTCTCGCTGTTCGGTGACCGCCACACGCTGCGCGCGGCCGACGTGAAAGACCACGCCATGAACCCCGAGGCACGCACGGCGATCATCATGCCGATCTGCAACGAGGACGTGGCCACCGTGTTCGCCGGCCTGCGCGCCACCTGCGAATCGCTCGCCGCCACCGGCCACGCCGGCCAGTTCGACGTGTTCGTGCTCTCCGACAGCTACAACCCCGAGATCGCCCAGGCCGAACGCAAGGCCTGGGAAGACCTGCGCGCCGCGCTGGCCGCCCAGCCCGAGCTGCCGCCGATCGAGGTGTACTACCGCCTGCGCACCCGCCGCTCGCACCGCAAGGCCGGCAACGTGGCCGATTTCTGCCGCCGCTGGGGCAAGGACTACCGCTACATGGTGGTGCTCGATGCCGACAGCGTCATGAGCGGCAACTGCCTGGTGTCGATGGTCAAGCTGATGGAAGCCAATCCCCGCGCCGGCATCGTCCAGACCGCCACCCAGGCCATCGGCCACGCCACCCTGCATGCGCGCGCGCAGCAGTTCGGCTCGCGCGTGACCGGGCGCCTGTTCACGCTGGGCATGCAGTTCTGGCAGCTGGGCGAGTCGCACTACTGGGGCCACAACGCGATCATCCGCGTCGAGCCTTTCATGAAGCATTGCGCGCTGGCGCCCATCAAGGGCACGGGCGGCATGTCCGGCGGCATCATGTCGCACGACTTCGTCGAAGCCGCGCTGATGCGCCGCGCCGGCTACCACGTGTGGCTGGTGTCCGACCTGACCGGCAGCTACGAGCAGCAGCCGCCCGACCTGCTGAGCGAACTGCAGCGCGACCGCCGCTGGTGCCAGGGCAACCTGCAGAACTCGCGCCTGATGGCCGAGCCCGGCATCCACCGCGTGCACCGCACCATGTTCGCCATCGGCGCCATGTCCTACCTCTCGGCCCCGCTGTGGCTGGCCTTCCTGTCCATCGGCACCGCGCTGTGGGCGGCCGATTCCAGCGCCATCCCGAGCTGGCAGGCCGTGCCCGAGGAGCTGCGCGCGCTGTGGATGTGGACGCTGACCATGCTCTTCATGCCGCGCGTGCTGGGCCTGCTGGCGGTGTTCATGAAGGGCGAGCAGAAGTCCTTCGGCGGCACCGTGGGCCTGCTGGGCAGCTCGGCCGTGGAAACCGTGCTGGCCCTGATGCAGGCACCCATCCGCATGCTGGCGCACTCGCTGTTCGTGCTGGTGGCGATCACCGGCCTGAAGCTGGAATGGAAGTCGCCTCCGCGCGAAGCGGCCGGCGTGACCTGGCGCGACGCCGTGGCGCGCCTCGCCCCCATGACCCTGGTGATCGGCCTGCTGGCCGTGGGTGTGGCCGCGATCAACGCCAACGCGCTGATCTGGCTGGCACCGGTGGCCATGCCGCTGCTGCTGGCGGTGCCGCTGACCGTGGCGACCAGCCATGTGGACCTGGGTGCCTGGATGCGCTCGCGGGGCGTGCTGCTGATTCCCGAAGAATCGTGGTCGCCCGCCGTGCTGCGCCGCGCCTGGCGCCATGCCAGCCGCTTCGGCCTGCCGCACGCGGCCTGACCCGCTCCGCCCTCACCCGACAACGCGCCGCCTTTGCGGCGCGTTGTCGTTTCAGCGCACGACGCTGTAGTTCGCCGGCACGAAGCGGTAGCCCTTGCCTTCGCGGCGCAGGTGGCCGATGCCCGGGAACGAGAGGTGGGAAGCCGCCACCCAGTAACCGTTCTTCGCGGCATCCGCGTAGGCCTTCTGGCGCTGCGCGGCAGCGGCCTTGCTGTCGGTGTCGAAGGCGATGGTGACCGCGGGGTTGGCGAACTGCACCGCCGCGACATGCATCAGGTCGCCCCACAGCACCAGTTTTTCGCCCTTGCTCTCCACCACGTAGGTGCTGTGGCCGGGTGTGTGGCCGCGCGAGGCCTGGGCCTTGATGCCGGGCACGAGTTCGGTGTCGCCGTTGAAGGGCTTGAACTTGCCGGCGCTGACATAGGGATTGAGCGCACCCATCGCGCCCTGGAAGAAGCCTTTGGCGTCGGCCGGTGCTTTTTCCATCTGGGCCTGGCTGAGCCAGAAGTCGGCGTCGTGCTGGTCGGCGTGCACGGTGGCGTTGGGGAAGGCGCGCTGCTCACCGGCCATGAGGCCGCCGACATGATCGGGGTGCATGTGGGTGATGATGACGGCGTCCACCTGGTCGGGCTGGTAGCCGGCGGCCTTGAGGTTGCCGATCAGCTTGCCGAGGGTGGGGCCGAACAGGCCGGCCGCGCCGGTGTCCACGAGCACGAGCTGGTTGCCGGTGTTGATGAGGTAGGCGTTGACCGAGGTTTCGACCGGGGCCTTGAGGAAGGACTGCTTGAGCGCGGCCGTGACCTTGCCCGGTTGGGTGTTGGTGAGCAGCTTGTCGACCGGCAGGTCCACCGTGCCGTCGGACAGCGCGGTGATCTCGAAGTCGCCCAACATCATGCGGTAGTAACCCGGCGCCGAGGTCTTGACCATGGGGGCTCCGGCCTGGGCCGTTGCGGCTCCCATGACGAGGGCCAGTGCGAGGGAGGTTTTCTGCAGCCAGCGATGGGTGTTCATGGGGTTTTGCTCCACTTGGGTTGATGGGTTTGTGAGGATACGGCTTGTTTCGCGCCAACGGGTGGGCAAGGTCGGGTGGTCCGGGCAGGCTGGCGCCGGCCGCTCGCGGGTGTCTGCCCGGGTTCACATCCACCCCTTCGTCAACACTGGACAGGCTCGCCCGCTTTTGC
>JAGKSX010000148.1 GCA_018993155.1 Hydrogenophaga sp.
GCATGAAGGTGTTGGCGATGCCACCGCCCACGATCAGGTTGTCCACGTTGTTCGCCAGGCTCTTGAGGATGGTCAGCTTGGTGCTGACCTTGCTGCCGGCGACGATCGCGACCAAGGGCCGTTTCGGGGCGGCCAGGGCCTTGGCAATCGCGTCCATCTCGGCGGCCAGCAGCGGGCCGGCCGAGGCGATGGGCGCGGTCTCGGCGATGCCGTAGGTGGTGCCTTCGGCCCGGTGCGCGGTGCCGAAGGCGTCGTGCACGAAGATGTCGCACAGCGCGCCCAGCTTCTTCGCCAATTCGGGGCTGTTCTTCTTCTCGCCCACGTTGAGGCGGCAGTTCTCCAGCAGCACGACTTCGCCGGGGGCGACGGAGAAGTCGCCGTCGATCCAGTTGGCCACCAGGCGCACCGGGCGGTCCAGCAGCTCGCCCAGGCGCGCGGCCACGGGCGCGAGCGAGTCTTCGGGCTTGAAGGCGCCTTCGGTGGGGCGGCCCAGGTGGCTGGTGACCATCACGGCCGCGCCCGCCTGCAGCGCCATCTGGATGGCCGGCAGGCTGGCCCGGATGCGGGTGTCTTCGGTGATGCGGCCCGCGTCGTCCTGCGGCACGTTGAGGTCGGCGCGAATGAACACGCGCTGGCCCTTGGCTTGGCCGCTGGAGCAGAGGTCGGAGAAACGGATGAAGGACATGGTGGGCGGGGTGGATCGTCAGAAAGAAGCCCGCATTGTAGGAAACGCGGCCCCCCATGCCCGTCGGCCGCTCAACCCGTGTGCAGGAGAGCGGCCGGTGGCTCGCCGGGCGAGCGGGCCTGCGACGCCGCGCTGCAGGGCATCAGCGCGTCCAGCGCGGGCTGGTAGGCGCGCGTCTGCACGTCCATCAACCCCAGCACGGAATGGAAGACATGGTCGTGCGTGATCGGCGCCGCCGCATGCCCGCGCAGGCAGCCCATCGACAGGCCGGTGCGGCGCTGCAGGCCGGGCGAGAACCAGCTCACCATGGGCACCTGGGTCTGCTGCGCCGGCGCCAGGGCGTAGGGCACACCATGCAGGTAGAGCCCGTTCTCGCCCAGCGACTCGCCGTGGTCGGACACGTAGATCAGGCCGGTGTCCTCGCTGCCGCGATCGGCGCGCGCCTTCAGCCATTGCAGGGTCTGGCCCAGGAAATGGTCGGTGTAGGCGATGGAGTTGTCGTAGGCGTTGACCAGCTGTTCGTGCGGGCATTCAGACAGGGTGATGCTGCGGCATTCCGGCTGGAACGGCTTGCGGTCTTCGGGCGCGCGGTGGGCATAGGCCGGCCCGTGGCTGCCCATCTGGTGCATCACCAGCACCACGCCGCGCGCGCGGCGCCGCGGGTCCAACGCGGCGAGGCGCTGATCCAGGCCATCGAGCATGGCCTCGTCGTAGCACTCGCTGCCATTGCAGAGGCCGGGCACGGCGTGGTCGCCTGCGTAGGCGTTCGGCACGCGGTCGCACACGCCCTTGCAGCCGGCCTGGTTGTCGATCCACAGCACGGCCAGGCCGGCGCGCTGCAGCACATCGAGCAGGTTCTCGTGTTCGGGGGTCTTGTCGCCGCCCTGCGCGCGCGTGAGCGGCGAGAAGATGCAGGGCAGGGAGACCTGGGTGTTGGTGCCGCAGGAACCCACCTGGGCGAAGTTCACCAGATCACCCTGCGCCTGCCAGCGCGCGAGCGTGGGCGTGGTGTTGCGCGCGTAGCCGTTGAGCCCGAAGTTCTGCGCGCGCGCGGTCTCGCCGATCACCAGCACCAGCAACGGTGGCCGCGGCTGGTGCGCGTAGCTCGCGCCCAGGGCCGCGTCCTGGCCCACCGGCTGCAGTGGGCGCACCTGGCGCGGCAGCTGGTCCACCACCAGGCGGGCGCCGGCGTACACGGTGTTGAGGGGGTTGGCCATGTAGCGCAGGTCCTTGTGGTTGCGCATGAGCGAGGCCAGGCCCTGGTAGCTCATCAGCGCGGCCGCCACCAGCAAGGCGAGCGCGGCCAGGGCCCCCGTGAGGTTGCGCACGGCTTGCGGCCCCAGGCTGCGCAGGGCCAGCGGCCGGCGCCAGAGCGCCCACAGGGGGAGCCCCGCCACCAGCAGCACCGTGCCCGGCAGGGCCCACGAGAGCAGGTCGCGCACCTCGCGCACGTCGGTGTGCACCACATTGGCGAGCATGGTGGGGTCGATCACCACCCCGTACTGCCACATGAAGTGGGAGTTGAACGCGGCCACCAGCAACAGCGCGCTGGCGGCGGGCCGGAACACGCGCGGCCAGGCCAGCAGCGAGAGCAGCGCCGCCAGGGCCCCCACCAGCAGCAGGCCCAGCCCAACGATCAGCGCCAGGCGCTGGGTGGGTGTGCCGCCCAGCCCATCGATGCGCTGCCACAGCGGCAGGTTGCCCACGCTGGCCAGCCACAGGGCCAGGCCCCACACCGCCACCCTGGGGCGTGTGCGCGCGCCGGGCGGGGAGAGATGGAGGGTCGGGGAAAAGCGGGGAAACGCAAAGGGCAACGAGAGCTGCATGGCCGGCATCCGAATGCCAGCACATGCCGGCCCCGGCACTGTGCGCAGCCGACGTTAAATCAACCTTATGCGCGCGGCCAGCGCAGCGTGAAGCGCGTCGTCATGGGCGCTTCGCCCCGGTCGCGCTCCAGCCGAGCGCCCATCTGCTCGGCGATGCGCTCCACCAGGCGCAGGCCCAGCCCCAGGCCACCGCGCTCGGCGGCCAGGGGGGCCGCGTCGGCGCGCTGGCCGTCGTCGCTCACCGAAACGCCCAGGTCCGCGCCGGTCCGCCACACCGCCACCGCCACCTGCGAGCCGCTGGGCGTGTGGCGCAGCGCGTTCTCGATCAGGTTGCGCAGCGCGAGTTCCAGCAGCATGGGCTGGGCCTGCACCACCACCGGCTCGTCGGGCTGCGACAGGGAAAGCTCGTGGCCGCTCTCGTAGGCCGCGGGCGCATGGGCCGCGATCAGCCGAGCCGCGAGTTCGCCCAGCGCCACCTGCCCCGCGACCAGGGGCCCCGCGCCCGCGATGGCGCTGCGCTGGGCGCGCGCCAGTTCCAGCAGCTGCGAAAGAATGCGGCCCGCGCGCAAGGCCTCCTGCTCCAGCTGCGCCAACCGCTCGGGGGACGGGTCGTGCTGTGCCGCGCCGGCCTGCAAGGCTAGCGCGGCCAGCGGCGTGCGCAGTTCGTGCGCCACGTCGGACGCGAACTCGCGCTCGCGCTGGGCGCGCGTCTGCAAGGTGTCGACCAGCGCATTGATCGCGGCCACCGTGCTCGCGAACTCGCGATGGCGGTGCTGCGTGCCCAGGCGCTGGCCCGCGAAGCCGTCGAGCGCGGCCACCTCGCTCGAGAGCTGGTCGAGCGGGCGCAGGCCGCGGCGGATCGCCCACCACAGCAGCAGGCTCACCAGGGGCAGCACCAGCAAAGCGGGCAGGGCCACGTGCTCCGCGATGTCCTTGCCCAGTTCGTAGCGTTGCTTCAGGTCCATGAGGACGATCACGCGCCGCAGCCGCCCTTCCTGCGTGACCTGGGCCGAGTAGGCGCGCCATTCGGGCACCACACCGGGGACGTTCACCCGCACGGTGGCGAAACCCTGCGCCGGCAATGCCGCCAGCGCCAGGCCACGCACCATGCCATGCGTGTCTGCGACCAGGCGCCCGTCGTCCCAGGCCACCAGCGCCACGTCCTGCAGATATTCGTGCTGCAGGTCCGGCACATCGACCGGTGCATGGGGTTCGAGCCGGTAGGGTGCCGCGCTCAGCCAGAGCTTGGCCACGGCGGTCATCTGCCCGTCGGAAAACTGGCGGGTTTCCCGGAAGGTGGTGGACCAGGCGAAAGCCAGCAGCGCGAGCCACACCACCACCAGCACCCCGAGCGCCCACGCCAGCAGGTAATGGCGCAGGGTCTTCGCACGCGCGGCCACGGCGTTGTTCATCGCCGCGCCGCTTTCGCGGGCGGCCCGGGCGCGTCCAAGGGCACGAAGTAGCCCACGCCGCGCACCGTCTTGATCAGGGACTCGCCGAGCTTGCGGCGCAGGTGGTGGATATGCACCTCGATCGCGTTGCTCTCCAGGCCTTCGTCAAAGCCGTACAGCGCCGATTCCAGCCGCGCCTTGGACAGCACCTGCGGCCGCGCCTGCAGCAGCGTGAGCAGCAGCGCGAACTCCTTGCCGCCCAGCGCCACCGGCTCGCCCGCGCGCCGCACGGTGTGGGCCGCCGGATCGATCACCAGCTCGCCGTGTTCGATCACCGGGTTGCTGCGCCCGCCGGCGCGCCGCAGCATGGCGCGCAGCCGGGCGAGCAGTTCGTTCGCGTCGAAGGGTTTGACGATGTAGTCGTCGGCGCCGCTGTCCAGGCCGCTGATGCGGTCGCTCACGCCGTCGCGCGCGGTCATGATCAGCACCGGCATGTCGTGGCGTGGCAGGGCGTCCCCCCCCCGCGCGGGCGCGGGCCGGCGGCGCAGCCGGGCCAGCAGGTCCAGGCCTTCGCCGTCGGGCAGGCCGAGGTCGAGCAGCATGACGTCGAAGGGCTCCACGGCGAGGGCCAGCCAGGCCGCTTCGAGCGAGGGGCAGGTGTCCACCGCATAGCCCGCCTGGCGCAGCGAAGCCTGCAGGCCGCTGGCAATGCCGGGGTCGTCTTCCACCACGAGAGCGCGCATGTGTTTGAAGGGGACGCGGGGTCCGTTGAGGCTGAACCCACCCATTATGGGTTCGCGCCTTAGCACCGCCTTAAGGCGCATTTAACCTGGGGCTCCCACAGTGCCGCACCATGCACGCACTGTCTCGCCCCCGCTGGGTCACCGGCCCCTTCCGATCGTCTCCCGCCACCTGGCTGCTCGGCCTGTTCACCCTCACCCTGCTCTGGGACCTGGGCGGCCTGGACATGGCGGTGATGCACGCCATCGGCACGCCGCGCGGCTTTGCGCTGCAGGACAGCTGGTGGCTCTCGCGGGTGCTGCACGACGGCCTGCGGCAGGCCATGACGGGTGGCTGGCTGCTGCTCTGCGCCTGGGCCTGCTGGCCCGGGCTGCAGATGCCCCGGCGCGAACGCTGGACCGTGGTGGCGCTGGCCACGCTGTCGCTGCTGGCGGTCAACCTGGTGAAGAACACCAGCCTGACCAGTTGTCCCTGGGACCTGCAGGCTTTCGGCGGACCGGCCCACTGGGTTTCGCACTGGGCCTGGGGCGTGGTCGACGGCGGCCCGGGGCGTTGTTTCCCGGGCGGCCACGCGTCCAGCGGTTTCGCGTTCATCGGCCTGTGCCTGCCCTGGCTGGACGCGCCGCCAGGCACGCCCCATCGCCAACGCGCGACCGGCCTGCGCTGGCTGGCCGCCGTGCTGTTCGTGGGCGGGGTGGCGGGTGCGGTGCAAACCCTGCGCGGTGCGCATTTTCCCAGCCACACGCTGTGGACGCTGCTGATTTCCGCCGCCGTGTCGTGGGCAGGCTGGCGGCTGGCCCAGCCGTGGCTGACCCCGTCGAAGAGCGCACGGCCTGCGCCGGCCGTGGGGGAGGTCGATCATCCGCCTCGCCGGCCCCGCCCGACCCACCTCCTCGCCGTGCTGCGCCCCCTGCTCATGCCCATGGCCTGCATGCTGGCGGTGCTGTGGCTGTCGCGCGCCGGGCTGGCCTGGTGGCAGGCCGACCGCATCGCCCAGGCCCAGGCGGCGCCATTGGTGTGGTGGGAAGGCTTGCGCTTTGACGCGGTGCTGATGGGCCTGGCCTGGGTGTTGCCCGCCACGCTCACGCCCTGGATGGCCACCCACCGGCGCAGCCAGCGCGCGTGGGGTGTCTTCCTGCGCGTGTACGGTGGCATCGCCCTGCTGCTGGTGGTCTTCATGGAGCTGGCCACCCCGGCCTTCGTGCTGCAGTACGACAGCCGGCCCAATTACCTCTTCGTGGAATACCTGGGCTACGCGAAGGAAGTGGGCGGCACGCTGATCAAGGACTATTGGGCGCACCTGCTGACCACGGCGGTGCTGCTGCCCACCATCGGCTGGGCCTATGTCCGGCTGACCCGCCCCGCGCCGCACCCACCCGCAACCTTGCGGGTCTGGCAGGCCGGGCTGCTGTCGGTGCTGCTGTTCGTGGCGCTCGCGCTCTGCGCGCGCGGCGCGCTGGGGCACCGCCCAGCCAACCCCGCCACGGCGGCCGTGACCACCGACCACCTGGTCAACGAGTTGCCCCTGAGTTCGCTCTACACCGTGACGTACGCGATCTACCAGTCGCGCAAGGCCGAAGAAGGCGGTATCACCTACGCCGAGATGCCGCTGGAGCGCGTGATCGACATCGTGCGGCGAGAAACCGGGCTGCCGCCCGGCGCCTTCACCGACCCCGCTTCGCCCCTGCGCCACACGCTGACCAGCCAGCACCCGCGCGCGCGGCCGCTGAACCTGGTGATCGTGCTCGAAGAGAGCCTGGGCGCCGAGTTCGTCGGCCGCCTGGGGGGCTTGCCGCTCACGCCGAACCTGGACCGGCTGGGCGATCAGGGCATCTGGTTCGACCAGCTCTACGCCACCGGCACACGGTCGGTGCGCGGCATCGAGGCGGTGGTGGCGGGCTTTCCGCCGACCTCGGCGGTGAGCACGGTGAAGCTGGCGAAATCGCAGCGCGACTTCTTCACGCTGGCCAGCTTCCTGAAGCCCAGGGGCTACGAGTCCACCTTCTTCTACGGCGGCGAATCGCACTTCGACAACATGCGCAGCTACTTCATGGGCAATGGCTTCGACCACGTGGTGGAGCAGAAGGACATGCCCGCCAGTGCTTTCATCGCCACCTGGGGCGCGTCCGATGGCGACCTGTTCGATGTGGCCCACCAGCGCTTCAGCCAGCAGCCCGCCGACAAACCCTTCTTCGCCCTGGTGTTCAGCTCGTCCAACCACGCGCCCTTCGAATTCCCGGACGGGGGCTTCGAGCTGCACGAGCAGCCGAAGAACACCGTGAACAACGCGGTGAAGTATGCCGACCACGCCCTGGGGCGCTTCTTCGACCAGGCGAAGCACTCCGCCTACTGGGACAACACCCTCTTCCTCGTGGTGGCCGACCACAACTCGCGCGTGTACGGTCCCTCGCTCATCCCGATCGAGCGCTTCCACATCCCGGGCCTGATCCTGGGCGGCGCGGTCCGCTCACCCGAGCGCATCCGCACCGTGGCCAGCCAGATCGACCTGGCTCCCACGCTGATCTCCATGATGGGCCTGAGTGGCGAGGTTCCGCTGACCGGCCGCGACCTGAGCGACCCGGCACAGCGCGCCCGGCCCGGCCGCGCCATCCTGCAGTTCGACAAGATCCAGGCCTACATGGAAGGCTCCAACGTGTCGGTGCTGCAGCCCGACAGCCCACCCCGGCTCATGAGCTACCTGGATGGCCAGCTGAAGGACAGCGACGAGCGCCACCCGGCGCTGGTGGAAAAGGCGCAGGCGCATGCGCGCTACGCGCAGTGGGCCTACCAGAAACAATGGCACCGTTGAACAACGGCGCCAGACCTCACCAGCCCAGGCCCAGGCGCAGCGGCAGGTAGACCGCCATGCCGCAGACGATGGTGCCGAGCACGCCACGCTTCCAGAAGAACCAGGCCATGCCGGCGGCCGCGGCGAACAGGCGCGCGTCCTTCCAGGTGGTGATGAGCGCGCCCTGGTTCATCACGATCTCGGGAACGATCACCGCCGCCAGCGCCGCGATGGGCGCGTACTGCAGGCCGCGCTGGGCCCAGTGCGGCAGGCTCCAGGGCTTGCTGGAGATGAAGAAGAAGCCGCGCGTGATCACGGTGATGCAGCCCAGCGCGACGATGGTGAGCAGGGTCCAGGGGTCGAGGTCAAACATGGTGCGCCCCCGATCCTGGCACCTGCGGCCTGAATTTTTCCAGCACCAGGCAGATCGCCACCGCGCTCGCGATCGCCACCAGGATGTTGAGCTTGAGCGGCAGCGCCCAGGCCGCGACCGCCGCCGCGCCGGCCACGCCAGCCGAGACGAAGCGCAGCTTCGATGACGCCAGCGAGCACAGCACGCCCAACAGCGCAAGGATGCCGGCGAAGCCCAGGCCCCAAGCCACGGGAATCGCGTTGGCCAGGGCGATGCCGGCCAGGCTCGCGCCCATCCAGGCCACGTAGTTCACCGCGCAGTTGCCCATGAGGTAGGCCTGCTGCTGAGCCAGCTCTTCCTCGTTGCTGCCCGGGTGCGGGTAGCGGCGCGCGAAGAACACGTAGCTCAGGTCGCCGGTGATGTAACCCTTGATCAGGCGCTCCCAGCGCGGCAGGTGCATCAGGTAGGGCCGCAGGTGCGCAGAGAACACGACGAAGCGCAGGTTCACGCAGAAAGCCGCCGCCAGGATCACCCACAGCGGCGCGCCCGCGGCGATCATGGGCACGGCGGCGAGTTGTGCGCTGCCGGCGTAGACGATCAGCGTCATGAGCACGGCCTCCAGTGCCGACAGGCCGGACTGCACCATGGCCACACCGGTCATCAGGCCCCAGGCACCGATGCCCATGGCCACCGAGACCTGGTCGCGCACGCCATCCCAGTACTCGGGGCGGTCGCGGTACTCGCGGCGGTGGAACATCAGGGCGCCTCTTTCGGCGAGGGCGCGGCGTCCAGCACCTGACCGGGTGCGAGCGCAAAACCGCGCAGGAATTCCGCCGCCGCGAGGCGCTTGCCGCCCGCGCGTTGCAGCTCGGTGAGCACCAGCACACCGCTGCCGGTGACCACGCGGATGCCACTCCCCTCCGCCGCCAGCACCTGGCCGGGCGTGCCCTGCACCGCTGCGGCCTCGGCGTGCGCGGACCACACCTTGATGGCCTCGCCCGCCAGCGCCGTCGCCGCCCCCGGGAAGGGGTTGAACGCGCGGACCCGGCGCGCCAATGTCTCGGCCGGCGCGGTCCAGTCGATCGCGGCCTCGGCCTTTTCGATCTTGTGCGCATAGGTCACGCCCTCGGCAGGCTGTTTCTCGGCCCTCAGGCCACCGCAGGCGGCGATCTCCAGTGCCTCCACGATCAGGCGCCCGCCCAGCGTGGCCAGCCGGTCGTGCAGGCTGCCGGTGGTGTCGTGGGCCTGGATGGGCAGGCGCTCGATCAACAGCATGTCGCCGGTGTCCAGGCCGGCGTCCATCTGCATGATGGTCACGCCGGTCTGCGCGTCGCCCGCCTCGATGGCGCGGTGGATCGGCGCCGCGCCACGCCAGCGGGGCAGCAGCGAGGCGTGGATGTTCAGGCAGCCCAGGCGCGGCGTGTCCAGCACCCACTGGGGAAGGATGAGCCCGTACGCGGCCACCACCATGGCATCCGCCTGCGCGGCCTCGATGGCGTCACGCGCCGCCCGCGCATCGTCGGGGTACTTGCCGTCCAGCCGCAGGCTGCGCGGCTGCGCCACGATGATCTGTTGTTCCAGCGCGAGTTGCTTGACGGGCGAGGGCTGCAGTTTCATGCCGCGCCCGGCCGGCCGATCGGGCTGGGTCAGCACCAGTGGCACGCGAAAGCCGGCGGCGAGCAAACGCTCGAGCGCCACACGCGCGAATTCCGGCGTGCCGGCAAAAATGAGGTTCATGAAAAAGGAAAGGGACCGATGGCGCGATGCCGCGCGGCCTCAGGGATGGGAGACCGCGTCGACGGGATCGCCGAGCACCTGGTCGTCGGAGAACATCAGCTGCCGCACCACACCCGAGGGATCCAGGTGCACATGCACCAGGCGCGGCCGCGTGGCCTCCAGAAAGCGGTAACTCCAGACCTCGCCATCGAAACGCGCCACGCGCTCCACCATGGCCGGGCGCCCCATGCCGCGCAGCACGTCCTCGCGCGTCCAGCGGCCGATCTCGATGTGCCGCAGCAGCCAGCCCGCGTCCATCACCTGCTCGTACCGCAGCAGGCGGCCATCGGGTCCGAGATCGAGGTTGTGCACCCAGGGGCCCGAGGGCTGCCCCGAGTACTGCAGGCGCGTGCCTGCGGGCAGCGTGTGAACCAGCGTCGGCCGGCCCAGCCGGGTTTCGATCTCGGTGCGCGGCGTGCCCGTCGCCACCTGTTCGGGCATCAGTGAGCAGCCCGCCAGTGCCAGCGCGCTCACCACGACCAGGCCACGCAGCGAAAAAGCCAGAGAGATGTTCATGCGCGCAATGCCTCTCGTTGAGCCTTGACCAGTTTGGATTTGATGCGATCGCGCTTGAGCGGCGAGAGGTATTCCACAAAGACCTTCCCGAGCAAGTGGTCCATCTCGTGCTGGATGCACACCGCCAGCATGCCCTGGGCATCGATCGTGCGCTCCACACCGTTGCCGTCGAGCGCACGCACCCGCACGGCGATCGACCGCTCCACGCCGTCGTAGATGCCGGGCACCGACAGGCAACCCTCTTCGCCCTTGCGCTTCTCCGGGCTGGCCCATTCGATCTCGGGGTTGATCAGCACCAGGCGCTCGTCGCGCGTCTCGCTCACGTCGATCACGATCAGGCGCTCGTGCACATCCACCTGCGTGGCCGCCAGGCCAATGCCATTGGCGTCGTACATGGTCTCGAACATGCGCTCGATCAGCGAGCGGATGCGATCGTCCACCGCCTTGACCGGCTGGGCCACGGTGTGCAGGCGCGGATCGGGGTAACGCAGGATGGGCAGAAGCGACGGCGAATTCATGAAAATCGGGTGGGTTCGGGACAGGTCCAGGCAGGGGCCTCCATTGTCGCGGGGCGACGGCTGGCGGCAAGCCGGTGACAGGCGGAAGACGATGTCGCTATTTTCGCCACTTTTGCGACGGCGCGTGAAATCCCTCCGCCATATACGTTGCCCAATCAATGGCTTGGGCGCAAAATCAAAAGCGACTTGTCAAGACGCGATCGCCGCTCAGGGGCCACTTCATGCCATTGCAAACCCGCCAGTCCGCCGAATTTTTCTTCTTGCACCCGCGACGTTCGCTGGTCTGTGCCGCCGCCGTGCTGGCCACCTCGATCACCGGCAGCGCCTTGGCGCAGAACTTCCCGATCACCCCCGGCCAACGCGCCACCGCCGACCAGGTGGCACAGAACGGCGTGCCGCTGTCCGAACTCGCGCCCAATGCGCCCGACAGCTACACCATCAAGCGCGGCGACACCCTGTGGGCCATCTCCGGCGTGTTCCTCAAGACGCCGTGGCGCTGGCCCGAGCTCTGGGGCATGAACCGCCAGGACATCCAGAACCCGCACCGCATCTACCCCGGCCAGGTGCTGTACCTGATCAAGTCCGGCGACCGCGCCATCCTCAGCACACGCCCCGCGGGCAACGGCGACCCGGCCACCGTTCGCGTGTCGCCCCGCACCCGCTACGAAAGCCTCGGTGACTCGGCAGTACCGCCGGTGTCGCTGCAGGCCATCGAATCGTTCCTGACCGAACCCATGATCGTGGACGAAGCCACCTTCGCGCGCGCACCGCGCATCGTGGCCACGCAGGAAAACCGCGTGCTGCTCACCCGGGGCGACCGCGCCTATGCGCGCGCCCTGTACGGCGACGGCCCGCAGAACGAACCGCTGCGGGTCGTGGACGGCAAGTCGATCGACTACCGCGTGTTCCGCAACGCCACCCCCCTGCGCGATCCCACCACGAGCGAAATCCTGGGCTACGAAGCCCAGTATCTTGGCAAGGCCCAATTGGTGAGCAGCGAGACCCAGCGCCCGACCACCGACGGCAAGGCACCGGCCGAGATCGTGCCGGCCTCCATCGACATCGTCGCGGCCAAGGAAGAGATGCGCATCGGCGACCGGCTGTTGCCCGAACCGGAACGCGAACTCACCCACTTCGTGCCGCGCGCGCCCGACACGCCACAAAGCGGCCAGATCGTCTCGGTGTATGGCAACGCGGTGCGCTATGCGGCCCAGAACCAGGTGGTCACCATCAACCGCGGGCGCGTGCACGGCATCGAGCGCGGCCATGTGCTGGCGCTGCAGCGCGAAAGCAGCCTGATCACCGACACCACCGACCAGACCCGTCCGCAACTGCGCCTGCCCGGTGAGCGCAACGGCCTGATGATGGTCTTCCGCACCTTCGACAGGGTGTCCTACGCGCTGGTGCTGCAGATCACCGACGGCGTGAAGGTCGGCGACCGCTTCGTCAACCCCTGATCGGCGCGATGCCCCGACCCGAGCTGGCCGCCTGGTTGCGGTTGCTGCTCACGCCAGGCGTGGGCCTCGACTCCGCGCGAAAACTGCTCGCGGCCTTTGGCCTGCCCGAAGCGGTCTTCGCCCAACCGGCCTCGGCCTGGCAGGCGGTCGTCGGTGCCCGCGTGGCGAACGCGCTGGAACAAGCCCCCGAAGATCTCGAGGCGCAGGTGGATCGCACGCAGGCGTGGCTGGCCGACGCCGCGGACCGCCACATCCTGACCCTGGGCGATCCGCTCTACCCGTCCGATCTGCTGCAGATGGCCGATCCACCGGTGCTGTTGTACGTGCTGGGCGACGTGCAGGCCCTGCACCATCCCCGGCGGCTGGCCATCGTGGGCAGCCGCAACCCCACGCCTCAAGGCGAAGCCAACGCCCGCCAGTTTGCGCAAGCACTCGGGCAGGCCGGGGTCTGCGTGGTCTCGGGTCTGGCCCTGGGCGTGGATGGCGCCGCGCACGATGGCGCGATGCTGGGTGGCGCGCCCACGGTGGCCGTGGTGGGCACTGGGCTGGACCGCGTCTATCCCAAGCGCCACCTGGCCTTGGCCCACCGCATCGGGGCGCAGGGCGCCATCGTCAGCGAGTACCCGTTGGGCACACCTCCGCTGCCGGCCCATTTCCCGCAACGCAACCGCATCATCGCGGGCCTGTCGCAAGGCACGCTGGTGGTGGAAGCGGCCGTGCAGTCCGGCTCGCTGATCACCGCGCGGCTGGCGGCGGAACAGGGTCGCGAGGTGTTTGCGATCCCGGGCTCGATCCATGCACCGCAATCGCGCGGCTGCCACGCGCTGATCCGCCAGGGCGCCAAGCTGGTCGAGTCGGCGCAGGACATCCTGGAAGACCTGCGCTTCGTCGAACCGGTGCTGCCGGACGACAGCGCCGGGCCGGGCAGCGGCCACGGCGCCAGGGAAGACAGCCTGTTGCGGGCCATGGGCCACGATCCGGTGAGTCTGGACGCCTTGCAGGCCCGCACCGGCCTGGACACGGCCCACCTGCAGGCGCGCCTGCTCGAACTGGAACTTTCAGGAGAGGTGGCCCGCTTGCCGGGCGGGCTGCTGCAACGGCAGGGCCAGGGCTGAGCCCCGGCAGACCCGCTCAGTTGAGCAGGCGCTCGGGGTTGGCTTCGAGCTTGGCCATCGCGTCGCGCGTGGCGCGCACCGTGAGGGCCTCTTCCTCACTGGGCACCAGCAGGCCAGCCTGCAGGTAGGACGCCACACGCATCGCCTGGATCAGGAAACAGCGCCCACCGTTGGTCACGAACAGGTAGAGCTGGCCACGCTCGCTGCGCCAGGCCAGTTGCACGCTGTTGAGCTTGCCGTTGTGGTCCAGGCCGAACCACGAACCGATCTGCAGCTCCACCGCCCAGGAGCGCATCGCCTCGTTGGGCTGGCTGCCGCCCTGGTTGATCACCTCGATGTTGCTGGCGTCCACGCCGGTGATCATCTCGATGCTCTCGGTGTCCAGGTCCAGGTCGCCCACACCGTTGGCCGGCAGGTAATCTTCCAGGTTGGCCAGCCGGTCGGACAGGTTGTCCAGGCTTTCCTGCGAGATGGGTTCGGTGCGCGACATGAAGGCATCGGCCAGCGTGTCGCTCACCGACTTGATGTGCTGGTCCTGCAGCGAGGTCGGGAAACCAAGAAGCCCCATGCCATGGCGCAGGCGCTGCAGCAGGCCGGGCAGTTGCTGGATCACGCGGGCGCGGTCGTTGCGGTTGGGCTTGGCGCTGGCCGCCCACAGCAGGTCGGACGCGACCTGCTTGAGCGAGGTCGTCTCTTCGTGCTTCAGGCCGTACTTCACGCTGGCCACGGCCAGCACATCGACCCACACCTTGAACAGGAAATCGCGCACCTCGTCGCGCACCGGCACGTCGTCCAGCAACTTGCGCAACTCGATCGTGTACTGCACCGACAAGGTTTCCTTCTGCTCCACCTGCTGCGCGACGCTCACGAAGCGGCTGGCGCTGCCTTGCTCGCTGAGGTAGGTGGAGAGGAATTTCTGGAACTCGTCGAACACCAGCTGAAACACGCGCCGCCCGGTTTCGGGATACTGCTCGATCACCTGCACCACGCGCTTGATCTCGGCCTCCAGCGCGGCCGAGCCGACGTTGGACTCGAAGCCCATCACACAGGAGCCCATGCGGTCGATCAGGCGGCGCGCCGGGTGCTGCAGGGCGCTGAAGAACTCGGGTTCGGCCAACGCCACGCGCAGCACCGGGATCTGCAGTCGCGCGAACCAGACCCGTACGCTCGGCGGAATGCGCTCTTCGGCCAGGATGCTCTGGAACATCAGCGCCACGACCTCGATGGTGGCCTTTTCGGTCGGCGTGCTCGCGGCCTGCTTGAGTTCGGCGGTGCGCTGGCGCAAGGAGGTGGCGACGCGCTCCACTTGCGAGGCGTCCACATACACCGCGCCCACGCCCGAGGAGCCGGACACGTAGAGACCCGCGGCCACGCTGGGCGACGCCACCTGATGCTGGATCGCCTGCTGCAGACGGGGCGAGGGCGGCAACAGCTGTGTGGCCTCGAAATCGCCTCCGACGCGGTCGATCAGCATGCGCTTGAGGCGCCCGACCACGCCCTGCGCGCGCATGCGCGCACGGGCCAACGGGGACGTGCCCGTCATGAGCCGGGTTTCATCGTGCACACCCATGCCGGACGATGGCGCGCCCGCACGGCCGGCGCCGAAGTTCGACCCCGGCCCCATGCCGGACACCCCACCAGGTGCGGAGGCGGGCATGGACGCCGGTCCGCCGGCCATCCGCTGTCCCGCCGTCATCGGGCGCGGCGCGGTGGCCGCCGCCGACGCGTCGCGGCGCACCACCGGACCTTCGCTGCGGCTGCCCGGCACCCGCTTGACCAGGGCCTGCAGGTCGATTTCCTTCATCACCCCGCTGGCCACCAGAAACTCGTTCGCGGCCTTGTAGGCCTCATGCAGCTTGGTGGCCATGACCGGCGCCAGCGCGTCCTGCACCAGCACCCAGGCCTCCCGCGTCATGTGAGCGTCCAGCCACTGGTCCACAAGGATGCGCGCGGTGACGTCGGGCAACAGCACGTCGCCCCGAGGCAGCTCCAGCCGGCCTTCCAGGTGCTGGATGCGCAGGCGCAATTCGTTGAGTTCGGTGGACGACTTGTCGAGCACCTGCATGGCCAGGCGCGAGGCCAGGATCTGGTCGTCGATCGCGCCTTCGGCCACCAGCTCCAGCTGGCCCGAGACACTGGTGGGACTGCCGGAGTTGGAGAAGCGCGGCAGCAGCGAACGCTGCAGCGCCTTGCGGCTCTGGTTGAGCCAGGTGGTCTGGTTTTTCTGGAACCCGGTCCATGCGTCGCGACGGGCCTGCATGTCGCGCGCCGAGCCGGCCTGATCGAGGATCGAGGTCAGCCGCGTGTCACAGACCTTGACCCATTCGGGAAGCGCCCGTCCCACATGAACCACGAAGAGTTCACGTGCCTGTTTGGCCAGGGATGAAACGTGCTGATCGGGCGGCGACACAATGTGTGCAGTATGACACGATTGGATTCATCCTCAGGCGTCAGGAGCGCGGGGCGCGCTGTATAAGGCGCGCGCTTTCGCGCTTAAACGACAGCACCGGCGTTCGGGTCGTCCGGATCGCCTTCGGTTTTGCTGCTGGTCTTGACCAGGTCTTCGCGCTTGATGCCCAGCCACATCGCCATGGCAGCTCCCACGAACACCGACGAGTAGATGCCGAAGCAGATGCCGATGGTCAGGGCCAGGGCGAAATAGAACAGCGTGGGGCCGCCGAACACCAGCATGGACAGCACCATGGCCTGCGTGGACCCGTGGGTGATGATGGTGCGGCTGATGGTGGAGGTGATCGCGTGGTCGATCACCTGCTGCGTGTTCATCTTGCGCTGGCGCCGGAATGTCTCGCGGATGCGGTCGAAGATCACCACCGACTCGTTGACCGAATAGCCCAGCACCGCGAGCACCGCCGCCAGCACGGCCAGCGAGAACTCCCACTGGAAGAAGGCGAAGAAGCCCAGGATGATGACCACGTCGTGCAGGTTGGCCACGATGGCCGAGACCGCGTACTTCCATTCGAAACGGAACGCGAGGTAGATCATGATGCCCACGATCACCAACCCCAGCGCCAGCAGGCCGTTGGTCACCAGTTCCTGGCCCACCTGCGGGCCAACGAACTCGGTGCGGCGCAGTTCCACGGCGGGGTTCTGCGCCTTGAGGGCTGCAAGCACGATCTCGCTCTGCTGGCTGGAGGTCTTGCCCGCCTGCACCGGCAGGCGCAGCAGCACGTCGCGCGAGGTGCCGAAGTTCTGCACCGGCACATCGGCGTAACCCAGCGATTCGATGACCTTGCGCACCGAGGTGAGGTCGGCCGGCTGTTCGTAGGCCACCTCCATGACGGTGCCGCCCGTGAACTCGACCGACAGGTGCAGGCCGCGCGTGGTCAGGAAGAAGACGGCGGCGATGAAAGTGAGGAAGGAGATCGCGTTGAGCAACAACGCGTTCTTCATGAACGGGATGTCGCGGCGGATGCGGAAGAATTCCATGGCGTGAGGTCCTGATCAGTCGGCCTTGGCCGTGGCGTTCTGGGCGTCGGGACGCCAGACGGTCCCGATGGAAACGGTCTTGAGCTTCTTCTGACGGCCGTACCAGAGGTTGACCACACCGCGCGAGAAGAACACCGACGAGAACATGCTGGTGAGGATGCCCAGGCAGTGCACGACGGCAAAGCCGCGCACCGGGCCGGAGCCGAAGATCAGCAGCGCAATGCCCGCGATCAGCGAGGTGACGTTGGAGTCCAGGATGGTGGACCACGCGTGGTCGTAGCCCGCGTTGATGGCCATCTGCGGCGACGCACCCCGGCGCAGTTCCTCGCGCACGCGCTCGTTGATCAGCACGTTGGAGTCGATCGCCATGCCCAGGGCCAGTGCCATGGCGGCGATGCCGGGCAAGGTCAGGGTGGCCTGCAGCATGGACAGCAGGGACACCAGCAGCAGCACGTTGAAGCCCAGCGCGATGCTGGAGAACACGCCGAACAGGGCGTAGTAGATGCACATGAACACCACGATCGCGATGAAGCCCCACAGCACGCTGTGGAAACCCTTGGTGATGTTCTCGGCACCGAGGCTCGGGCCGATGGTGCGCTCTTCGATGATTTCCATCGGCGCGGCCAGCGAGCCGGCGCGCAGCAGCAGCGCGGTGTCGTTGGCTTCCACCGTGGTCATGGCGCCCGAGATCTGGACCCGGCCACCGCCGATTTCGCCGCGGATCACGGGCGCGGTGACGACCTCGCCGCGCCCCTTCTCGAACAGGATGATGGCCATGCGCTTGCCGACGTTCTCGCGCGTGACGTCGCGGAACACGCGCGCGCCCTTCGCGTCCAGCGTGAGGTGCACGGCCGCTTCCTGCGTCTGGCTGTCGAAGCCGGCCTGGGCATCGGTGAGGTTCTCGCCAGTCAGCAGCACCTCGCGCTTGACGACCACCGACTGGCCGCCGCGCTCCGGATAGCGCTCGGCACCGAACGGCACCGGCCCGGTGCCGCGCGCGGCCGCCTGGGCTTCCATGCTCTCGTCCACCATGCGCACTTCCAGCGTGGCGGTGCGGCCCAGGATGTCCTTGGCCTTGGCCGTGTCCTGCACACCCGGCAGTTGCACGACGATGCGGTCGGCGCCCTGCTGCTGGATCACCGGTTCGGCCACGCCGAGCTCGTTGATCCGGTTGTGCAGCGTGGTGATGTTCTGCTTGAGCGCCTGCTCCTGCACGCGCCGCGCGGCTTCGGGACTGATGGTGCCCACCAGCCGGAAATCGGCCGTCTCGGTGACCTGCAGGTCGGCGAACTGGGTGCGGATCAGGTCGCGTGCCGCGCCCAGGGTCTGGGCGTCACCGGCGCGCAGCTCGATGGTCTGGCCGCTGCGGTTGATGCCGCCGTGCCGCAGGCCCTTTTCGCGCAGCAGGGTGCGCAGGTCGGTGGCGAGCACGTCGGCGCGCCGCTGCAGGGCGGCCTGCATGTCCACCTGCAGCATGAAGTGCACGCCCCCGCGCAGGTCCAAGCCCAGGTACATGGGCGAGGCGCCCAGGGAAGCGAGCCACGCCGGTGTGCGGGGCAGCAGGTTGAGGGCCACCACATAGCTGGCATCGGCCGGGTCGGGGTTGAGCGCTTTCTCCAGGGCATCGCGCGCCTTGAGCTGGTCGTCGGTGCTGTCGAAGCGGGCCTTGACCGAATTGGCATCGAGCTGGATGCGCGTGCTCTGCACGTTCTGCGCCGCCAGCGCCTGCTCCACCCGAATGACCGTGCTGGGCTCGATGCGCACCGTGGACCGGGCCGCCGAGACCTGCACGGCGGGCGACTCCCCGAACAGGTTGGGCAGCGCATATAGCGCACTGATCAGCAGGGCGACCAGGATGATCGCGTACTTCCACAGCGGGTAACGGTTCATGGTGAAGCCGGGCCTGAGGCCTGGAGTTGTTCAGCGGAAGCGAAAGCGCATTTCAAGGGCCCGGTCCGGCACAGCGGCGCCGGGCCGGCTTGCTCAGACGCTCTTGATCGTGCCCTTGGGCAGCACCTGCACGACGGCGGTGCGTTGCATCTGGACTTCCATGCCGTCGGCAAGTTCCACGCCGACATAAATCTCGCCGATCTTGGACACCTTGCCCAGGAAACCGCCGGCGGTGACGACTTCATCGCCCTTGGCCAGGGCCGAGACCATGGCCTTGTGCTCTTTCTGGCGCTTCATCTGGGGGCGGATCATCACGAAGTACAGCACCACGAACATCAGCACCAGGGGCAGCATGCCCAGCAGGGTGGATTGGGTGTCGCCAGCGGCTGCGGCTTGGGCGTAAGCGGAGGAAATGAACACGGGAGGTCTCCAACAGGTTCGGGGTCAGGACAACGCCAAAGGCCCGGGGCCGCCTGGATGAGGCGACGCCGGGCACTCCGGACTCAACCGGCGATTGTATGCCGGGGTGGTTCCGCGGATCAGGCGGCGCGGGCCAGGTTGGGCGCCGCTTCGGGCTGGCGCCATTGCTGCAGCAGGCCCTCCCGGCGGCTGCGCGCGGCGGCAAGGTGGCGCTCCTTCACATGGCCAAAGCCCTTGATCTGCTCGGGAAGGCGCGCGATCTCCACCGCCAGGGCGTGGTTCGTGCTGGTCAGGCCGCTCAGCAGCGCATCGACATCGGACCGGTACTGCCCGATCAGAGCCCGCTCGGTGCGGCGCTCTTCGGTGCGGCCGAAGACGTCCAGCGAGGTGCCACGCAGGCCCTTGAAACGCGCCAGCAGCTTGAACACCTTGAACATGAAGGGGCCGAACGGCCGCTTGACCAGCTCGCCCCGCTCATTCTTTTTGGCGATCAGCGGTGGGGCCAGGTGCACCTTGAGCTTGTAGTCGCCTTCGAACTGGCTGGCCAGGCGGGCGTGGAAGGCCGGGTCGCTGTGCAGGCGGGCGACCTCGTACTCGTCCTTGTAGGCCATGAGCTTGAACAGGTTGCGCGCCACGGCTTCGGTCAACGTGGTCTTGCCCAGCGAGGCTTCCGACGCGCGAACGCGGTTCACGAAGTGCCGGTACTGGTCGGCGTAGCCGGCGTTCTGGTAGCCGGTGAGGAAGTCGACGCGGCGGGCGATCAGGTCGTCGAGCGAGTCGCGCTTCTTGAACTGGATCACCTGCTCGCCCGCCCCGGCCTTTTGCCAGAGCGCGGCCACGGCCTGCAGGTCGTGCGCGGCGCGGCGGCCCCATTCGAAGGCCGCCTTGTTCTTGTCGATCTGCACCGCGTTGAGTTCGATGGCGCGCATCAGCGAAGCCAGTTCCAGCGGCAGCCAGCCCTTCTGCCAGGCGTAGCCCAGCATCATGGGGTTGGTGTACAGGCTGTCGCCCATCAGGCGCGTGGCCGCCGTCTCGGCGTCGAACGTGCCCACCGCATCGGCCCCCAGGCTGTGCACCAGCGCGTCCACGCAGGCCTGCGCCGGGTTCTGCCAGTCGGGGTTCTTGACGAAGGCCGCGGTGGGCGTGGCGTTCACGTTGAGCGCCACGTGCGTGCGGCCGGCGCGCAGGCGGGCCCAGGTTTCCTTGTTGGCGCTGACGATCGGGTCACAGCCCAGGATCAGGTCGGCCGACGCGGCCGACACGCGGGTGGTGCGGATGTCGTCCTGCCGTGCGCCGATGAGCACATGGCTCCAGGTCGCGCCGCCCTTCTGTGCCAGACCCGCCGCGTCCTGCGTGACGATGCCCTTGCCTTCCAGGTGCGCGGCAACACCCAGCAGTTGGCCGATGGTGATGACACCCGTGCCGCCCACGCCGGCGACGATGATGCCCCAGGCCTCAGCGTCCAGGGTGGGCAGCACGGGCAACGGCAACGCGCCGCCGGTCCATTCGAGCTTGGCCCCGCCCTTTTCCTTCTTGCGCAACTGGCCGCCTTCGACGGTGACGAAGCTCGGGCAGAAGCCCTTCACGCAGGAATAGTCCTTGTTGCAGGTGCTCTGGTTGATGGTGCGCTTGCGGCCGAATTCGGTCTCCAGCGGCTCGACGGACAGGCAGTTGGACTGCACGCCGCAGTCGCCGCAGCCTTCGCACACCAGCTCGTTGATCACCACGCGCTTGTCCGGGTCGACCATGGTGCCGCGCTTGCGGCGGCGGCGCTTCTCGGTGGCGCAGGTCTGGTCGTAGATGATGACCGTGGTTCCCTTGATCTCGCGGAACTCGCGCTGCACGGCATCGAGCGTGTCGCGGTGCTGGATCGCGATGCCCTCCGGCAGGCCCTTCACACTGTCGTACTTCTCGGGTTCGTCGGTGACGATGGTGATCTTCACCGCGCCTTCGGCGCGCATGCTCTGCGCGATCTGGACCACGCTGTGGCCTTCGGGCCGCTCGCCCACCTGCTGGCCGCCGGTCATGGCCACGGCGTCGTTGTAGAGGATCTTGTAGGTGATGTTCACACCGGCCGCGATGCTCTGGCGCACCGCCAGCAGGCCGCTGTGGAAGTAGGTGCCGTCGCCCAGGTTGGCGAACATGTGCTGGTCGTGGCTGAACGGCTGCTGGCCGACCCAGGGCACGCCTTCGCCGCCCATCTGGGTGAAGCCCACGGTGGCACGGTCCATCCAGATCGTCATGAAGTGGCAGCCGATGCCGGCCATGGCGCGCGAGCCTTCGGGCACGCGCGTGCTGGTGTTGTGCGGGCAGCCCGAGCAGAACCAGGGCTGGCGCTCGGCGCCGGCCACGCCCTGCGTGAGCAGGGTCTGCATCGACTGCTCCTGCGCCGTCAGGATGGCGAGCTGGGCATCGATGCGCGCCATCACGTCCTCAGGGACGCCGCCGATCTTCTTGAGGCGCCTGGCCACGGCGCGCGCGATGATGGCCGGCGACAGGTCGGCGTTGGCGCGCAGCAGGGTGCGCGCGCTGGGGTTGGGCATGCTCCATTCGCCGCCGCTGAAATCGCCCTCGACCTCGTCGAACTTGCCCAGCACGTTCGGGCGCACGTCAGGGCGCCAGTTGTAGAGCTCTTCCTTGAGCTGGTACTCGATGACCTGGCGCTTCTCTTCCACCACCAGGATCTCGCGCAGGCCGGTGGCGAACTCGCGCGTGGTCTGCGCCTCCAGCGGCCAGACCACCGACACCTTGTGCAGGCGCAGGCCGATGCGGCGGCAGGTCTCGTCGTCCAGCCCCAGGTCCAGCAGGGCCTGGCGCGTGTCGTTGTAGGCCTTGCCGCTGGCGATCAGGCCGAAACGGTCGTTCGGCCCGGCGATCACGTTGTGGTTGAGCTTGTTGGCGCGCACATAGGCCAGCGCGGCGTACCACTTGTAGTCGAACAGGCGGGCTTCCTGGTCGAGCGCGTGGTCGGGCCAGCGGATGTGCAGGCCGCCGGGGGGCATCTCGAACTCGGGAATCACGATGTTCACGCGCCCGGGATCGATTTCGGCCGTGGCGCTGGATTCGACGATCTCCTGGATCGTCTTCATGCCGGCCCACACGCCGCTGAAGCGGCTCATGGCCAGGGCATGCAGACCCAGGTCCAGGATGTCCTGCACCGAGGTCGGGAAGAACACCGGCAGGCCGCAGGCCTTGAAGATGTGGTCGCTCTGGTGCGCGGCGGTGGAGCTCTTGGCCACGTGGTCGTCGCCGGCCACGGCGATCACGCCGCCCCAGGGCGTGGTACCCGCCATGTTGGCGTGCTTGAAGACGTCGGAGCAGCGATCCACGCCCGGGCCCTTGCCGTACCAGATGCCGAACACGCCGTCGAAGCGGTTGCTGCCCGCTGGCGCGAAGCCCAGCTGCTGGGTGCCCCAGAGCGCGGTGGCCGCCAGCTCCTCGTTCACCCCGGGCTGGAACACGATGTTCTGCGCCTTCAGGTACGGCGCCGCCTTCTGCAGGGCCTGGTCGTAGCCCCCCAGCGGCGAACCCCGGTAGCCGCTGATGAAGCCCGCGGTGTTCTTGCCCAGCAAGGCGTCTCGCTGGCGCTGCAGCATGGGCAGCTTCACCAGCGCCTGCACGCCGCTCATGAAGGCGCGACCGTGATCGAGGGCGTACTTGTCGTCGAGGGTGACCGTCTCGAGCGCACGGCGGATGTGGTCGGGCAGGGGGGCGTTCATCGGCTTGTCTCCGTGGGGGATGTGGGGCCTGCTTCGTGGGCGGGTCGTGAACGGGGCTTGCAACGGGTAGATGCTCGCCTCCAGTGTGGCGCACAGTGTATGCCCCAGCGCGCGATAGGTGTTTGCGTTTCATGCCTGTTTTCACGATGATCTGGAAAGATTCATTCCCAAAACAGGCCATCATGGAAACACTCGACAAGTTTGACCTCGCCATCCTGCAAGAACTGCAAAGCGACGGCCGTCTCACCAACGCCGAGCTGGCGCAACGGGTGGGCCTGTCGGCCGCGCCGTGCTGGCGGCGCGTGCGGGCGCTCGAGGAATCGGGCTTCATCCGCGGCTACCGCGCCGAGATCGACCGTGAAAAGATCGGCCTGGGCGTGCTGGCCTTCGTGCGCCTGGACGCCGACCGCAACAGCGGCGACGTCACGCGCAACCTGGAAAACGCCATCCGCGGCATCCCCGAGGTGGTCTCCTGCCACTACATCAGCGGCTCCGGCACCTTCGAGCTGCAGGTGGTCAGCCGCGACCTGAACCACTTCAGCCAGTTTGCCCGCGAGGTCCTGCTCAACCTGCCCAATGTGAAAGACCTGCACACGAGTTTTTCCCTGGGCGAGGTGAAGTCCGGCAGTGCACTTCCGTTGCAGCACCTGGCAACCAGAAGTACGAACACGGCAAAAGCGGCGTGAACTTGAGCACTTTCTCCACCGCTCGTCTTCGTTTTTTTACCGTTGGTTAACAAATCCGCCGTAAGTGCTTGAAAAGTGTGAAATTTTTCCTCGGCCACATATTGATCCGCGAAGTGACTTTCCGTAACATCCGCCCATCACCCACCCGTGGGCCGCGTACCTAAAAGTGCTCAGACCCCACTTCTGCACCGTCCTGAAGGAAACGTCGTGAAAAAAGCCCTGTTGCTCCAATCTGCCCTGGCGCTGGCCCTGGCCACCCCGCTGATGGCTTCGGCCGAATCCCAGCTCGTCACCGGCGCGGGCAGCGCCGTGGCCCGCCTGGACTTCCGCGTGACGATTCCCCGGGTGCTGTTCCTGGCCGTGGGCACCGGTGCCGGCGCCTTCGCGACCAACACCACGATCGACACCGTGACCTTCGACTACACCAGCAACCCGGCCGCCGTCGGCACGGGTGCGACCGCCGGCGCGGTCACCGGCAACGTGGTGCCGGTCCGCGTGGTGGGCAACAACGGCCAGGTCACCCTGGCCGCGTCCACCACCGGCGCGCTGACCAACGGCACGGCCGACACCATTCCCTGGTCCGAAATCTCGGCCACCAGCAACCTGGCCGCGCTGCCCAGCCCGGCGATTCCGAACACCGGCGCGGGCGCGGCCTCCAACGTCACGCTGTCTTCGGGCACCAAGATCACCGACCGCACGGCCAACTGGACCTTCAGCTACGCCAACTCGGCCGTGGTGGCACCGGGCACCTACGGCACGACCAACGGCCGCGTGACCTACACCGCCTCCATGCCCTGAGTCTGCGCAGCAGACCTTGAGAGGGCGGTCCCACCGCCGCCATCGGCCTCCCGGAGGGTTTGCCCCGTGCAACCCTCCGTCGCCATTTCAGGCGCCAAGCTTTTTCGGACAGCCACGGTCAGCCAGACACCATGAAGCGCACGACAACCCGATCCAGCCAGGCCCGCCTCGCGGCGGCCACCGGCCTGGCTTTGCTGTGTCTGGCGGAAATGGCCGCCGCGCACGCCTGGTCGCTGACGATCACCTCCGGCAGCCGCCGCCTGTTCCTGCACGTGGGCAACGGCGCCATGAGCGGCACCAGCGGCACCTTGAATGGCACGGCCGGCACCAGCGGGCCCGTCAACCTGGTGCAGGTCACGGTGCCGGCGGCGCAGCTGGGCAATGGCACGGACCTGGCCATGACCAGCGACAGCACGCAGTCCACCAGCCTGTACGCCGACGGCTACACCACCTGCCCCACGCCCGCCAGCCAGGTCATGGTGGGCGCCGGCTACCGCCGCAACAGCGGCTCGGCCAACGCCACACTCACCGTCTCCTCGCCCACCAGCCTGACCAACGCGGGCGGCGACACCATTCCCTTCAGCGAGATCAGCTGGACCGTGTCGGCCCCGGGCAGCGGCGCGCCCAACGTGATCCCGGCCGGCACCTTCAACGGCGGCACGCAGACGCTGGCGACGGTCCCGGGCAACACGTATTTCGAGAACTGCCACTCTTACGTCTACGCCAACAACGCGGTGCGGGCAGCCGGCACCTACAACGGCCGGGTGACCTACACCCTGAGCAGCCCATGACGGCTTTCCGTCGCTTTGCCCTGGCGACCCTGTGCGGCCTGCTGGCCACCACCGCCTGGGCCAACCCGCACCGCCTGGACGACTCGCTGAGCCACACGGTGCCACCCAACGTGCAGATGCAATGGCTGCCCCTGAAATCGGGCCAGCCCTTCGCGGGCGGCATGGAAGCCAGGCTGCGCGTCAACATCCGCATCGACACGCGCGACTGGATCGGGCGCAGCGGGCGCATCTACATGGTGCTGCCGCGCGACGAGGCCTCCACCGTGGAAGCGGTGTGGACCACCCAGGGCCGCCTGCAGGCGGGTCGGCTGGTGTCGGGCGAGCGCGCGCTGGTGCATGCCGGGCCGATCACCACCCCCACGCTGGAAGATCAGTTTCAGGTGCGACTGCGCTCGAACGCCGACTGGCAGTCGAACAGCCGCCGACTGAATTTCCATTTTGAACTGGATGCCGACTGAGTCCGCCATGCACCCTGCGTTCCTGAGCCTCTTTCGCCGCCCCGCCCTCGCCCTGGGCGCCCTCGCTCTGGCCAGCGCCTCCCACGGCGCGCTCGCGCAGGGCTTCGCGGCCTACATCACGCCCCCGCGTTTCGAGGTACAGGTCGCGCCCGGCCAGAGCCTGCGCCAGGTGGTGGAGATCCAGCACGTCGGGCAGCAGAAGGGCAACTACCGCATCTACACCAACGACTGGGCCTTCCTGCCCGACAACTCGGTGGCCTTCAGCGACGCGCTCGCCGCCGACAGCTGCCGGCCCTGGGTCGCGGTCGAGCGGCGCGAGCTGACGATCGAGCCCGGCGCGCGCTACCGCTACCGCTTCGAGATCACGCCCCCGCCGGGCACGCCGGCGCGCGAGTGCCGCTTCGCGCTGATGATCGAGGGCCTGGAGCCCGCGCGCGTGCAGGGCGACCTCAATTTCCCCGTGGGCGGCCGCATCGGCGTGATCGTGTACGCCACCATCGGCGACGCTGCCCCGAAGCTGGAGATCACCGGCACCCGCGTGGCCCAGGTGGATGGCCAGCCCAGCGCCGTGGTCGAGGTGCGCAACCTGGGCAACGCCCATGGTCGCCTCGAAGGTTTCGTCAACGGCACCGACGCCAGCGGCGCGCGCTTCGAGATGGCACCGGCCGACCTGCCCATCCTGCCGGGCGAGACGCGGCGCATCGCGATCACGCCGGTTGCCGAGAACGGCAAACCCACGCCCACGGTGCGCTTTCCGCTGGTGGTCAAGGGCAACCTCGAATGGGGCAAGAACCGCCTGCCGCTGGACGCGAGCTTCGCTCCATGAAGGGGCTGGTGCCGCGCCCGTCCCATTGCCTGCTGGCGCTCCTGGGTGCATTCACCCCCTGGCTGGCGGCCTGGGCGCAGAGCGCGGCCTCCACCTACGAAGACCGGGTGATCGAGGGCCTGCCGCCCGAACCGGCGGAGGACGCCGAGGCCTATGCCTACGACCGCCAGGGCTGGCCGCGTTTTCTGCGCCTGGAGACCCGCCTGGGCACGCAACCCTTCGACGCGGCGCGCAAGACCCGCATCGGCTACGGCATCTACGGCCTGCTGGAGACGCCCAACCACGGCTCCCTCTCCATCGACGGCACCTACGCGCCCAGCGACAGCAGCGGCACGCTGACCCTGCGCCAGCGCGCGATGCCGCTCTCCGGCGGCTGGCTGATGAGCAACGAACTGGGCGTGATCAACCCGCCCACGCCCGCCATCCTGCGCCTGCCCGCGCGCATCTACCTGCCCTCGGCCATCGTGCAGGGCATCAGCACCGAGTGGGAGAACCCTGGTGCGGGTCTGCAGCTGCAGGCCAGCACCGGTGAACCCGGCCGGCTGGACTTCCTGCCGGCCAACGGCTTTCGCAAGCTGCCGGGCCAGCGCACCTCGTTCGGCGGCCAGTGGCGCCTCAACGCGGACGGTGCGAACCCCTTGTCCCAGCACGGCTGGACGCTCGCCCTGCAGCACGAGGACGCGCGCAAGGTCTCCAACCTGGACGTGCCGCTGCAGGCCAGCGACATCGTCGATGCCAACTCCACGCTGCTGGCGCTGCGGCACGAAGGCGCCGAGCACCGCATCCAGGGCCAGGTGCTGCGCACCCAGGCCAACAACGTGAACGGCGCGCGCAGCGGCTTCTGGGTCGACGGCGAATGGGACGACGGCCCGCGCCGGCACGGCCTGGGCGCCTACCGGCTCGAGCAGGACCTGAGCTGGGCCAACCTGCCGCTGGCCAACGACCTCGTGGGCGCCTATGCGCGCACCAGCTGGCGCACGCGCCAGTGGTCGGCCGAGGGTTCGGTGGACTGGCTCGACTCCATCAGCGGGCGCAGCGGCAGCGGTTTCTTCGCCACCGGTTCGGCGCGCTGGCGCCTCAACCGCGACCACACCGTGGGCGCCGGCACCACGGTGCGCCGTTTCGATGGCGATGCCTGGAGCAGCTACGGCGACTGGCGCTTCCAGAACGGCTGGGGCAACAGCGGCCTGCGCCTGGAGTTCGTGCACAGCGACAACGAAGCCCACTCGCGCTGGCTGACCTGGGACCAGGAATGGCTGGCGCCGCAGAGCTGGGCCGTCTCCACCAGCCTGGGCACCGGTGCCTACGACGCCTACCAGGGCCGCCCCCGGGAGTCGCTCTGGAGCGCCGCGCTCAGCGTGTCCGCGCCGATCACGAACAAGGCCAGCCTGCGCGGCAACCTCAACACCGAACACAGCGACACCGGGCAGTCGCGCCACAGCCTCAACCTGGGCGGCCACTGGCGCATCGACCCGCGCTGGAGCGTGGAGGCCAACTACAACCGCTCCACCGGCCGCAGCCGCTTCAACCCCTCGCTGGACCCCCTGGCGCCGCCGCTGGCCATCGTGATCCCCGAGTCGGACCGCTCCTTCTACGCCGTGCTGCGCTACGAGCTCGAAGCCGGCAGCCGCAACGTGCCGCTGGGCGGCCGGGCCAGCGACGGCGGAGGCCGCATCGTCGGCACCGTGTACTTCGACGCCAACCGCAGTGGGACCCAGGAAGCCAGCGAACAGGGCGTGCCCAACGTCACCGTCTACCTGGACAACCGCTACGCCGTGCGCACCGACAGCCAGGGCCGTTTCGAATTCCCCTTCGTGGCCGGCGGCCCGCGCACCGTGAGCGTGCGCGGCGAGACGCTGCCACTGCCCTGGAACGTGGTGGACCAGGGCCAGGCCAAGGTGGACGTGCGCCTGCGGGAAAGCGCCTCCATCAGCATTCCGGTGCAGCGCAGCGAATAAGCGGGGGATCTCCCCTTCTTATCTTGGGATTCAAGTTCCCGGAATGGGGGCCGATAGTGGGACATGCCCTCCCACCGCCTCCTCTCCGCACTGGCCGCCAGTGCCCTGATGCTGGTCCCCGCGACCAGCATCGGCGAGAGCGTGCTGGCGCACCAGGGCCAGGCCGGCGCCTCGCTGGACTTCCGCATCGTCATCCCGCCCATCATGCGGGTGCTGGAAAACAGCCACCCCCAGCTGCTCGACACCACCGACGGCGAGGCCAGCGCCGAACAACGCCTGGTGGTGATGTCCAACATGAAGCGGGGCTTCTGCGTCTCGCTGCGCCGCGCCGCGCCCCAACTCGGCACCTGGGAGCTGCAGACCGCCCCACAAAGCGGCGTCCAGCTCAGCCCGGTGGCCGACGGCTACCGGCTCTGTGGCACCCGCCCGGGGCAATACACCGTGCTGCTGCAGCACCGCTTCGGCACCACCGACAGCCGCGCCAGCGCGCTTCACTGGCCGGTGCAGACCGACATCTCGGCCATTTAACCGTTCGTCGTGGCCGCTGGTCCACGAAAACGGGTTTCGGGATGTAAACCCCTCATCCGCGCGCAAACGGCCATTCAGCAGGTCAATTGCTGCACTGCGCCATTTTGATCTGCACTTATGACTTGATCACTCCGCCGCGTGGGGTTTGATGCCGTTGCGCCGCCACACCCGGCGGATGGTGGTGGCGCCCAGGCCCAGGTACGAGGCCAGCGTGCGCGTGCTCCACTGCGCGGCTTCGGCCGGTTGTTCGTGCAGCGTCGTGCTCACGATATGCGACTCGAGCGCCGACGTCACGCTCGGTGTGCGCCCCGAACGTGGCGCGTCCTGCAACAGGACCTCGAGACCGCCTTCGATGAAGCGCCGCCGCCACAAGGCCACCTGCCGCCGGTCGAGCTTGACCTCGTCCGCAATGTCCTTGTTCTGCCAGCCCTGCGCCGCCAGCAGGATGACGCTGGCGCGCTGCTTCACGCGGGCCTCGACCCGCCGTCCCTGGGCCAGCGTGCGCAAGGCACGCTCGGTTTTCGCATCCAGCTCGATCGCTTCGGCCACTCGCATCGCTTCACCTCCAGGCGCTGTCGGAGTCGGTTCAAAAACATAAGTTCCATCAATTAAGGCGCACACCCCCCGTGCGGGACTTGGCCTTGTATCGAAGCAAGGTTCAGTCCTACACAAGCCCCGTGTCTTAACTCAAAGCTCGTTACATCTCGCGCATTCTCGTGGCCTAAAAAGAAAAGGCGAACGCAGCGCTGCATGCCTGCGAACCGTCAACGAACCCAGGGAGTGCACCTATGCCGTGCTTCAGCCACCCGTTATTCCTTTGCGCCGCGCGCGCTTTCCGAGTGCATGCCATGCACCGGCATGGGGCCCCGCCATCGGCCCATTCCATCTTCAGCGGGCGCTGACATGGCCCGCGCGCGCACCCATCCCCGGGAGAGGCCGTCACCCTCGCCCGCGCCCACCGAAGCCGGCCCAGGCGTCGTCGTCCCGCTCTACAACGAACACGACCTCGCTCGCAGCCTGCTCCCCTGGGCCGATCTCGCGCGGCGCCAGCAGAAGGTCAAGGCCTGGCTGGTGCTCACCGATCTGTGCGTGCTCGCGCTGTGTTTCGTGGCGGGCCGCCTGCCCGCGTGGCTGCGCGACGAGATCAGCCTCTCGCAAGCCATGAACGTGTGGTGGGCCGCCAATGGCCACCTGCGCCTCACGCTGTTCGCCGCCGTCGCGCTGACCATGGTGAGCTGGATGTGGACCGTGCAGGGCCACTACTCGGCGCACCGCCGCAAGCCCTGGTGGGACGAGACCCGCCAGCTGATCCAGGTGATCGTGCTCGCGGCCTTGCTCGATGCCATGGTCATCTACCTCGCCAAGTGGCCGCTCTCGCGCCTGTGGACCGGCGCCACCTGGGGCCTGGTGCTCGTCCTCCTGCCGCTGTCGCGCCTGGCCGTGCGCCACTGGTTGCTGCGCGCGGGTCTGCTCACGCAGCCCTATGTGCTCATCGGCCACCCCGACGATGTGGAAAAAGCCGCCGCCGCCCTGGCCAGCGAGCCGCTGCTGGGCTACAAGCCGGTGGCCGTGGTGTGTCCCGCCCCCGGCGCGCGGCTGGTCCAGCTCGGCGGTGGGCAGGTGGCCGCGCCCACCGCGCTGACGCCGGGCGTTCGCCAGTACCTCGCCCAACCCAGCCCCTACCAGCTCGTGGGCGTGCTCGGCATCCGGGACAACGGCTGGCTGCGCGAACTCGCACAGGAACTCATGCTCACGCGCGACGACCTCGTCATGGTGCCCGCGCTCGGCGGCCTGCCCATCTACGGCATGGAGGTCTCGCATTTCTTCAGCCACGACGTGCTGCTGCTGCGCGCGCGCAACAACCTCAACCGGCGCGGTCCGCAGGTGCTCAAGCGCGCGCTCGACATCGTGGGCGCCACTACCCTGCTGGTGCTGCTCGCGCCGCTGTTCGCCTGGGTCGCCTGGCGCATCAAGCGCGACGACGCGGGCCCCGCCTTCTTCGTGCAGAAGCGCGTGGGCGTGGACGGCCAGCTGTTCGACTTCATCAAGTTCCGCAGCATGGTGATGGACGCCGACGGCGCCCTGGAGCGCTGGAAGACCGAGAATCAAAAACTCTACGTGCAGTACCTGGCCAGCAACTTCAAGCTCGCCAACGACCCGCGCATCACCAAGATCGGCCGCCTGATCCGCCGCACCAGCATCGACGAGCTGCCCCAGCTCATCAACGTGCTGCGCGGCGACATGAGCCTGGTCGGCCCGCGCCCGCTGCTGGCGCGCGAGCTGGGCGAGTACGGCAAGAGCATTGCCGCCTACGGCAAGGCCCGCCCCGGCATCACCGGCCTCTGGCAGATCAGCGGCCGCAGCACCAGCACGTTCCAGCACCGCATCAACATGGACCTCTGGTACGTGCGCAACTGGTCGCTCTGGTACGACCTCGTGATCATGCTGCGCACCGTGCGCGTGGTCCTCAGACAAGAAGGAGCCTGCTGATGAACACCCCTGACACCATTTACGTCGCCGGTCACCGCGGCATGGTCGGCTCGGCCATCGTGCGGCAGCTGCGCGCGGCCGGCCATCCCGCCAGCCACATTGTCACGCGCACGCACGCCGAACTCAACCTGACCGACCAGGCCGCCGTGCGCGCCTTCTTCGCGCGCACCAAGCCGCAACAGGTCTACCTCGCCGCGGCCAAGGTGGGTGGCATCCACGCCAACAGCGTGCTCCCCGCCGACTTCATCTACCAGAACCCCATGATCGCGGCCAAAGGGATCAAGGCCGACTACTGCAACCGCGT
>JAGKSX010000027.1 GCA_018993155.1 Hydrogenophaga sp.
GCGCAGCGCCGACTGGACCGGCTTCCTGCAGGAGATGTATGGCAACGAACCGCCGCTGTGGAGCGACTCGCTGCGCGGCGCCGCGCGCCTGCGCGTGATCGTCAATGCCTTCACGCGGCTGCGCTTCTGCACCGCGCAGGGCGTGATGGAGTTCGACACCAAGGACAGCGCGGGCGCGGCGCCCGAGGGCTTCATGCCCTGGTTCGACGTGCCGGGCCGGCGCACCGAAGGCGTGCCGATTGCGTTCGGCCACTGGTCCACGCTGGGCGCAGTGCAGCGCCACGACCTGCAGGCGCTGGACACGGGTTGTGTGTGGGGCGGCTGCCTCACCGCGGCCCGCATCACGGAAGTGCCGGGCGAGGTGGAGCGGATCTCGGTGCGCTGCGAGCAGGCCAGCAAGCCTGGCAAGCGCTGAAGGCGTGGCGGCGAAAGCCGCCTGGCAGGCTCAGGCAAGGGCTTCGCCCTCAGCTTTCCTGAGCCGGCGCCGGTGCGGGGGCGCTCTTGAACAAGGCCGGCACCTTGCGGCGCGTCTTGATGTTGGGCGAGGCCGTGCGCGCGGCGGCGCGCTGCGACACCTCCCACGACGGCGGCGTCTCGCTGACGGCGCTCGGTTCGTAAGGCTTGTCGAACAACGGATCGGCCGGCGCGCGCGGTGCGCGGCTCGGGCGCGAGTCGGAGGCGCTTCGCGCTTCGCGCGGGGTGCGGCTTTCGCGGCTCTCACGGATGGCCCGGCTCTCGCGGCGCTCGGCGTCCTGCCCTTCGGGCTGCTGCCAGGCGCGCTGACCATCGTTGAAGCGGCCCGCCGGGCGGCGGTCGGCCTCGAACTCCAGCGCTTCGAGTTCGAGCTTCTTGCCCAGCAGCTTTTCCAGGTCGCCCATGAGGCGCGTGTCGCGCCCGCTCACGAACGACACCGCCAGGCCCGAAGCGCCCGCGCGGCCGGTGCGGCCGATGCGGTGCACGTAGTCCTCGGCGTTGAACGGGATGTCGAAGTTGAACACCGCCGGCACGTCCTTGATGTCCAGGCCGCGCGCGGCCACGTCGGTGCAGACCAGCAGGTCCACCGCACCGGTCTTGAAGGCTTCCAGGGCCTTGAGGCGCTCGTCCTGGCTCTTGTCGCCGTGCAGGGCCGTGGTGTTGAGGCCTTCGCGCTCCAGCGAACGCGCCAGGCGCGCGCAACCGAGCTTGCTGTTGACGAACACGAAGGCCTGCTTGAGGCCGCGCTCGCGCAGGATCTGCTTGAGGATGCCGCGCTTGTCGTCGTCTTCCACGCGGTAGAAATGCTGCTCCACGGTGGACGCCGTGGCGTTGGAGCGCGCCACCTCGATGGTCACCGGGTCCTGCAGGTAGCTGTTGGCCAGGCGCTTGATCTCGGGCGAGAAGGTGGCCGAGAACAGCAGCGTGGTGCGCTGCTTGGGCAGGTAGCTCAGGATGCGCTGCAGGTCGGGCAGGAAGCCGATGTCCAGCATGCGGTCGGCCTCGTCGAGCACCACGTACTCGACCTGGTTGAGCACGCAGTTCTTGGCCTCGATGTGGTCCAGCAGGCGCCCGGGCGTGGCCACCAGCACCTCGACGCCCTTCTTGAGCTCGGCCGTCTGCGGCTTCATGTCCATGCCGCCGAACACCACCGTGCTGCGCAGGTTGGTGTACTTGGCGTACAGCTTGACCTGCTCGGCCACCTGGTCGGCCAGCTCGCGCGTGGGCAGCAGCACCAGGGCGCGCACCGGGTGGCGCGCGGGCGAGGTGGAGGCGTTCTCGTGCTTGAGCATGCGCTGCAGCAGCGGCAGCGTGAACGCGGCGGTCTTGCCGGTGCCGGTCTGGGCAGCGCCCATCACGTCACGGCCTTGCAGCACCACCGGAATCGCCTGCGCCTGGATCGGCGTCATGGTCGCGTAGCCCATTTCGGCCACGGCTCGCTCAATGGCGGGCGAGAGGGAGAGTTCGGAGAAGGATTGGGTCATTGGCGGTAAGTTTGGGGGCCCCCAGCCCTGGCCGAGCCAGGCCCCCCGAGGGGGTGCATCCGTTCTTGGGGCGGCCCGGCGAACGGCTGGTTAGCCCTGTATTGTCGCACTTTGACCGTTTTTCGCCCAAATCCGGGCCGGCCGCCTCTGGCAGGCCTCAGACGCTGCCCGCTTTGAAGGTGTCGCAGGACTGCACGCTGCCGCTTTGCAGCCCCGTGTTGAACCAGCGCTGGCGCTGCGCGCTGGTGCCGTGGGTGAAGCTGTCGGGCACCACCTGTCCCTGGCTCTTGCGCTGCAAGGCGTCGTCGCCGATCGCGGCGGCGGCGTTCAGCGCCTCCTCCACATCGCCCGGCTCCAGGATCGCCTTGTTCTTGTGGTTGTGGTGGGCCCAGATGCCGGCAAAACAATCGGCCTGCAGCTCCAGCCGCACCGACAGCGCGTTGTACTCGCGCTCGCCCACGCGCCGGCGCGCCTGTTCCATCTGGTCGGTGATGCCCATGAGGTTCTGCACGTGGTGGCCGACCTCGTGCGCGATCACGTAGGCTTGGGCAAAGTCGCCCGGTGCGCCGAGCTGGCGGCGCAGGGTGTCGTAGAAGCTCAGGTCGATGTAGACCTTCTGATCGCCCGGGCAGTAGAACGGGCCCATGGCCGACTGGCCGGTGCCGCAGGCCGTGGGCGTGGCGCCCCGGAACAGCACGAGGCGCGGTTTCTGGTACTGCGCGCCGGCTTGCTGGAACACCTGGCCCCACACGTCCTCCGTGCCGCCGAGCACGGCGGCCACGAACTTGCCCATGTCGTCGGTGGGCGCCTGTGTCGGGCCCTGGGTGGTCTCCACCTGGGCCGTGGGTGCGCCATCGCCCACGCCGCCGAGCACGCCGAGGATGGTCATGGGGTTGATGCCGAAGATCCAGCCCGCGACCAGCGCGACCGCGATGGTGCCCAGGCCGATGCCGCGCCCGCCCACGCGCCGGCCGCCGCCCAGGCCGCCGAGCCCGCCGCCGCCGGGGTCGGCGCGGCGGTCTTCGATCTGATCGGACTGGCGGTTGTTTTCCCACTTCATGGCATGGCTCCTCGGCGACCTCGGTACGGGTGCGGGTATCCCATTATGAAGCGGGCATGGCCCCGCCGGACTCAGGCGACGGCGGGTGCGCTGGCGCTGGTGGGGCGGCCCTGGAAGTCGGTCCAGCAGCGCCGGCCGAAGTCGTAGAGCTTGCAGCGGCGCGCGGTGTCGAAGTACCAGCGCCACGAGAAGCGCTGCACGATGACGCGGCCCGGCAGCGCATCCTCCAACAGGCGCTGCACGCCCTCGAGCTGGTAGAGGGGGATGCTCATGTCCACATGGTGCGCGGTGTGCTCCATGATGTGGTGCAGCAGTGCGCCGATGCGCAAAGGGAAGGTGAGGTGCACCGTGGTCGAGACAAAGGGCGCCGCGCGGCCCCAGGCGGCCTTGTCGTCGTGCCACTGCACCGCCGTGTGCGTGTGGTGCACGTAGACCACGAAACCGATCATGGCGTTCCAGAACAGAAAGGGCACGGCAAAGCCCGTGGCCAGCAGCAGCCAGACCGACTGGCCCGTGGCCGAGGCGGCGGCCACCAGGCCGCCGATCCAGGCCAGCGCGCAGGCGCTGACGAACACGCCGTCCCACACGAACTCGGCGCGCCGCGTGCCCAGGTAGGTCTTGCGCGGGAAGAACATGCGGTGCCACCACATCTCCACCAGGTAGTACAGCGCCGGACCGAAGCCGCTGCGGTACGCGCGCTCCAGGGCGCGGCGCATCGGCGAGAGCGCGGCGAACTCCTCGCGCGTGAGCGGCGCCCACACGAAGTCCACGCCCTTGAGGTTGGTGTAGCCGTGGTGCACCACGTTGTGCCCCACTTCCCACAGGCTGTAGGGCGTGAGCGAGGGCAGCATGGCGATGCGGCCCAGCACGCGGTTCAGCCCCCGGTGCGGCGTGTAGCTCTGGTGGCAGGCGTCGTGGCCGATGATGAACAGCCGCCCGATCATGAAGCCCGCCGCCAGGCCGCACAGCAGCTTGGCCCACACCGCAGCGAACCACACGGTGCCGGCCATGAGCGCGGCGAAGACCACCCAGTCGAACACCAGCAGCGCGATCGCGTGCGCGGTCCGCCGCTCGACGAGCGGGGCGAGCCAGCCGCGGATCACCTTGCGGTGCGGCAGCGGCTGGCCAGCGGGGATGGGGGCGGGAGAGGAGAAACCGGGCGGGTTGCGTGACATGCCCGGCATGCTATCGGCCGGGTTGCCCGGCCGCCTTGACCTGGGTCAAGGCGCACGAACCGTCAAGCTTTGGGCAAGGTCACGCCGACCTGGCCCTGGTACTTGCCGCCCCGGTCCTTGTAGGAGGTCTCGCAGACCTCGTCGCTCTCGAAGAACAGCACCTGGGCGCAGCCCTCGCCCGCGTAGATCTTCGCTGGCAGTGGCGTGGTGTTGCTGAACTCCAGCGTCACATAGCCCTCCCACTCGGGCTCGAAGGGCGTGACGTTGACGATGATGCCGCAGCGCGCGTAGGTGCTCTTGCCCAGGCAGATGGTGAGCACGTTGCGCGGGATGCGGAAGTACTCCACCGTGCGCGCCAGCGCAAAGCTGTTGGGCGGGATCACGCAGACGTCCTTGTTGATGTCCACGAAGCTGTTCTCGTCGAAATTCTTCGGGTCCACCACGGTGCTGTGGATGTTGGTGAACACCTTGAATTCCGGCGCGCAACGGATGTCGTAGCCGTAGCTCGACGTGCCGTAGCTGATCACCTTCTTGCCATCCACCGCCCGCACCTGGTTGGGCTCGAACGGTTCGATCAGGCCGTGTTGTTCGGCCATGCGGCGGATCCATTTGTCGCTTTTGATGCTCATGGGGCGCGATTGTAGGTGGCGCGCCCACCGGTCCCGGACTGCGGAGAGTCCCCAGGAAATTACCGGAATTTCAGTAATTACTGAAAATTCAGGTCGAAACAGCTACATTTCCGGGCATGCCACTGCAAGACCACCTCCCCCCCCTCAACCGCGAGTTCGTTGCCCACTTTGGAGAAATGGGCAGCCGCTGGGGCATCAACCGCACCGTGGGGCAGATCTACGCCCTGCTCTTCATTTCACCCAACGCGCTCAACGCCGACGAGATCGCCGAGACGCTGGAGTTCTCGCGCTCGAACGTCAGCATGGGTCTGAAGGAATTGCAGGCCTGGCGGCTGGTGCGCCTGCGCCACCAGCCGGGCGACCGGCGCGAGTACTTCGAGGCGCCGGCCGATGTGTGGGAGATCTTCCGCGTGCTGGCCGAGGAGCGCCGCCGCCGCGAAGTGGAACCCACCCTTTCGATGCTGCGCACCGCACTGCTGGAAACGCCCAAGACCGACGCCGAGCGCCACGCGCAGGCCCGCATGCGCGAGATGCACGACCTGATCGACCGCCTCATGACCTGGTTCGACGACGTGCAGAAGCTGGCCCCCGAAACCGCGATGCAGCTGATGGGCATGGGTGCAACCGTCACGCGCGTGCTCGAACTCAAGGACCGCCTGACGGGCAAGGCGGCGGGCCGCAGCGCGCGCCCGGAAAAATTGCCCGACGCCGCCTGACCCCCACCAGACAAGAACCCCACGGAGAACCCCCATGGACGCCCTGCTCCTCTCGCGCATCCAGTTCGCGGCGAACATCAGCTTTCACATCCTGTTCCCGACCATCACGATCGCGATGGGCTGGTTCCTGCTGTACTTCCGCATCCGCCATATCAAGACGCGCGACCCGGCTTGGGAAGAGGCCTACTACTTCTGGACCAAGGTGTTCGCGCTGAGCTTCGCGCTCGGCGTGGTCTCCGGCATCGTGATGAGCTTCCAGTTCGGCACCAACTGGCCCGGCTTCATGGAACGGGCCGGCAACATCGCAGGCCCGCTGCTGGGCTACGAGGTGCTGACCGCCTTCTTCCTGGAGGCCAGCTTCCTGGGCATCATGCTGTTCGGCCGGGGCCGCGTGAGCGAGCGCGTGCACCTGGCCGCCACCTTCCTGGTGGCCTTCGGCACCACCATGTCGGCGTTCTGGATCCTGAGCCTGAACTCGTGGATGCAGACGCCCGCGGGCTTCGAGATCGTGGACGGCAAGTTCGTCGCGGTCGACTGGTTCGCCGTGGTATTCAACCCCTCCTTCCCCTACCGCCTGGCGCACAAGCTGCTGGCCTCGGCGCTCACGGCCTCGTTCCTCATCGCCGGCCTCTGCGCCTGGCAGCTCATCAAGGGCAGCGCCACCGGCGGCACGCACAAGGCCTTGCGCACGGCCATCATCGCCGCCTCGGTGGCCATGCCACTGCAGTTCCTGGCCGGCGACATGCACGGGCTGAATACCCTGGAGCACCAGCCCGCCAAGATCGCGGCGCTCGAGGGCATCTGGCACACCGAGAAGAGCGCGCCGCTCACGCTGTTCGGCATTCCCGACGAGGCCGCCGGCACCACGCACTACGCGGTGAAAATTCCCAAGATGGCGAGCCTCATCCTGGCGCACGACGCCGACGCCGAACTCAAGGGCCTCAACGAATTCCCGAACGCCCACCCACCGGTGGCGCCGATCTTCTGGGCCTTTCGCGTGATGGTCGGCGTGGGCACGCTGATGCTGGTCGTGGCCTGGGCCTCGGCCTGGATGCTCTGGCGCCGGCGCCGCCAGGCGCAGGGCTCGCTGGACCTGCCCAAACCCGCGCTGTACGTGCTGGCGGGCATGACCTTCTCGGGCTGGCTGGCCACGCTGTCGGGCTGGTACGTCACCGAGATCGGCCGCCAGCCCTTCCTGGTCTACGGCCACCTGCGCACCGCCGACCTGGTCACCAACACCCCCTCGCCCATGATCGCGGCCACGCTCACGGCCTACCTCATCGTGTATGGCCTCCTGCTCATCACCTACGTCGGCGTGCTCAAGTACATGGCCGAACACCCGTTCAAACATGCCCCCGAAGCACCCCACGGCGCCGAACTCGGCAAGGCCGGCGTCTGACCGAACGGAGAACACCCCATGAACATGACCACCTGGGCCGAAGTGCTCCCTCTCATCTTCCTGGCCGTGATGGGCCTGGCCCTGCTGGCCTACGTGATCCTCGACGGCTACGACCTCGGCGTGGGCCTGCTGCTGCCCCTGGCCGAGAGCAAGGAGCAGAAGGACACCATGATCTCCAGCATCGGCCCGTTCTGGGACGCCAACGAAACCTGGTTGGTGCTCGGTGTCGGCGTGCTGCTGGTGGCCTTTCCGATGGCCCACGGGCTGGTGCTGCAGGCGCTCTACCTGCCGGTGGCGGTGATGCTGATCGGGCTGATCCTGCGCGGCGTGGCGTTCGACTTCCGTGTGAAGGCGCCCACGAAATACGTGCCGTTCTGGAACCGCGCCTTCTTCGTCGGCTCGCTGCTCGCCAGTGCCTCGCAGGGCTGGATGCTGGGCAGCTACATCACAGGCTTCGACCAGGGCTGGCTGGGCCTGGCATTCAGCCTGGGCATCGCGCTCACGCTGCCGGCGGCCTACATCCTGCTCGGCGCGGGCTGGCTGATCATGAAGACCGAAGGCGAGCTGCAGACCCACGCGGTGCGCTGGGCGGCCCGCGTGCTGTGGCCCATGGGTTTCGCGCTGGTGGCGATCTCGGTGGCCACACCGCTGGTGAACCCTGGCGTGGTGGCGAAGTGGTTCAGCGTGCCCGAGGTGTTCGGTCTGATGCCGATCCCCCTGAGCTGCGCGATCGCCTTCTTCGCGGTGCGCTGGGTGGTCACGCACCCCAATGTGGTGAAGGCGGGTTATGGCTGGGTGGTGTTCGCGGCCACCGTGCTGATCTTCGTGCTGGCCTTCTTCGGCCTGGCATACAGCATCTTCCCCGACATCGTGATCGGCCGCATGAACGTGTGGCAGGCGGCCGTGTCCACCGGCTCGCTCACCGTCATCTTCATCGGCGTGGCCATCACGCTGCCGGTGATCATCATCTACACCATCTACATGTACCGCGTGTTCTGGGGCAAGGCGCGGGCACTGACCTACAACTGAACCCGCGCCGCCGCTTCAACCGCCTAGGAGGGTGAGGTCTTGCGCAGGGCAAAGCTCGTGAGCAAGGCCTGTTCGGATTCGAGGAAGAGCGTGTTGAACCGCGCCAGCCAGTTCGGCTCGAACGGCCAGGCGTTGCTCTCGACCACGCGCGAATGCTGCTTCGCGGTCTCGGACATGGCGTGAGCCCCCATCTCGCCACTCAGGCCGGCCAGCGAATGCAGCGCCTGGCGTGCGCTTTTGAGGTCGTTGCGCCGCTCGGCAGCCTCCAGATCGGCAATGTGCCCCCGGGCCTGGGCCAGGCCATCGGGCAGCAGGTTCACCATGATGTTCATGCTCTTGAGCTGCTCGACACGTTCGTCATCCAGCAAGGGCCCATCGATGGTCGCCCCCGCCAGGCGCGCGGGCGACGGCGCCGCCGCCTGGGCCTCACCCACCGGACGCTCGCCAATCAGGCGGGCCAGCTCCCCGCGCAAGGCCACCACGTTCACGGGCTTGATGAGAAAGCCGTCCATGCCCGCGTCCCGCGCCGCCTGCCTGTGCTCCTGCGAGGCATGCCCGGTGAGCGCCACCACGGGAATGTTGCGCACGCCATCGGCCATCGCGCGCAGCTGCCGCGTCGTCTCCATGCCGCCGAGCACGGGTATCTCCACGTCCATCAGGATCACGGCTGGCCGCACGCCCGCCTTGAGGAACTGCAGGACGTCCTGCCCCTGCTGCGCCTCCACCACCTCCAACCCCATGTCCTTCAGGTAGCCTTTGACGACGGCGCGGCTCACCACGTTGTCCTCCGCCAGCAGCACGGAGCTGCCCATGAATGGCGCCGCGTCCTTGGCGCTGTGGCGCAAGGGCTGGTCCTTGAGCAGGCTCACGATCGCCCCGGCCATCTCAGGCAGGGTGCAAGGCGCGCTCAGGAACCCGTCCATGCCCGCTTCGCGGGCTTGCGCGCGGGCCTCGTCCGCCGGCCGGACACTGCGCGCCAGCACCGGCACCTGTTCATGCCCGGCGGCCGCCCCCAGGCGGATCTGGCGCACGGTGTCACAACCATCGAGACCCGGCATGTGAAGGTCTATCACGACGAGGTCATAGGGCACATCCGATGCCAGGCGAAGCAGCTCCAGCGCCTGAGCGCCGTTGCCGGCCTCGTCGATGCTGCTGCTGCCCACCAGCGCCAGGAGTTGGGCCAGGGTGGCGCGGCGCCGGATCGGATCGTCATCCACCAGCAGCACGCGGGCGCCGCGCAGCAGCCGCGCGGCATGCCGCATGGCTTCAGCAGTCTGGGCCCGGACCTCCGCCTGCGCCACCGCCGGAAACGACAGCGTGAACACCGTGAACTCGCCCAAACGCGATGTGCAGGTGATCTCCCCGCCGAAGGCGCGCATGGCGCGCCGGCAAAACGCCAGCCCCAGGCCCGTGCCATCGACCTTGCCGGAGGTCTGGAAGTCATCGAACAGGTGCTCCATCTTTTCCGGCGCGATGCCGGGCCCTGTGTCGGTCACCGTGATGCGCCGCGCATCCACGGTGACCGTCACCGTGGCGTCGGGACAGGCCGGCATGTAATACAGCGCGTTCTTGATGAGGTTGAACAGGATCAGCGTCAGGAGGGTTGCATCGCCCTTGAACGTGAAGTCGGTCACCTCCGCCAGGCGCACCCGCTCGCGCTGCGCCTCGCTCCCGTAACCGAAGTCGCTCACCGCGCGCTCGGTGCACACCGCCGCCGAAAGGTAGGTGAAACCCGAGGCATCGAAAGCCCTGCTCTTGAGCTGCTGCAGCGTCACCGTGATCGACTGCAGACCCAGCTTGATCGCGTTGCGGCCCTCGTTCATCACCCGCACCATCGCCATGACCTGCTCGCGCGTGTGGGACACCGAGGACTGGGATGGCCCCAGGCGCAGGAAGTCGCGCTCCAGAGTGTCGAAGACACCCTGGATCTTCTGCATCGGCCCGCGCATCTCGTGCGCGATGGAACCCGCGAGGCTCATGTACAGGCGATGGTGCGCCCGCTCGGCCTGTCTTCTTTCGAAATGGGACAAGGTACCGGCCACAAAAAGCAGCGTCGGCGCAGGCAGCCAGATCCAGATGTCCGGCGTGAACGCGGTGCCGGGGTGTGATGCCCAGAACGCGAGCGCCCCAAGGGCGTATCCAGCGACCAGCATCACCACGGCATTGCGCCAGTCGGCGACCAGAATGACACACACCACGCCGATCACCATGTTCACGAAAGAAAAGCTGTCGCCCTGATTCTTCAGGGCCGTGAACGTGAGCAGAAACGCCAGGCAGTAGACCGACGTGAAGTAGGCATGCGCGAGGTAGAACGGCTTGGCCTTCGCGGGCCACCACGGGCGCAGCGCCAGCGCCAGGCACAACAGGGTGGCGATCGCCCTGAGCGCCAGATTGTCGTAGCGCGGCGGGAGTTGCCCCGTGAAACGCAGCAGATAGAAGAGCGGGAAGGCCAGGCTCCCCACAGCCCCCATCCACACCAGGAACGACCTGTTCATGTCGTGATGCGAGCGGTACCTCGCGAACAAACCAGCGGCCAGTGAGCTCAAATCGCACCTCCCAAAAAATTGGCAGGGCGATGCTAAGGGGGTGTTCTGTTCACCACAACAGCCCAGAACCCCCTCGGGCAGTGGGCGGCCCCGAACAAAGTGCACTTGAATCCCAAATGACGTCGTTTCGTTTCCAAATTCAGATCATTGGAACCCGAAGACTGGGACATTCCCTAGGTCGAGAAATAGGCGAAAAAACGACACGCCCAAGCCACGCTCGAGATCAGCCGCCAGCGATGACCGTGCGCGCCACCACCCGATCGTCCCCCAGCACGATCAGCGCAAACAGCAGCTCGTCCAGGCTGTTCGCCTGCGAGGTCTTGCGCGCCAGCAAGGGCGTGGCCTGCGGATCGAGCACCACGAAGTCCGCTTCATGGCCGGGCTGCAGGTTGCCCACCACGCCTTCCAGACCCAGCGCGCGCGCGGCGCCCGCCGTGTGCTGCCACCACAACTGCCCCGGGGTGAGGCTCAGGCCTGGCTTGGTCTGGCCCTCACGACCCACGCAGTAGGCCGCGAGCATGGTGCGGAACGGCGAGAAGCTGGTGCCACCGCCCACATCGCTCGCCAAACCGTAGCCCATGCCCGCCGCGTCGGCGGCCAGGTAGTCGAAGAAGCCGCTACCGAGGAACTGGTTGCTGGTCGGGCTCACGGCGGCGGTGGTGCCGGTGGTGGCCATCAGCTCGCGATCGGCCTGGTCGAGGTGGATGCAGTGGGCGTACACCGCGCGCTGGCGCAGCAGGCCGAAGTCGCCGTACACACCCAGGTAGCTGCGCGACTTCGGGAACAGCTCGGCCGCCCAGCGCACCTCGTCGCGGTTTTCCGCCACGTGCGACTGGACCCACACGTCGCCGTACTTCGCCGCCAGCTCGCCCGCGCCGCGCAGTTGCTCGGGCGTGCTGGTGGGGGCGAAGCGCGGTGTGATCGCGTAGCCCAGGCGGTCCACACCGTGCCAGCGCTGGATCAGCGCCTCGGTGTCGATCAGGCTTTGTTCGGTCTGGTCCCGCACGCCGTCGGGGCTGTGGCGGTCCTGCAGCACCTTGCCGGTGATGAAGCGCAGGCCGCGTGCACGCGCGGCCTCGAACATGGCGTCCACCGAGGCCGGGTGCGAGGTCGCGAAAGTGAGCGCGGTGGTCACGCCGTTGCGAGAGAGTTCGTCCAGAAAGAAGGCCGCCACCTCGCGCGCGTGCTCCCGCTCGTGAAAGCGCGACTCGTGCGGAAAGGTGTAGTTCTCCAGCCAGGGCAGCAAGCCTGCAGCGGGCGCGCCGATCACGTCCGTCTGCGGGTAGTGCACGTGCATGTCGATGAAGCCGGGCGCGATCAGCTGGCCGCTCAGGTCTTCCACCGACACGCCGGGGTAGTTGCCGATCAGCGCAGCATGGTCGCCCGCTGCGCGCACCACGCGCCGGCCCTGGGCATCGGGGCCGATGACCAGGAGGCCATCGGCGTCGTAAATGGGGCGTTGCTGGTCGTCGAAACGCAGGAGGGCGGCACGGTAGGCGTTCATGCCGCGCAGCTTAACGCCTTGGGCGGCTGGGGGCATATCGCGCCCCCGATAAGGCCCATACCCCCCAGCGGGGCTCAGCGCTCCACCGAGCCCTGCACGCCTTCCACCAGCCAGTTCATGCCGAGAATCTGCCCGTCGTCCAGTGCCTTGCCGGGCTCAATGACGGTCTTGCCCTGGTTGTCGCGCACGGCGCTCTTGCGCGCCGCGAACACCGCGAGCTTGCCGGCGGCCATGTCGGCCTGGCGCGCCTGCACCTCGTCGCGCACCTTGGCCGGCACCTTGCTGCCGAAGCTGTCGACACGGATCATGCCGTCCTTCACCCCGCCCCAGACGCTGGTGCTCTGCCAGGTGCCGTCCAGCACGGCCTGCACGCGGCGGGTGTAGTAGTCGCCCCAGAGGTGGGTCACGGCGGCGATCTGCGCATCGGGCCCGAAGCGGCGCATGTCGGAGTGGTAGGCCACGGCGAGCCTGCCGCGCTCCTGCGCGGCCACCATCACGGCGGTGGAGCCGGTGTGGAAGGCCAGCACCTCGGCGCCCTGGTTCATCAGCGTCATGGCCGCGTCGCGCTCGCGCGGTGGGTTGAACCACTCACCCAGCCACACCACCTTGACGGTGGCGCGCGGGTTGACCGAGCGCATGCCCAGGGTGAAGGCGTTGACGCCCTGGATCACCTCGGGAATGGGGAACCCGGCGATGTAGCCCGCCTGCGTGGCCATGCGGCCGGCGGCCACGCCGGCCAGGTAGCGGCCCTCGTAGTAGCGCGCGTTGGCGGTGGCGACGTTGGGTGCCGTCTTGTAGCCGGTGATGGACTCGAACTTCACGTCCGGGAAGTCGCGCGCCACCTTGAGCGTGGGCTCCATGTAGCCGAAGCTGGGCGTGAAGATGATGCGGTGGCCCTGCTGCGCCAGGTCGCGGATCACGCGCTCAGCGTCGGCGCCTTCGGCCACGTTCTCCACGTAGCGTGTCTCGACCTTGTTGCCCAGGGCGGCCTGCACGGCGAGCCGGGCCTGCTCGTGCTGGCGCACCCAGCCGGCTTCGGTCAGCGGCGTCACGTAGACGAACGCGGCCTTGAGCGGCGGTGTCTGTGCCTGGGCGGTGGTGGAAAAGGGAAATGAAAAGCTGGCAGCCGCCAGTGCGCACGCGCACCGGGCCACGAGGTTTTTGTACATGGTGTTCCTCTACATGGCTTCCGTGAATGAAAAAGCGAGCCGGGGAAGCACCGGGCTCGCTGGGGCGTGATTTTACCCGGGCCCGGGGCCATCAAACAGATCCAGCTGCCGGGCGGGCTGCAGCCGCCAGCTGTCGATCACGTCGTAGCCGTAGTGCTCTTCGTGGCCGCCCATCTGGTGCCCTTTGACCAGGAGAATTTCGTCGATGGTCCACTGGATCGGACGGATCCTGTGGGTGGATCGGGTCGGTGGCGCCCGGTAGCTGATGCTGATGTGCGGCGAGTGCCCCTTCAATCCGAACAGGCCTTCTCCAGCGAAGGCTGCCTTCACCGCCTCTACCAGCTCGATGAAGCTGGGCGGATTACCGTGCGCGCGGAAAGCCCAATGCGGCCCATCGCAGCGAATCCGGTTCCACGTCAGCGTGCAGGCTCGCGCGCGGACGTTCGCGCAGGCACGCCTCAAGCGCTCGATCTCCGATGGCACCTGGAACCTGTCCGACAGCGACTGGTGCCAGTTCGCTGGATCGAACATCGCGCCTTTCAGCCGGGCCTTCAGCCCCGAGGTTTCCAGCTCGCCCGCCAATGCCCTGCGCTCCCTCAGGGAGGGCATGGCCACAACCAGGAAACGGGGTCCGGTCATGGCCTTCCGTCCTCAACTGGCCACTGCAGCGTCCAGCAAGGCCATGAGCTCGGCGCGCCTCGCCGCGCTCACGAAGCTGGCCTCGAAGCTGTTGCGCGCCAGGGTGACGACGTCTTCGCGCGTGAGGCCCAACGCTTCCACGGTCTGCACGAAGTTGGCGTTCATGTAGCCACCGAAATAGGCCGGGTCGTCGGAGTTGACGGTGGCGCACAGGCCGGCGTCGAGCAGGCGCTTCATCGGGTGCTCCTTCAGGTCGTTCACCACGCAGAGCTTGAGGTTGGAGAGCGGGCACACCGTGAGCGGGATGCGCCGCCGCGCCAGTTCGGCGACCAGGGCCGGGTCTTCCAGCGAGCGCACGCCGTGGTCGATGCGCTCGGTCTTCAGGTCGTTCAGTGCTTCCCAGATGTAGGCCGGCGGACCCTCTTCGCCCGCGTGCGCCACCACATGGAAACCCAGCTCGCGGCAACGCGCGAAGACGCGCGAGAATTTGGACGGCGGGTGGCCGACCTCGCTCGAATCCAGGCCCACGCCGATGAAGTGCTGGCGGTAAGGCAGGGCGGCTTCCAGCGTCTGGAAGGCGTCTTCCTCGCTCAGGTGGCGCAGGAAGCACAGGATCAGCGCCGCGCTCACGCCCAGCTCGGCTTGCGCGCGAGCGCAGGCGCTGGCCAGACCCTGGATCACCGTGGCCATGGGCACGCCGCGCGCTGTGTGGGTCTGGGGATCGAAGAAGAGCTCGGCGTGCGCCACGTTGTCGGCCTTGGCGCGCAGGAAGTAGGCCCAGGCCATGTCGTGGAAGTCGGCCTCGTGCAGCAGCACGCTGGCGCCCGCGTAGTAGATGTCCAGGAAGCTCTGCAGGTTGGTGAAGGCGTAGGCCTCGCGCAGCGCGTCCACGCTGGCGTAGGGCAGGCTCAGGCCGTTGCGCTGGGCCAGCGCGAAGATCAGCTCGGGCTCCAGCGAGCCTTCGATGTGCATGTGCAGCTCGGCCTTGGGGATGGCGGCGGCGAGTTGGGCGGGGGTCATGGTCATGTCAGAACTCTCTTTGAAACCCGGCGCGCGAGACGCCACCGGCGAAATGATGCCATCCAGAGGCGACGCGGAACCGGCTTTGCCGGGCCGCAGTTGCCGCCCCCTTCAGGGGGTCGCGCGAAGCGCGGCGGGGGGGTTTCATCTAGCAGGTGCCGAGCGTGATGCCCAGGCGGTTCAGATAACGGCGGTAGGCGCTGGAGACACGGTCGGCCGGGCCGTGCACTTCGGTCACCGGGAGGGTGCGGCCCACCGGCAGTGCGCGCGGTGACTGCGATTCGACCACCGGGCGGTCCTGCGCGAACACCGCGTCCTGGAAGGCGACCAACTCCTGGTCGGTGGAGGGGTCGCCTTGCGTGGCCATCACGAACCAGGCGGTGCAGAGTTCATGGCCATCGGGCCGGATGAAGAGCGCGATGGCATTGCTCACCGGGTCGCCTTCGGTGGCGTCCTTGCGCAGGATGGCGGCAAAGGGGTGCGGCACGTCGTATCGGTAGGCGATCCAGGCGCCCCCGTCCGCGCCGGCATAGGCGCGCGGCTGCCAGGCCCGGGCCTCGCGCACCACCAGGTCAGAGGCCTCCTCGCCCTCTTCGACCGCACCGGTCTGCACCTGCGCGTGGCCGCGCTCGCCCAGCCAGCCTTCGTGCACGAAGCCGAAATGGCTCAGGTCCAGGAAGTTTTCCACCAGGCGCGGTGCGCTGGTGTTGAGTTCGTAGGGGCCGCACAACACGGTGCGCCAGGCCGGGTCGTCGCCCGGTGCAAACACCGGCGGCTCGGCCAGGGCCGGGGCCGGGACTTGCGACGGCGTCTCCAGCCGCACCCACACCAGGCCATGGTGCTCGCGCGCCTCGAACACCGCGGCGCAGTGGCTGGCCGGCGGCACGAAGTCGGGCGCGGCGGGCACGTGCTGGCAACGGCCCTCGCCGCCGAACTGCCAGCCGTGGTACGGACATTCCAGCCGGGTGCCGTGCAAGCCGATCAGCACGCGGCCCAGCGACAGCCTCGCGCCCCGGTGCGGGCAGCGGTCGGCCCAGGCATGCACGCGGTGGACGTCGTGCGCCTGCTCGCGCCAGAGCACCAGCGGCTGCCCGAGCAGCGAACACGCCACGGGCTGGTCGCGCACCTGGTTCGATGCGATCACGGGGTGCCAGAGTTGTCGTTCGATCATCGTGGTCTCACTCAAGCAAGAAAGCCGCCCGGAGGCGGCTTTCTTTTCCAGGACACGCCAGAAGGCGGATCAGTTCGGCACTTTGCCTTCAACGCCCTTGACGTAGAACTTGATGCCACCGAGGAACTTGTCGTCGGCGACGGTGTCCTTGGCCAGCACTTCCTTGCCGTCGGAACCCAGGATCGGGCCCTTCCAGATCGAGAAGCTGCCGTCCTTCAGGCCGGCGCGCACGGTGTCGACCTTGGCCTTGACTTCGGCCGGCACGTCTTCAGCGACGGAGACCATGTCGATCGCGCCCTCCTTCACGCCCCACCACACGCCGCCGGTGGACCAGGTGCCTTCCAGCACGTCCTTGGTGGCCTTGATGTAGTACGGCGCCCAGTTGATCACGGCCGAACCCAGGTGGGCCTTGGGGCCGTAGGCGGTCATGTCGGAATCCCAGCCGAAGGCGCGCTTGCCCAGCTTCTCGGCGGTCTGCAGCACGGCCGACGAGTCGGTGTTCTGGAACAGGATGTCGGCGCCGCCGTTGATCAGCGAGGTGGCGGCTTCGGTTTCCTTCGGTGGGTCGAACCAGCCGTTGACCCAGACCACCTTGGTCTTGACCTTGGGGTTCACTGATTGCGCGCCCAGCGTGAAGCTGTTGATGTTGCGGATCACCTCGGGGATTGGGATGGAAGCCACCACGCCCAGGGTGTTGGACTTGGTCATGCCGCCCGCGATCACGCCGGCCATGTATGCGCCTTCGTAGGTTCGGCTGTCGTAGGTGCGCATGTTCTCGGCGGTCTTGTAGCCGGTGGCGTGCTCGAACTTCACGTCCTTGAAGTCGGGCGCGATCTTGAGCATGGGCTCCATGTAGCCGAAGGTGGTGCCGAACACCAGCTTGTTGCCCTGGCCGGCCAGATCGCGGATCACGCGCTCGGCGTCGGCGCTCTCAGGCACGTTCTCGACGAAGCTGGTCACGATCTTGTCGCCGAATTCCTTCTCCAGCGCCTTGCGGCCGTTGTCGTGCGCAAAGGTCCAGCCGCCGTCGCCCACCGGGCCGACGTAGGCAAACGCGATCTTCAGCGGCGCGGCCTTCGGTGCCTCGGCCACAGCCGGTGCGGGCGCAGGCGCGGCGGGCGCGGCGGCCTCTTCCTTCTTGCCGCAGCCGATCAGGACGGCGCTGGTCAGCGCGGTCAGCGCGGCAACCTTCATCAGGGAACGTTTGCTCAGGTCTGTCATGGATAACCTCTTTGTTGGGAAAGGGTGGAGCGGAAACTATGCAAAAAACAGAAAAGATTATGCGCCCGGGTAAAAGGGTTTTCCGATCGAGGAAGGCATGTTGATGCGGATCCACGTCGGGTTGCGCGAGATCAGGACCAGCACGACGATGGTGGCGATGTAGGGCATCATGGTCAGGAACTGGCTGGGCACGTTGACGCCGATGCCTTGCAGGTGGAACTGCAGCATGGTCACGCCGCCGAACAGGTAGGCCCCCAGCAGCACGCGGGCCGGCCGCCAGGTGGCGAAGGTGGTCAGCGCCAGCGCGATCCAGCCCTTGCCGGCGATCATGCCCTCCACCCACAGCGGTGTGTAGACGGTGGACACATACGCACCGGCCAGGCCGCAGAGCGCGCCCCCGGCCATCACCGCCACCAGGCGGATGCGGCGCACCGGGTAGCCCAGCGCGTGCGAGGACTCCGGGCTCTCGCCCACGCTGCGCAGCACGAGGCCGGCGCGCGTGCGGTAGAGGAACCAGATCAGGCCGATCACCAGCGCCACACAGATGTAGACCATGGGGTGGTGGCGGAACAGCGCCGGGCCGATCAGCGGGATGTCGCCGAGCAGCGGGATCGCGTGGCGGGTCTGCTCGGGCAGTTTCTCCTGCACGTAGCTGGTGCCGGCGAAGGCCGAGAAGCCCGCGCCGAACAGGCTGAGCGCCAGGCCGGTGGCGTACTGGTTGGTGTTGAGCCAGATCACCAGGCCGCCGAAGATGGCCGCGAGCAGGGCCCCGGCCGCCATGCCGGCCGCAAAGCCCAGCGTGGTGCTGCCGGTGTGGACCACGGTGGCGAAGCCGGCCAGCGCGGCGCACAGCATCATGCCCTCGGCGCCGAGGTTGACGATGCCGGCTTTCTCGTTGATGAGCAGGCCCAGCGAGGCAATGGCCAGCACGGTGCCCGCGTTGAGCGAGGCGGCGATCAGGAGAGCAGTGGATTCCATATCAAATACTCCATTCAGTGTCACGGGCGCGGACAACCGATCCAGGAACGCCGTGGAACCGGCTTTGCCGGGCCACAGGCGTTGCCCCCTTGAGGGGGGATGCGGCTACGCGCAGCGAGCAAGCAACGGGGGTGGTCATCGCTTTTTCCAGACGAGGCGGTAGGCGATCAGGGTGTCGCAGGCCAGCAAGGCAAAGAGCAGCAGGCCCTGGAACACGCCGGTGATGGACTTGGGCAGGCCCAGGCGCGACTGCGCGAGCTCGCCGCCGATGTAGAACATGCTCATGAGGATGGCCGAGAACACGATGCCCACCGGGTGCAGCCGCCCCACGAAGGCGACGATGATGGCCGCGAAGCCGTAGCCCGCCGGCACATAGGGCGTGAGCTGGCCGATCGGGCCGGCCACCTCCAGCGCGCCGGCCAGGCCGGCCGCGCCACCCGAGGTCAGCAGCGCGATCCACAGCGCCTTGCGCGAGGAAAAGCCCGCGTAGCGCGCCGCCGCGGGCGCCAGGCCGCCCACCAGCTGGGCGTAGCCCGCGTAGGTGCGGAACAGGAAGACCCACACCGCCGCCACGCCGGCCAGCGCGATCAGCAGGCCGATGGTGACGCGCGAACCGCTCATGAGGCGCGGGATCTGCGTGACCGACTCGAAGGTCTTGGTCTGCGGGAAGTTGTAGCCCATGGGGTCCTTCCACGGGCCATAGACCAGGAAGTTGAGCACCTGCACCGCCACATAGACCAGCATCAGGCTCACGAGGATCTCGTTGGCGTTGAAGCGGTCGCGCAGCAGCGCGGTGATGCCCGCCCAGAACATGCCGCCCAGCACGCCGGCCACCAGCACGGCGGGCACGATCCAGGCGCCGGTGCTCTTGTCGGCTGTGAGCGCCACGCCGGCCGCGAAGATCGCGCCGATGATGTACTGCCCCTCGGCGCCGATGTTCCACACGTTGGAGCGGAAACACACCGCCAGCCCGAGCGCGATGATGAGCAGCGGCGTGGCCTTCACCATCAGCTCGGACAGCGCGTAGGTGCTCTTGATCGGCTCCCAGAAGAACACCTGCAGGCCGCGCACCGGGTCCTTGCCCAGCACGGCGAACAGGATGACGCCGATCACCACGGTGATCAGCAGGGCCAGCAGCGGCGAGGCGTAGCCCCAGCGCGCCGAGGGTTGGGGACGGACTTCAAGCCGCAGCATGGGCGGTCTCCTCTTTCTTGTGGTGGGTGGCGGCGGTGTCCCAGAGACCGGACATCCATTCGCCGATGCGCTCGATGGTGGCGTCGGCCCGGTCCAGGCTGGGCGAGAGGCGCCCCTTGGCGATCACGTGCAGGCGGTCGCTGATCTCGAACAGCTCGTCGAGCTCTTCGCTCACCACCAGCACCGCGCAGCCCGCGTCGCGCAGCTTGAGGATCTCGCCGCGGATCTGCGCGGACGCGCCCACGTCCACGCCCCAGGTGGGCTGGCTCACGATCAGCAGCTTGGGCCTGGCCTCGATCTCGCGGCCGACGATGAACTTCTGCAGGTTGCCGCCCGAGAGCGACTTGGCCGCCGCGTCCGGCCCATTGGCCTTGACCTTGTAGCGCGCGATGATGTCGGCCGCCTGCGCCTTGAGCGCGCCCACGCGGATCCAGCCGCCCGAGCCGAGCGCGTCCGTGCGCGAGAGCAGCAGGTTGTGCGACAGCGAGAGCGTGGGCACGGCGCCCCGGCCCAGGCGCTCCTCGGGCACGAAGTGCTGGCCCTGGGCGCGCCGCCGGGCCGGGCCGGCGTGCGACACGTCCTGCCCGCCCAGGCGGATGCTGCCGGCCGGCGCGCGCCGGTCTTCGCCCGAGAGCGCGTACAGCAGCTCGCTCTGGCCGTTGCCCGACACACCCGCGATGCCCACCACCTCGCCCGCGCGCACCGTGAGCGCGATGTCGGCCAGGTGCGTGCCGAAGGGGTCGTCGCTCTGCAGCGTGAGGCCCTTCACCTCCAGCACCGCCGCGCCGGCGTGCAGCTCGCGCACCTCCAGCGCAGGTGGTTCGGCGCCGATCATCAGGCGCGAGAGCGAGGCATTGCTTTCCTGGCGCGGGTCGCACACGCCCGTGACCTGGCCGCCGCGCAGCACCGTGCAGGCCGTGCACAGCTCGCGGATCTCGTGCAGCTTGTGGCTGATGTAGAGGATGCTGCAGCCCTCGGCCGCGAGCTTGCGCAGCACCACGAAGAGCTTTTCCACCGCCTGCGGCGTGAGCACCGAGGTCGGCTCGTCCAGGATCAGCAGCTGCGGGTTGGTCAGCAGCGCGCGGATGATCTCCACCCGCTGCATCTCGCCCACCGAAAGCGTGTGCACCGGGCGCGAGGGGTCGATGTCCAGCCCGTACTCGGTGGCCTTGGCGGTGATGCTCGCGCTCACCTCCGGCAGCGTGAGCGATTTGTCCAGGCCGAGCCAGACGTTCTCGGCCACGGTGAGCGTGTCGAACAGGCTGAAGTGCTGGAACACCATGCTGATGCCCAGGGCGCGCGCCTCCTGCGGGTTGCGGATGTGCACCGGCCGGCCGTTGAACATCACCGTGCCCTCGTCGGGTTTCACCGAGCCGTAGATGATCTTCATCAGCGTGGACTTGCCGGCGCCGTTCTCGCCCAGCACGGCGTGCACCTCGCCGGGCTGCACGGTGAGCGAGACGCCGCTGTTGGCCACCACGCCCGGATATCGCTTGGTGATGCCGCTGAGTTGCAGTCGTGTCGTGGTCATGGGTCTCCTTCGTTGTCTTGTCGGGTCAGCCGTCGGCATCGGGCCGCTTCAGCGAGGCGGCCACGCTCTTGACCTGCTCGCGCAGCCAGCGCCCGGCCTTGGAGGCGTGAGTGCGCTCGTGCCAGAGCTGGTAATACATCATTCGCGGGAACTCCACCGGGCTGGGCAGCACCTTCACCGGCAGCACGCCGGTGAAGCGGTCGCAGTACTGGCGCCCGGTGGTCAGCACCAGCAGGCTGCCTGCCACCATGGCCGGGATCAGCCCGAAATGCGGGCAGCGGGCGGTGATGTTGCGCACCAGGCCCAGGGTCGCCAGGTGCTCGTCCACGAAACCGCGCGCGCCGGGGTGGGTGGGCGTGGGCGCGATGTGCTCGGCGCCCAGCCAGGCCTCCACGTCCCAGCCCCGGCGCGCCGCCGGGTGCTGCTGGGAGACCAGGCAGACCACCTCGTCGCCGAACAGGCGGCCCAGGTGCAGGTCCTCGGGCGGCTGCGTCCAGTTGCCGATCACGACGTCCACATCGCCTTGGGCCAGGTGGTTGCGGTAGTCGGAGTCGCGCGAGAGCGGGTGGATGTCGATCGGGCAGTTCGGCGCCTGGCTCTTGATCTGGGTCACCAGCTGCGGCAGGAACAGCGGGTCCATGTAGTCGCTGGCGGCGATGCTGAAGCTGTGGCGCGCGGTGGCGGGTTCGAAGCTGCGCGCGTCGGAGAACAGCACCTCGGCGCTGCGCAGGATGTCGGCCGCCGGCTCGATCATGCGCAGCCCCGCCACCGTGGGCACCATGCCCGAACCCGAGCGCACCAGAAGGGGGTCGCCGGCCATTTCGCGCAGGCGTTTGAGCGCCGCACTCACCGCCGGCTGGTACATGCCCAGGCGCAGCGCCGCGCGCGAGACACTGCGCTCGGTGAGCACGGTGTGCAGCACGCGGATCAGGTGCAGGTCAATCTTGTCGAACATGGACATGTATTTCATACCCTTGTCCTATGTGGGTGAATGGTGTTTTGGGCATTTTGGACATATGGTCGAGCATATGTTGTGCCAAGGGGGCAGCGCTATGCTGGCACGCATGAGCACCGAAATATCCGCACAAACCCTGACCTTCCTGCGCCGCGGCCAGCCCGTGACGCTGCGCCACGTGGCCCCCGACCGCACCTTGCTGGAGGTGCTGCGCGAAGACCTGCACTGCACCGGCACCAAGGAGGGCTGCGGCGAGGGCGACTGCGGCGCCTGCACCGTGGTGCTGGGCGAGGCGGTGGACGGCCAACTGGAATACAAGGCCATCAACAGCTGCATCCGGCTGGCGCACTCGGTGAACGGCCTGGCGGTCTGGACCGTGGAAGACCTGGCCAACGAGAGCGGCGAGCTGCACCCGGCCCAGGAAGCCATGGTGCAGTGCCACGGCAGCCAATGCGGTTTCTGCACACCCGGCTTCGTGATGAGCCTGTTCGGCATGTACCAGAACACCCACGGCGGAAAAGGCATCGACCGCGCCCATGCCCAGGCCGACCTCTCCGGCAACCTCTGCCGCTGCACCGGCTACCGCCCGATCCTGGACGCCGCGCAGCAGATGGGCGGCCTGCCCTTGCCCCAGGGCTGTGGCGTGAACGAGGCCGCCACCGTGGCGGCGCTCCAGGTGCTCAGGAAGGACCAGGAAGACGGCACCACCTACCTGCGCCCGACCCGGCTGACGGAGCTGCTGCGCCAGCGCGCCGCCCACCCCCAGGCCCAGGTGGTCGCCGGCTGCACCGACGTGGGCCTGTGGGTCACCAAGATGCACAAGCGCTTCGCCCAGGTGCTGGACGTGACCGCCGTGCGCGAGCTGCGCCGGGTGGAAGGCTACCCGCACCACATCGCCATCGGCGCCGCCGTCACCCTGACCGACGCCTACGCCGCCCTGGTGAAAGACCGCCCCCAGCTCCAGACCTTCGCCCAGCGCTTTGCCGGCCTGCCGGTGCGCAACTCGGGCACGCTGGGCGGCAACGTGGCCAACGGCTCGCCCATCGGCGACTCCATGCCCCTGCTGATCGGCCTGGGCGCCAGCGTGGTGCTGATGCGCTGGGATGCGAAGCGCGGCGCCATCGCCCACCGCGAACTGCGGCTGGAAGACCTCTACACCGGCTACCGCACCAACGTGATGCGACCCGACGAGCTGCTGGCCTGGATCAAGGTGCCCCGCCCCACGGCCGGGGAAACCTTCAAGGCCTACAAGATCAGCAAGCGCTTCGACGACGACATCTCCGCCGTCTGCCTCGCGATCCAGATGACGGTGACCGAGGGCGTGGTGGCGCAGGTCTCCATCGGTGCCGGCGGCGTGGCCGCCACACCGGCGCGCGCGCGCCAGACCGAAGCCGCCCTGCGCGGCCAGCCCTGGACGCCCGACACGGTGAAAGCCGCCGTGGCCGCGCTGCGCGCCGAGTTCCAGCCCATCTCCGACATGCGCGCCAGCGCCGCCTACCGACAGGCTGTGCTGGGCAACCTGCTGCAGCGCTTCTGGCTGGAAAGCCAGGGCTTGCAGCACATCAACCTGGACAACCTCAATGCGGCAACGCTGGAGGCACTGGCATGAACGCACGCGACCCCAACAACCCCGACACACCCGCGCCGGTGGTGATCTCGTCCCGCGCGGACGCCACCGCCCCGTCCGACGACGTGGCCGAAGCCCGCCCCGCCATCCCCGTGCCGCCCGCGAGCCCGCGCGCGGCCGGTGTCTCGCGCTTCCATGAGAGCGCGCGCGCCCAGGTGGCCGGCGGCGCCACCTACATCGACGACATCCCCGAGGTGCGCGGCACGTTGCACGCCGCCCCGGTCTGCTCCCCGGTGCCACACGGCCGGCTGCGCGGCGTGGACGCCTCGGCCGCCCTGGCCGTGCCGGGCGTGCGCGGCGTCTTCGGTGCCAGCGACATCCCCGGCGACCCCACGCTGGCCGCCTTCGCGCACGACGAACCCGTGTTCGCCAGCGAAACGGTCCAGTTCATCGGCCAGGTGGTGGCCGTGGTCGTGGCCGACGACGTGATGACCGCGCGCCGCGCCGCGCGCCTGGTCAAGCTCGACATCGAGCCCCTGCCCGCCGTGCTCTCGGTGCACCAGGCCCATGCCCAGGGCAGCTACGTGCTGCCCCCGGTGCACGTGAAGCGCGGCGACGCGGCGGCAGCCCTGGCGCGCGCGCCCCACCAGCTGGAGGGCACCTTCGAAGTCGGCGGCCAGGAACACTTCTACCTGGAAGGACAGATCGCCTACGTGCTGCCGCTGGAACAGAACCAGTGGTGGGTCTACTCCAGCACCCAGCACCCGGGCGAGGTGCAGCACTGGGTGTCGCACGCACTGGGCATTCACAACCACGCGGTGACGGTGGAATGCCGGCGCATGGGCGGCGGCTTCGGCGGCAAGGAAACGCAAGCCGGCCACCTCGCGGTGTGGGCCGCCGTGGCCTCGCGCAAGCTGCAGCGCCCGGTCAAGCTGCGGCTGGACCGCGACGACGACTTCATGATCACCGGCAAGCGCCACCCCTTCGCCTACCACTACCGCGTGGGCTTCGACGACACCGGTCTGCTCAGCGGGCTCGACCTGGAAATGCTCGCCAACTGCGGCTTCAGCGCCGACCTCTCCGGCCCCGTGGCCGACCGCGCGATCTTCCATGCCGACAACGCCTACTTCCTGGAAGACGTGACGATCTCCAGCTACCGCTGCAAGACCAACACCCAGAGCCACACCGCCTTCCGTGGCTTCGGCGGCCCGCAGGGCGTGATCGTGATCGAGCGCATCCTGAGCGACATCGCCCAGGCGCTCGGCAGGGACCCGCTGGACGTGCGCCTGCGCAACCTCTATGGCATCGAAAGCCGCAACGTCACCCACTACCAGATGGCGGTGGAGGACAACATCCTCGAACCGCTCATGACCACCCTCGCGCAGACCAGCCGCTACCGCGAGCGGCGCGGGCAGATCGCAGCCTGGAACGCGGACAGCCCGGTCATCAAGAAAGGCATTTCGCTCACGCCGGTGAAGTTCGGCATCAGCTTCACCGCCACGCTGTTCAACCAGGCCGGCGCGCTGGTGCACGTGTACACCGACGGCAGCGTGCAGGTGAACCACGGCGGCACCGAGATGGGCCAGGGCCTCAACACCAAGGTCGCCGCCATCGTGGCCGACGAGCTCGGCGTGCCCTTCGAGCGCGTGCTCTCCACCGCCTCCGACACCAGCAAGGTGCCCAACGCCAGCGCCACCGCCGCCTCCAGCGGCACCGACCTCAACGGCCGCGCCGCGCAATTCGCCGCGCGCCACGTGCGCGACAACCTCGCGGCCTTCGTCGCCGGGCTGGACGGCTGCGGCGCGGGCGCGGTGCGCTTCGAGGGTGGCCAGGTCATCACGCCCACCACCACGCGCAGCTTCGAGGACGTGGTGCATGCCGCCTACGCCAACCGCATCCAGCTCTGGAGCGACGGCTTCTACCGCACGCCCAAGATCCACTACGACAAGACCACCCTCACCGGCCGGCCCTTTTATTACTTCGCCTACGGCGCGGCGGTCACCGAAGTGGCCATCGACACGCTCACCGGCGAGAGCCGCGTGCTGAAGGTGGACATCCTCCACGACGTCGGCCACAGCATCAACCCGGCGATCGACATCGGCCAGATCGAGGGCGGTTTCGTGCAGGGCATGGGCTGGCTCACCACCGAGCAGCTGGTGTGGAACGACAAGGGCTACCTGCAGACCCACGCGCCCAGCACCTACAAGATCCCGGCCACCGGCGACATCCCCGAGCACTTCAAGGTCGAGCTCTGGCCCGAGGCCAACCGCGAAGACAACGTGCACGGCAGCAAGGCGGTGGGCGAGCCACCCTTCATGCTGGCCATCAGCGTGTTCGAGGCGCTGCGGGACGCGGTGGCGCAGGCCGGCGGTCGGCCCGGGGCGATGAACGCGCCGGGCACGGCGGAAGAGGTCTTGAAGGCGATCACCGCCTGAGCCGACCCGGCCCGTCAAGCCTTGCACCGCCCGTGGTCACGGCATATTGATCCGCGACAGCCGGGAACGCGCCGAGACGCGCGAGACATCTGCCTGCGACGGCTGGTCGCGCCCACGGCCCTCGCCCCCCTGGGCCTGGCGGAGCTCGATGGGCACCGTTTGTTCCAGGGACGTGGCGCGGCAGAGCCGCCCGCCCTCCCACAGGAGATAGGGTGTCAGTTCACATGCGTCCAGCAAGGCCACGAAGCCGTAAAGGTTCGAGCAGTGCAGCTTGTACAAGGCCAGGAAAAAAGAATCCAGGGCCACCTGGACACCACGAATGCCGGCGGAGACACGAGCGCCTTCCTGGATGTTCTCGTTGACCTCGAATCGCGCATGCTTGCTGGTGCGTGCCGTGAGGCTTCTGACCCACAGGGCCAGGGCGTCGGTCACGGCAAACACCAGCGTACGGGCGGCGCCTTGCACGAGCACATCGGGACCCGACGGCTGCGGCAGGAGGTCGTACAGAAAGGCCCCCAGCATGTCGCCGCCCACCGTGGCACCCGTGGCAATGCCGAGCTGACCCCATTGCCGGCCTTTCGAAGCCTCTTCCAGCGAAACGGCGTGCATCCCGATCGAGCGTTGGCACGCAGGCCACAGCAGATCCCGCAACATCCAGCGGATCGACTGTTGAACCAGCCTGTTGGCCATCTCACTGGCAAACCTTTGCCAGTAGCTCAGATCGGCGGGGTTTCGGTCATAGAGCTCTTCGACTTTCACGGCGACCACATAACCGACGAAATAGCCCACCGCATTGGCCAACGCGTTGACACCGGCGTCGAAGAAGGCCCGGCCCACTTCGCTGGTCCGTCCACCGCCCGGCAGCCCCTCGGCTTTCAGACGTTTCAGCGTCCCGTCGAACCCGGCCAGCGTGGACAAGGCCTCCTTCTGATCCCACGTCTGCGCTTCCAGAGAGCGCAGCGAAACCACTGGGTTCACGATCGGATCGTGGAACTCGGGCAAACCGTATCCAGCATGGGTTTTCAGATCGCCAAAGGCGGCGTCGTGAATCGCATTCAATTGGTCAAAGCTCGTGATATCGGGATGGAAGTTCATGGTGGATGGGGTTGTTGGACAAGGCCATGTCCGACGCCCATGGCGAGCGACGACCGGCTCGACATTGAGTGAGACCTGCGGCAAGACTGTTCTTTGATTGACCCAATTTGGACCGAACTTAGATCTTGTCGGGTCGAATTCGACCGAATAGCATGCGTCTCCAGTGCCGCGCCCGACGACGGCACACCAACGGAGACAAGCAACGTGAACTGGAAAGGCCTGAAAACCGGTGAGCGCACCGTGCTGGACCACGTGTTCTGGGCCAGCGGCATCTCGCGCGACGCCCTGGCCGCCGCCGCCTCGTTTTCCAAGACCCGCGCCAACGCCGCGGTCGCCGATCTGCTCGAACAAGGCCTGCTGGAGCAGACCGGCGAGCAGGTGCCCACCGGCGGGCGCCGCGCCGACACCCTGCGCCTGAGCCGCAGCCTGGGCGTGCTGATCGGCGTGGCCGTGGGCGCCACCGGACTGGAGGTCGGCATCCTCAGCCCCGACCTGGCCGTGATGGCCCACCACAGCGAACCGGCCGACGTGCACGACGGCCCCGGCCCGGTGCTCTCGCGCATCCGCGTGCTCATGCACGAGCTGCTGGCGCGCTGCGGCGTGGCGCCGCGCCAGGTGATCGGCATCGGCATCGGCCTGCCCGGCCCGGTGGATTTCGACAGCGGCCAGCTGGTGAGCCCACCCTTGATGCCGCTGTGGGACGGGTACTCCATTCGCGACGACCTCGCCGCCGACTTCAGCGCCCCCGTGTTCGTGGACAACGACGTCAACGTGATGGCCCTGGGCGAGCTCTGGCGCATGCAGCGCAGCCTCTCGAACTTCCTGGTAGTGAAGGTCGGCACCGGCGTGGGCTGCGGCATCGTCTGCCAGGGCCAGGTCTACCGCGGCGCCAACGGCTCGGCCGGCGACGTGGGCCACATCTGCGTGGTGCCCGACGGCCCGCGCTGCCATTGCGGCAACCTGGGCTGTGTGGAGGCGATGGCCGCCGGGCCCGCGATCGCGCGCATGGCCACCGAAGCGGCCCAGGCCGGCCAGAGCCCGCTGCTCGCGCGCCGGCTGGCCGAGCGCGGCGCGCTGCGCCTGCAGGACGTGGCCGAGGCCAGCCGCGCAGGCGACATGGCGGCCAACCAGGTGGTGCAGCGCTCCGGCGCGCTGGTGGGGCAGATGCTCGCGTCGGTGGTGAACTTCTTCAACCCCTCGCACGTGTTCATCGGCGGCGGCGTCACGCGCGTGGGGCCGCTGTTCCTGGCCGCCGTGCGCCAGAGCGTGTACCACCGCTCGCTCGCGCTCTCCACCCGGCACCTGGAGATCCAGTACACGCCGTTGGGTGAGCGCGCCGGGCTCATTGGCGCGGGCGTGCTGGCCATGCAGGAAAGCCTGCGACAGATGGAGCTGGCGTGATGGCCGCCACCGGCGTGCGCATCGAGCTGCGCGGCATCGTCAAGCGCTTCGGCCCGGTGCAGGTGCTGCACGGCGTGGACCTGGCCTTCGAGCCCGGCCGCGTCTACGGCCTGCTGGGCGAGAACGGCGCGGGCAAGTCCACCCTTATGAAGATCCTCGCGGGCTACGAACGGCCCAGCGAAGGCACGCTGCAGGTGAACGGCCGCGCGGTGCGCTTCGACGGCCCGCGCGCGGCCGAGGCCGAAGGCATCGTGCTGATCCACCAGGAGTTCAACCTGGCCGAAGACCTCACGGTGGCGCAGAACATCTTCCTGGGCCACGAGAAAAAGCGGCGCGGCCTCTGGCTCGACGACGGCGCCATGCGCGCCACCACGCGCCGCGTGCTCGACGACGTGGGTCTGAGCAAGGTGCACCCCGACACCCGCGTGCGCGACCTCATCGTGGCCGAGCGCCAGCTGGTGGAGATCGCCAAGGCGCTGTCGCGCCACGCGCGCGTGCTCATCATGGACGAGCCCACCGCCACGCTCACGCCGGGCGAGACCGGCCGGCTGTTCGGCCTGGTCGCGCGCCTGCAGGCCGAAGGCGTGACCATCGTCTTCATCTCGCACAAGCTCGACGAGGTGGAGCGCATCACCGAGGAAGTGATCGTGATGCGCGACGGTCGCCTGGTGGCGCAGCAGGCCACGGCCACGCTCACGCGCGCGCAGATGGCGAACCTGATGGTGGGCCGCGAACTCGCCGACCTCTACCCGCCGCGCGCCGAGGTGCCGGCCGACGCGCCGGTGCTGCTCTCGGTGCGCGCCCTGAGCGTGCCCGGCTGGGCGCAGGACGTGAGCTTCGAGGTGCGCGCGGGCGAGGTGTTCGGCTTCGCCGGCCTGGTGGGCGCGGGGCGCACCGAACTCTTCGAAGGCCTGCTGGGCCTGCGCGAGCGCAGCGCGCAGGCGGTGCAGGTGGCCGGGCGCGAGCTGCTGCCGCGCTCGCCGCGCGAGGCGGCCGACGCCGGCCTGACCTACCTGAGCGAAGACCGCAAGGGCCGCGGCCTGCACGTGCGCTTCGGCCTGCGCGAGAACCTCACGCTGATGGCGCTGCAGAAGCACGCCCGCCCCTGGCTGCAGCCCGCGAGCGAGACCGCCGCGCTGGCGCAGGCGGTGCGCGATTTCGGCATCCGCACCGGCTCGCTGGACGTGCCGGCCGGCTCGCTCTCGGGCGGCAACCAGCAGAAGCTCGCACTGGCCAAGGTGCTGCACCCGGACCCGCGCGTGGTGGTGCTCGACGAGCCCACGCGCGGCGTGGACATCGGCGCCAAGCGCGACATCTACGCCCTCATCCAGCGCCTGGCCGCCAGCGGCCGCGCGGTGGTCGTGATCTCGTCCGAGCTCATGGAACTCATCGGCCTGTGCCACCGCGTCGCGGTGATGCGCTCGGGCCGCCTGCAGGCCACGCTCTCGGCCGCCGACCTCAACGAACAGGAGCTCATCGCCCATGCCACAGGAACGCACTGACGCCACCCCGGCACCGCCCCCGGCCGCCGGCCGCGCCTGGCGCCTGCCCACCCTGGGCCCGCTGCTCGGCCTGGTGCTGCTGTGCATCGCCGGCACGCTGCTCAACCGCGAGTTCGCCACGGTGGACAACGCCATGAACGTGCTCACGCGCACCGCCTTCATCGGCATCATCGCCGTGGGCATGTGCTTCGTGATCATCTCGGGCGGCATCGACCTCTCGGTGGGCTCCATGGCCGCGCTGATCGCGGGCGTGGTGATCCTGCTCATGAACAGGATCGCCCCGCTGGGCTGGCCGCCGGTGGCGGTGGTGATGGTGGGCATGGCCGCCGCCGTGCTGCTGGGCGCGCTGTTCGGCCTGGCGCACGGCCTGCTCATCACGCGCGGGCGCATCGAGCCCTTCATCGTCACGCTGGGCACGCTGGGCATCTTCCGCGCCTACCTCACCTACTTCGCCGACGGCGGCGCGCTCGCGCTCGACAACGCGCTGGCCGACGCCTACGGCCCGGTGTACTACGGCAGCCTGCTGGGTGTGCCCATCCCGGTGTGGATCTTCGCGCTGGTCGCTTTCGCGGGCGCCCTGCTGCTCAACCGCACCGCCTACGGCCGCTACGTGCAGGCGATCGGCTCCAACGAGCAGGTGGCGCGCTACGCCGCGGTGGACGTGGACCGCATCAAGGTGCTCACCTACACCCTGCTCGGTGTGTGCGTGGGCATCGCCACGCTGCTCTACGTGCCGCGCCTGGGCTCGGCCTCGCCCACCACCGGCCTGCTGTGGGAGCTCGAAGCCATCGCGGCCGTGATCGTGGGCGGCACCGCGCTGCGCGGCGGCGCCGGCAGCATCGGCGGCACCGTGATCGGCGCCATCCTGCTCTCGGTCATCAGCAACATCCTCAACCTCACCAGCATCATCAGCGTGTACCTCAACGCGGCGGTGCAGGGCTTCGTGATCATCGCCGTCGCATTCATGCAGCGGCGGCGTCCCTGAAGGCACGCCATGCCTTCTTTCTTTCCCTGTCATCAACACATCAAGGAGACAAGCATGAAGTACCGTTCCCGTCTGCTCGCGCTGGCCGCCCTGGCCGCGCTGGGCATGGCCAGCCCGCTGCTGGCGCAGGCCCAGAACAAGGTGAACCTGGGCGTGGCCATCCCGGCCGCCACCCACAGCTTCGCCGCCGGCCTGGTGTACTGGGCCAACGAAGCCAAGAAAGAACTGGAGAAGGACCCCGACATCAAGGTCACGATCAAGACCGCCAGCGGCGCGCCCGAACAGGCCAACCAGCTGCAGGACCTGGTCACCGCGACCAAGATCGACTCGCTCGTGATCCTGCCCTTCGAGTCCGCCGCGCTGACACGACCGGTGCAACAGGTCAAGGCCAAGGGCGTGTACGTGACGGTGGTGGATCGCGGCCTCACCGACACCAGCGCGCAGGACGCCTACGTCTCGGGCGACAACACCGCCTTCGGCAAGGTGCCGGCCGAGTACCTGGCCAAGGCGCTCAACGGCAAGGGCAACATCGTGGCGCTGCGCGGCATCCCCACCACCATCGACAACGAGCGCATGGACGCCTTCAACGCGGTGATGAAGAACCACCCTGGCATCAAGGTGCTGGACGCCAAACACGGCAACTGGAACCGCGACGACGCCTTCAAGGTGATGCAGGACTTCCTCACCCGCTTCAAGGAGATCGACGCCGTGTGGGCGGCCGACGACGACATGGCCTTCGGCGTGCTGCGCGCGATCGAGCAGGCCAAGCGCAAGGACATCAAGATCGTCTTCGGCGGCGCCGGTGCCAAAGCCATGGTCAAGACCTTGATGGACGGCAGCAACCCGCTGATCCAGGCCAACGTGTCCTACTCGCCCAAGTTCCTTTATGACGCCATCAAGATGACCGCGCTGGCGCGCAAGAAGGGCGAGAAGCTGCCAGCCTCGACCATCGTGCCTTCGGTGCTGATCACCAAGGCGAACGCCAAGGACTTCTACTTCCCTGATTCACCGTTCTAGAGAGCACCCCCCGCGGCGCTTCGCGCCACCCCCCTTGAAGGGGGGCGACACCTGGGACCGGCAAAGCCGGATCCTCGGTGTCTCTGGGTGATGCCCTTCGCTGGCGGATCGCTTTGGCTTTTGGAGTATTCCCATGAAAACCATCCAGGGACCCGGGATCTTCCTGGCCCAGTTCATCAGCAAGGCCGCGCCGTTCGACACGCTCGACGGCCTGGCCGGCTGGGCCGCCTCGCTGGGCTACAAGGGGGTGCAGATCCCCACCAGCGATGCGGCCATCTTCGATCTCGAACGCGCCGCGACCAGCGACACCTATTGCGACGAGGTGAAGGGCCGGCTCGCCGCGCACGGCCAGCAGATCACCGAACTCTCGACCCACCTGCAGGGCCAGCTGCTGTGCGTGCACCCCGCCTACGACCTGCAGTTCGACGCCTTCGCCGCGCCCCACGTGCGCGGCAAACCGGCCGCGCGAACCGCATGGGCGCATGAGCAACTGCTGCTGGCCGCGAAGGCCTCGCGGCGCCTGGGCCTGAAAGCCCACGCCAGCTTCTCGGGCGCGCTGGCCTGGCCCTACCTCTACCCCTGGCCGCAGCGCCCGCCGGGCCTGGTCGAAGCGGCGTTCGCGGAGCTCGCGAGGCGCTGGCGCCCGGTGCTCGACGCCTTCGATGAAGCCGGCGTGGACGTCTGCTACGAACTGCACCCCGGCGAAGACCTGCACGACGGCATCACCTTCGAGCGTTTTCTCGACGCCGTGGGCCAGCACCCGCGGGCGAACATCCTCTACGACCCGAGCCACTTCGTGCTGCAGCAGCTCGACCACCTGGCCTTCATCGACCACTACCACGAGCGCATCCGCGCCTTCCACGTGAAGGACGCCGAGTTCCGCCCCAACGGCAAGCAGGGCGTGTACGGCGGCTTCTCGAACTGGATCGACCGTGCCGGGCGCTTCCGCTCGCTCGGCGACGGCCAGGTGGACTTCAAGGCCATCTTCTCGAAGATGGCGCAATACGACTACGCCGGCTGGGCCGTGCTGGAGTGGGAGTGCTGCCTCAAGCACCCGGAAGACGGCGCGCGCGAAGGCGCGGCCTTCATCCGCGAGCACATCATCCGCGTGGCCGACCGCGCCTTCGACGACTTCGCCGCCAGCGCGGGCGACCCCGCCACCCTGGCCGCCCTGCTGGGCCTGAACCGGGGCACACCATGAGCACCGGCGAGCGCACCACGCGGCGCATCCGCCTGGGCATGGTGGGCGGTGGCGATGGCAGCTTCATCGGCGCGGCCCACCGCATCGCCGCGCGCCTCGACGACCAGTTCGAGCTCGTGGCCGGCGCGCTCTCGTCCACACCCGAACGCGCGCACGCCAGCGCCGCGAACCTGCACATCGCGCCCGAGCGCAGCTACGCCGACTACGCCGCCATGGCGCGGGCCGAGGCGCAGCGCGAGGACGGCATCGACGCCGTCGCCATCGTCACGCCCAACCACCTGCACGTGCCGGTGGCGCGCGCCTTCGCCGAACAAGGCATCCACGTCATCTGCGACAAGCCGCTGGCCACCTCGCTGGCCGAGGCAAAGGCCCTGGCGCAGGTGGTGCGCGAGCGCGGCCTGCTGTTCCTGCTCACCCACACCTACGCGGGCTACCCCATGGTGCGCCAGGCGCGCGAGATGGTGGCCGCCGGTGAACTCGGCGAGCTGCGCATCGTGCAGGTGGAGTACGCGCAGGACTGGCTGGGCGAGCCGGTCGAACGCCGGGGCAACAAGCAGGCCGAATGGCGCGCCGACCCGAAGCGCGCCGGACCGGCCGGTGCGCTGGGCGACATCGGCACCCACGCCTACCAATTGGCGCGCTACGTGAGCGGGCTGAGCGTGCAGGAGCTGTCGGCCGAGCTCACGAGCTTCGTGCCCGGCCGAACGCTGGACGACCACGTGCAGGCCATGCTGCGTTTCGAGGGCGGCGCGCGCGGCATGCTGTGGGCCAGCCAGGTCGCCAGCGGCGCCTGCAACGCGCTGCGCCTGCGCGTCTATGGCACGCGCGCCTCGCTGCATTTCGATCAGGAGCAGCCCGAGTTCCTGAGCTTCGCCCCGCAAGGCGGCCCGGTGCAGCAACTGCGCCGGGGCATGGCGCCGCAGGTCGGTGACAACCGCATCCCGGCCGGCCACCCCGAGGGCTACCTGGAGGCCTTCGCCACGCTGTACCGGGATTTCGCACGCGCCTGGCGCGGCGAAGCCATGTCGAACATGCCCGGCCTGCTCGACGGCCTGGACGGCATGGCCTTCATCGAGGCCGTGCTGAACAGCCACCGGCAGAACGCACGCTGGGTGCGGCTCTAGAGGCGTTCGATCAGCGCCATCGCGGCCGCCGGGGCGCGCTCCTTGGCGCCGCTGATGAAGTACATGAACACATCCCGCGCCTTGGCCTTCTTGCCGGCGCTTTCGACGCGGGGCACGTCGGCCGGCTCACCGCCCGCGGCCCAGGTCTTGGCGGCTTCGGCCCAGCGGTCCAGCGCCTTGGGCGCGTACCCCGTCTTCACCTTCGGGTCGGTTCGCATCAGGCGCGCGTAGACGAAGTCGCCGGTCACATCGGCGAACGAGGGGTAGTCGTCCGAATCGGTGAACACCGTGGCGCAGCGGTGCTTTCGCGCCAGCGCGAGGTAGGCCGGGTCCAGGAAGCTCGCATGCCGCACGTCCAGCGCGTGGCGCAGCGGCAGGCCGTCCACCTCGCTCGGCAGCAGCTTCAGGAAGGCCTCGAAATCCACCGGGTCGAACACCTTGGTCGGCGCGAACTGCCACACCAGCGGCCCGAGCTTGGGGCCGAGTTCGCTCAGGCCGCTGCCCACGAACCGTTCGATGGACTCGCCGGCCTCGGCCAGCACCCGGCGGTTGGTGGTGAAGCGGTTGGCCTTCAGGGAGAACACGAAGCCCTCGGGCGTCTCGTCGCGCCACTTGGCGAAGGTGGGCGGCTTGAAGGTGCTGTAGTAGGTGCCGTTGACCTCGATCGCGGTCAGCTTCGAGCTGGCGTAGGCCAGCTCCTTGCTGTGCGCCAGGCCCTTGGGGTAGAAGTTGTCGCGCCAGGGCTCGTAGGTCCAGCCGCCCACGCCCGACCGGATCGCGCCCGATGTTGCCTTCTTGCTGGTGGCCATGCCGTCTCCTGCGGAAAAAACGTCTGCAACTCTACAAGAGGACCGGCGCGACAGGGCGATTTCCCTGGGCACGCCATTTGCCCCAGTGGTGGGTATGGCTCAGCTCCCGCCCTCCCTTCAACACGCCGTGCTGGCCGGCGATCCCTCGATCCGGGCCCGCAAGGTGGCCATCCTGGTCGCGCACGGCATCGTCGGCAAAAGCGCCGTGGGTCTGCACGCCACCTTGCTCGCCCTCGGCGCCCAGCCCCGTTTCGTGGCACCCCGGATCGGCCCGGTGAAGACCGTGGACGGCGTGTTCGTCGACGCCGAGGCTTCGCTGCAGAACGAACCCGCCTTCCTGTTCGACGCGCTGGCCCTGCCCGATGGCGACGAAGGCGTGCAGGCCCTCGCGCGCGACACCCACACGCTGGACTTCATCCGCGACCAGCACCGCAGCGGCAAGGCCATCCTGGCCATGCCCGCTTCCCGCGCGCTGCTCGAAGCGGCGGGCGTGTCCCTGACCCTGCCGTCGGGACAGGCGGACCCGGGGCTGGTCGTCGGCCACGACGCCACGGCCTTCGTCCAGGCCATCGTGCGCGACCGGCATACCGGCCGCCACATCGAGCCGCCGTCCCCCTGACGCCGTCCCGGTGATCCGGGAGGGCCGTTACCATGGTCATCCTTTGCCGCGGGCCCCGGCCACGCGGCAAGCCATGGACGTTCACCCGCCTTCCCCCTCATCGCCATGACCGCTTCCCTCCCCCTGTCCCACAGCTTCGCGCCCACTGGCCGCCTGCGCGCCTCCATCAACCTGGGCAACCCCATCCTCGCCAACCGCAACCCCGCCACCGGGCAGCCGGTCGGCGTCTCGGTGGACCTCGCGCACCGCCTGGCGCAGGGGCTCGGCGTCGGGATCGAGCTGGTCGTGTTCGACACGGCGGGCCAATCGGTGGACGCGGTGAGGAACGGCGCGGCCGATGTCGGCTTCTTCGCCATCGACCCGCTGCGCGGCGAGGGCATCGCCTTCACCGCGCCCTATGTGCTGATCGAAGGCAGCTACCTCGTGCGCGACGAATCCCCGCTGCAGCGCAACGACGAGGTGGACCGGCCGGGCACGCGGGTGACCGTGGGCAAGGGCAGCGCCTACGACCTGTTTCTGACGCGCGAGCTGCGGCACGCCGAGATCGTGCGGGCCGCCAGTTCGCAGGCCGTGGTCGATGAGTTCGTGCGCCAGGGGCTGGACGTGGCCGCCGGCGTGCGGCAGCAGCTGGAGCACGACCAGCAACGCCACCCCGGCCTGCGGCTGCTGCCCGGCCGTTTCATGGTGATCCAGCAGGCCATGGGCCTGCCCAAGGACCGCGGCGCCGATGCGGCGCGCTATCTGCATGCCTTCGTGGAAGACATGAAATCGACCGGCTTCGTGGCCGCTTCCCTGAACCAGCACCACATCCAGGGCGCCTCGGTGGCCCCCGCCGCGACCACTCCATGAAAGACGTTCTCCCCGCCTACGCCCACCCCTTCATCGACGTCATCACCATCGCGCTGCAGATCGCGCTGATCGTCTTCGTCGCGCTGCTGCTGCGCTCGCTGCTGCACCGCCTCATCACCCGCGTGGGCGAGGACAAGCGGCTGCCGCTGGAGTTTGTGATCGGCGGCCGGCGCGTGGTCACCTTCCTGCTGTTCGGCGCCGCCCTGCTGCTGGTGCTGGACCGCGTGGGTGTCTCGGGCATGGTGATCTGGACCGCGTTCACCGGCTTTGCCACGGTGGGCGCCATCGCCTTCTTCGCGGCCTGGAGCGTGCTCTCCAACATCTTCTGTGCGGTGCTGATCTTCACCTCGCGCCCGTTCGGCCTGCGCGACCGCATCGAACTGCTGGAGGGCGGCGACAAGCCGGGCCTGGCCGGCGAGGTGATGGACATCAACCTGATCTACACCACGCTGCGCGAAGACACCGCCGAGGGCGCGGAGCCTTCCTACCTGCGCGTGCCCAACAGCCTGTTCTTCCAGCGCACCACGCGCCTGCGCACGCGCGAGTCGGTGGTGCGCTCGCTGCTGGACTGAGCGGCGCTCAGGGCCGGGCGGCCGCGAGCACCTCGCGCACGCGCGCGGCGTGCGGAATCGGCGCCACCGCGCCATAGCCCTCGGTGGAGAGCGCGGCCACCGGGGCGGCGTAGCGCCCGGCGGTGGGCAGGTCGCCCCCCGCCACCAGGCGCGCCACGAAGGCCCCGCCGAAGGCATCGCCCGCGCCGGTGGCGTCCACCGGCTGGCAGCGCGCGGGCGCGATGCGGTGGCGCTCGCTGGCCGTGGCCACGATCGCGCCCTGCTCGCCCATCTTGAGCGCCACGGTCTTCGCGCCGAGGCGCAGGCAGTGGTCCACCAGCGCATCCGGGTCGTGTAGGCCGGTGATGGCGACCACGTCGTCGTAGCTGGGCAGGCAGATGTCGCTCAGGCCGATCACGTCCGTCATGACGGCGCGCGCGCGCTCCACCGACCACAGCTTGAGCCGCAGGTTGGTGTCGAACGACACCCAGGCCCCGGCGGCGCGCGCGCATTCGATGGCGGCATAACCGGCGTCGCAGGCGTTCGGTGAAATCGCCAGCGAGATGCCCGAGAGGTGCAGCACGCGCGCCGTCTCGATCGGCGCGCGCGGCAGCGTGGCCGGCGTGAGCCGGCTCGCGGCCGAGCCGCTGCGGAAGAAGCTGAAGTGGTGGCCCTGCCCGTTGTGGGTGACGAAATAGATCGCGCTGAAGGCCGCCGGGTCGGTCAGCACGTGGCGGTGGTCCACGCCCTCCTCGTCCCACAGGCGGCGCAGCAGGGCGCCATAAGGGTCGTCGCCGAGCGCGCTCACATAGGCCACGCGCGCGCCCTGGCGGGCGGCGGCGATGGCGAAGTTGGAGGTGTCGCCACCGAAGCCCTGCAGGTAGCTGCGCCCGCCGTTCTCGCCGGTCTGGTTGAACTCCACCATGGCCTCGCCCAGGGCCACGATCTGCGCGGCCCCGGCGTGGCTGGGCACCTCAGATGCGGCCATATTTGGCCAGGCCCTTGCGCAGCGACTTCTCGGCCATGATGAGCTTGGCCTGCTCCAGCTCGCGCTCGTCGATCTCGCGCGACGCGGCCAGCACCTCGGCGGCCTTCGCGCGCGGCACCACGACCACGCCGTCCACGTCGCCCACCATGATGTCGCCCGGGTGCACCACGATGCCCCCGACACGCACGGGCACCTGCGAGGCCACCGTGCGGAAGCGGCCCAGCGTGGTGCCGGGGCTCACGTCGCGGGCATAGACCGGGAAGCCGTAGTCGCGCCGGATCTCGGTGAGGTCGCGCACGCCGCCATCGAGCACCGCGCCGGCGTGGCCGTTGGCCACGGCGCCGGCCGTCATCAGGCCGCCCCACACCGCCACGTCGGGCTGGCCGCCGTCGATGGAGATCACGATCACGCTGCCGGGTTCGGCTTCGTCGATCAGGTCCAGCGCGTGCTGGGGTGGCACGAATTCATCGGTCGCCGATTCGAGCACGGTGGCGGCCGGGCCGCAGATGCGCTTGTCGTTGATGCGAGGCTTGATCGGCGTGTCCATGTAGCCGCGCTGGCCGCAGACCTTGTCCACCGCATCGGCCACCGAGGCCACGGCCACCTGGTTGAAGCCGTCGACCAGCTCCTTCAATTCCTTGTTCATCGTTTCTCCGTTCAGTCAAAAAATCACCAGCGGTTGAGCCAGTGCAAGGGTTGTTCTCCGCGCAGGACGCGCACCGCCTCCTGCGCCGTCTTGAGCTGCAGTTCGCGCATGGCCTCTTCGCTGTACCAGCCCATGTGGTTGGTCACGACCACGTTGTCCAGGCCGAAGATCGGGTGCGCGCCCGGCGGCTCCTGCTCGAACACGTCCAGCCCCGCGCCCAGGATGCGGCGCTCGCGCAAGGCCTCGTACAGCGCCTGCGTGTCCACCAGGCCGCCGCGCGCCGTGTTCACCAGGAGGGCGGTGGGCCGCATGAGCGCAATGCGCCGCGCGTCCACCATGTGTTTCGTCTGCTCGTTGAGCGGCGCATGCAGCGAGATCACGTCGGCCTCGGCGAACAGGGTGTCGAGGTCGGTGCGCTCCACACCCGGGGGCATGTCGCTCTTGGGGTCGTGCACCAGCACGCGGCCGAAGCCGAAGCCCGCGAGCTTCTCCAGCGTCATGCGCGCGATGCGGCCGAAACCCACCAGGCCCAGCGTGCGCCCGCGCAGCCGATACATGGGCTGCAGCACGCCGGTGGACCAGCGGCCCGCGCGCACCTCGGCGTCGTGCAGGCCGATGCGGCGCGAGACCGCGAGCGCCAGCGCCACGGCCTGCGAGCTGACCTCGTCGGTGCCGTAGTCGGGCACGTTGGCCACCATGATGCCGCGCTCGCGCGCGGCGGCCTGGTCGATGTTGTCCACGCCGATGCCGTAGCGGATCACCGCGCGGCAGCGGGTCATGGCGTCGATCACCCGGCGCGACACCGGCGACTCGCGCACCAGCACCACGTCGGCGTCCGCCACCGAGGCGGCCGCCGCGTTTTCGTCGCGGCGGCAGGGGCGCACCTCGAAGCGCGCGCCCTCGGCGCCCAGCAAGGCCTCTTCCTGGTCGTAGGCGGCGTAGCCGTCGTCCAGGGCCACCACCAGGCGGTCGTGCTTCACCCCGTCGCTCACTTGGCGGCAGCGGCTTGCAGCAGCTTCTCGGTCCACTCCTTGCTCACCTCGGCTTCGAGGTAGGCGCGCACCGGCGGCTGCGCCACCTTGCGGAAGCGGTCGATCTCGGCCGGGGTGAGCTCGGTCACCGTCATGCCCTTCTCGGTCAGCACCTTCTTGGCCGAGAGGTCCTGCGCGCGCGTCATGTCGCGGTGGATCTTCTTGGCGATGTCCACGCCCTCGGTCACGGCCTTCTTCTCGGCGGCGTTCAGGCCGTTGAAGAAGCGCTCGCTGACCATGTAGGCGTGCAGGCTGTAGACGTGGCCGTCCAGCGTGATGTGTTTCTGGTGCTGGAACAGGCTGGCGGCCATGATGTTGGTGACGCCGTTTTCCTGGCCGTCGGCCGTGCCCTGCGCGAGCGCGGCGGGCAGTTCGCCCCAGTCGATCGCGGTCGGGCTGGCGCCCAGCGACTCGACCAGCTTCACGAACACCGGGCTGGGCTGCACGCGGATCTTCAGGCCCTTCATGTCCTCGGGCGTCTTGATGGCGCGCTTGCTGTTGGTGAAGTGGCGGATGCCATTGTCGGCGTAGCCCATCAGGCGGATGCCGGTGCGCTTGCGCATGTCCTCGGCCAGCTCCTGGCCGAACTTGCCGTCGAGCACGGCGTAGGCGTGCGCGTGGTCGTTGAAGAGGAAGGGCAAGCCGAAGATGTTGAAGGTCTTGTAGACGCCGGGAATGCCGCCGTCGTGCACCACGGCGAGTTCGACCGTGCCCAGGCGCAGGCCCTCCATGACCTGCTGTGCCGGGCCGAGCTGGCCGGCGGGGTACAGCTCGACCTTGAGCGAACCGTGGGTGGCTTTTTCCACGTGGTCCTTGAACGCGAGCGCGGCGGCGTGCTTGGGCTGGTCGTTGCCGGCCGGCTGGTAGTGGGTGTACTTCAGCACCTTCTGCGCGAACGCGGGGCCGGCGCCGAACGCCAGCAGGGAGGCGGCGGCCACGGCCGCCAGGAAGTGCTTGCGATGAATCTTCACGGGGAGTCTCCTTCTAGGGTGGTTCTGAGGGTCAGTGTGAGTACCCGAGCACGCCGGGCAACCAGGTGGAAAACGTGGGAACGAAGGTGAGCAGCATCAGCACGC